>JBEDBL010000021.1:0-23721 GCA_041177245.1 Verrucomicrobiota bacterium
GTTCGGGCACGCCGGAGCCTACGGCTGCAAGTGGATCTCGACCCCGGCGACGGATCGCGTGGCCCGTGAGGGGCTTCTTTTCAATCAGGCCTACACGCCCAACGCAAAATGCTCGCCCTCGAGGGCTTGCATCGTCACGGGGCGCAACCCGTGGCAACTCAAGGCGGCCGGAAACCATTGGGCGATTTTTCCGCCCGAGTTCAAGTCCTATCAGGAAGCACTGGCCGAGCAGGGTTACTTCGTCGGAATGACCGGCAAGGGTTGGGGGCCAGGCATAGCGAAGGACGCTGATGGAAAGGATCGCGAAATTCGACTCCAAAATCACCAAAGGCATTTCGCCCATCGATTACGCGGGGAATTTCAACGACTTTCTGGACGCCGCGCCCAAGGACCAACCGTGGTCCTTCTGGTATGGCGGGCGCGAACCGCATCGCGGCTACGAATACGGTTCGGGTGTGGCCAAGGGAGGTAAAAAGACCTCGGATATCGATCGTGTGCCGGCTTGCTGGCCGGATACCGAGGAGGTGCGCAACGAAATGCTCGATTACGCGTTCGAGGTGGAAAATTTCGATCTCCACTTGGGGCGGATGCTGGCCGAACTGGAGAAGCGCGGCGAACTGAAGAACACGATCGTGGTTGTGACCTCCGATAACGGCATGCCTTTTCCGCACTGCAAGGGCTACGCCTACAACAACTCGAACCACCTGCCGCTGGCCATCATGTGGCCGGACGGCATCGCCAAGCCGGGCCGGGTGGTCGATGATTACGTGAGCTTTATCGATTTTGCTCCCACGTTTCTCGAGGCCGCCGGCGTGGCGGAAACCAAGAGCGGCATGGCCCCGATGGCGGGGCGGAGTCTCACGGAAATCTTCAAATCAGAAAAGTCCGGACGCATCATTCCGGAGCGCGATCATGTCCTTCTTGCCAAGGAACGAAACGATGTCGGAAGGCCCAATGACGAAGGATATCCGATCCGCGGCATCGTCAAGAACGGGATGCTTTACCTGCAAAACTTCGAGACGAGTCGCGGTCCCGCCGGAGTTCCGGAGACCGGCTACAAGGATACGGACGACAGCCCGACAAAGACCGTGGTTCTTGCCACGGAGAAGCAGTCCGACCTGAAGCGCTTCTTTGATGCTTCATTTGGCAAGCTCCCGGCAGACCAACTTTTCGATCTCAGCAAGGATCCAGACTGCATGACAAATCTGGCTGTATCGGTGTCGTTCGCCGCTTTGCAAGAGCAACTCTTCGCCGCACTCAAGCAACAGGAAGATCCCCGGATGATGGGCAACGGAAAAATTTACGACGAGTATCCCTACGGCTTCGCCGAGAAGCGGAATTTTTACGATCGTGTCATCCGCGGCGAGAAAATGGACGACACCAAGAAGAACAAAGACGACTAGGAGTCGTCGCGGACGAAACGGAATCATTATACCCATGAAGAACTACGGACTCTTTTTCGCAGTGATACTCGGACTGCTGCTTGCAACATCCCCGGCGGCTGAATCGTCGCCGCAGGCAGACAGGAAACCCAACATTGTCTTCATCCTCGTTGATGACGCGGGGATCGGTGATTTTTCGGCCTACGGTTGCAAGTATGGTCTCACGCCGAATATCGATCGTCTGGCTGCGGAAGGAATGAAGTTTTCCCAGGCGTATAGCGGCAGCGCCGTCTGCGCGCCGTCACGCTGCGTGCTGATGACCGGCCAGCATACGGGGCACGTTTTGCGCCGCGCCAACCAAAGTAAGGTCGGTCTGCTATCCCTTCCGGCTGATCAACCGACTGTGGCCCGCATGTTGCACGATGCCGGTTACGCTACCGGTGGTTTCGGAAAATGGGGACTCGGAAATCCCGGCACATCAGGTGTAGCGGAGAATCAGGGTTTTGATGTGTTCTTCGGTTACTACGACCAGAAGCACGCGCACGACTACTACACCGACCATCTGGTCCGCAACAGCGTGGATGTCCCTTACCAGCAGTCGGGCAAGCACACATGGGAGGACTATTCCCACACCCGCATCGCCGACGAAACGCTCAAATTCATCGAGGAAAACAAGGACCGTCCGTTCTTCTGTTATGCCGCCTGGACGCCTCCGCACGACGAATGGGTCATTCCGGACAACGCGCCGTTTTCGAATGAGCCTTGGCCGGTCGAGATAAAAAATTACGCCGCCATGGTCAGCCTGGTCGACAAGGACGTCGGCCGAGTGATGGAAAAGCTGAAAGAGCTCGGCATCGATGACAACACGCTTGTCATCTTCAGCTCCGACAACGGCGCGAACGATGAATGTATCGACCCGCTCGGCAGCACCGGCGGGTTGCGCGGTTACAAGCGGATGCTCTACGAAGGCGGCATCCGTGCGCCCTTCATCGCACGTTGGCCGGGCAAGATTGAGCCCGGAACGACCAGCGATGTGCAGACCACCTTCGCCGACTTCCTGCCGACCGCCGCAGACCTGATCGGTGCGCCGGCGCCTGCCAACACGGACGGCATCTCCATCTTGCCGACCTTGCTCGGCCAGCAACAGACGAAGTTGCACGACGCGCTCTATTTCGAGATCTATGAGCCTTATTTCCAGCAATCGGTCCGCATGGGTAATTGGAAGGGATACCGGCTGGGCACGAAAGCGCCGCTCGAACTCTACGACCTCAAGGCGGATCCCGCGGAGAAGAACAACCTTGCCTCTGCCCATCCTGACATCGTGAAGAAAATCGAAGCCGTCATGGCGGAGCAACATACACCTTCACCGCACTACGACGCGCCGGAACAATCCGAGAAGGGCTCCAAAAAGCCGGGCCAGAAAAAGAAGGTGAAGTCCGTTCCTGAGATGTTGAACGAGGAAAGCGCGGAGCCCGAACCCGGCAGCAAATAGCCTTCAGATGACGATAAAATCCTTGTGAAAGTTCTCGTTACAGGCGGCGCCGGATACATCGGCAGCATTACCACGGAAAAGCTTGTCGCCCAAGGGCATGAGGTCGTGGTTTTTGACAATCTTTACCAAGGGCATCGTTCCGCCGTGCATCCCGGGGCCTTGTTCGTGAGGGGTGATCTGGCGGTCAAAGCGGAAATCGGTGCCGCCATCGCCGAGCACAAGCCGGAGGCCGTCATGCACTTCGCCGCCTACTCGCTCGTGGGAGAATCCATGCAGAATCCCTTCAAGTATCTGCAGGAAAACACGAACAACGGTCTCAACCTCATGGAGGCCATGTGCGACCACGGGGTGAAAAAGTTCATTCTGTCCTCCACTGCCAACCTTTTTGACCAGCCAGAACGCATGCCCATTGCGGAGGATGAGCGCATTGTTCCGGGTAGCCCGTATGGCGAAAGCAAGTTCATCATGGAACGCGCCTTGCATTGGCTGGAGAAGACGCACGCGATGAAGTCTGCCTGTCTGCGCTATTTCAACGCGGCTGGCGCCAGCAAGGAGCGGGGAGAGGACCACAACCCCGAGTTGCATCTCATTCCCTTGGTTCTTCAGGTCGCCCTCGGCCAGCGCGAAAACATAGCGATCTTCGGCGACGACTATTCCACGCCCGATGGCACCTGCGTGCGCGACTACATCCATGTCTGCGATCTGGCACAGGCCCATATTCTTGCCCTCGCTGCTCTGGAGCAGGGCAGCCGCACTTACAATCTGGGAAATGGTCAGGGTTTTTCGGTGAAGCAGGTCATCGAGACCGCTCGTGAGATCACCGGCCATCCGATTCCGGTGAAGATCGTCCCGCGGCGCGCCGGTGATCCGGCTGTGTTGGTGGGGGCAAGCGAGAAAATCCGCGCCGAACTCGGCTGGAGACCAGAATACCCCAATCTCAAAGACATCATGCTCAGCGCTTGGCACTGGCACCAAGCCCATCCCCACGGCTACGGCGATGCGAAACACTGACGATCCTGTTGCGTGGAGAGCCTTTGGCCGACCGGGGCTGCGAACGACTTGAAGCAGGAATGAAACGGGTCTTTGCGCTTTTGATCTTGTCGTTGCTCATGATGGGCGGGCCCAGTCTGCTCGCTGCCGGGACAAAGCCGTCGCGTCCCAACATCCTCTGGCTCATCGCTGAGGATTTCGGACAGCATCTGGGCTGCTTCGGCACGAAGGAGGTGTGGACTCCGAACCTCGATCGATTAGCGGGCGAGGGCGTCCTCTACACGCGGTTCTACAATGGCATGGTCTGCTCGGTCAGCCGCTCGGCGTTCATGACCGGCATGTATGCAACCAGTATCGGCGCGCAGAACCACCGCACCAAGGACAAGAAGATGCTGCCGGACGGCGTGCGTCCGCTCACCGAATGGCTGCGTGACGCGGGCTATTACACGGCGAACCTGGTCGAGATGCCGGCCTCGTGCGGCTTCGAGGGCTCGGGGAAGACCGACTGGAATTTTCTCTCGACGGACAAGCCTTTCGACTCCTCCAAGTGGGAGGATCTGAAATCCCATCAGCCGTTTTACGCGCAGGTGAATTTCGACGAGACCCACCGGCCTTTTCACGGGCCAAAAAAAGCCGACCCGAGCAAGGTCGACATCCCGCCTTACTATCCGGATCATCCGATCGTGCGGCAGGACTGGGCCGACTATCTTGATTCGGCCACCGAGCTGGATTGGAAGGTCGGTGCCATTCTTGAGGCGCTGAAAGCGGACGGCCTGGCCGACAACACCATCATTGTCTTCTTCGGGGATAACGGACAGGCGCACGCCCGCGGCAAGCAGTTCTGCTATGAGGAGGGGTTTCTGACGCCGCTAATTATTTACTGGCCGAAAAATTTTCCCGCGCCGGCCCACTTCAAGCCCGGCACGCGTGACGCCCGCATGATCGCCGGTATCGATCTCGCTCCCACCATGATCGACATCGCAGGAGCAGCGAAGCCGCCCAAGATGCAGGGCCGGAACTTCCTGGGGGATCGGTGCGAGCCGGAGCGCGACTACATTTTCGGCCATCGCGATCGCTGCGACATGACGGTGATGCGAATTCGCAGTGTGCGCGACCAACGCTGGCGCTACATCCGCAACTTCACGCCGTGGGTTCCGTTCCTCGCATTCAACAACTACAAGACGCAGAGGTATCCCGTCTGGACGCTCTGGCCCAAGCTCGCCGCCGAAGGCAAACTCACCCCCGAGCAGGAATTCGCCGTACAACCGACGATGCCTGATGAGGAGCTTTACGACATGCAAAGCGATCCGTGGGAACTGCACAACCTTGCCAAGTCCGACCAACCCGAGGCGAGGGAGGCGCTCGCGCAGTTGCGCGGGGTGCTTGAGAAATGGATCGTGGACACCGACGACCAAGGACAACGTTTCGAAACCCTTGCCGAACTCCAGGCAGCTGATCCGAAATTCGATCCCGCCCGCGACTGGCGTCCCGGCCCCGACAAGCCGTGAACCGATCAGTCGAATTTTATCAACGCACTATTCATCGAAATGAAAAACCTCCACACATTCCTCACCGCGTTCCTGCTCGCGCTGCTGGCTGATCTCTCTGCCGCCGAGACTTCCAACGACCGCGCAAAGCCCAACATCGTCGTCATCATAGCGGACGATCTCGGTTCGGGCGATATGAGCTGTGCCGGGTCGACAAAGGTCCGGACGCCGAATATTGACCGCCTTGCGGCGGATGGTGTGCGTTTTACACAGGGCTACGCACCATCGGCAACTTGCACACCGTCACGCTACTCGATCTTGACCGGTGAATACGCCTGGCGACAAAAGGCGAAGAATAATGCGATTCTGGACGGGGATGCGCCGCTTTGCATCGAACCGGGACGTTTGACTTTGCCGGAGATGTTGCGCGCCGCGGGTTACCAGACGGGTATCGTCGGCAAATGGCATCTCGGTCTCGGCGATGGACAGACGCGTGTTGATTTCAACGGCGAGATCAAACCCGGTCCGCTCGAGGTCGGCTTCGATTATTGCCACATCATTCCTGCCACGGTGGATCGTGTGCCAAGCATCTGGATCGAGAACCACAAAACGGTCGGCCTCGATCCGGCGGACCCCATTGAAGTGAGCTACCTCAAGAACATCGGCGACGCGCCGACCGGACTCGAGCGTCCCGACCTTCTGACGAGGTATGGCGCGGACAAACAACACTCCTGCATGATCATCAACGGGATCAGTCGCATCGGCTACATGAAGGGGGGCAAGGCAGCGCGGTTCAAAGACGAAGAACTGGCCAGCACGGTGGTCAAAAAATCGCTGGAGTTTATCGAGAATCACAAGAACGAACCATTTTTTCTCGAGGTCGGTTTGTTCGAACCGCATGTGCCGCGCGTCGCTGAACCGCCCTTTGTCGGAACCAGCAAGACCGGTGTGCGCGGCGACGTCATCAGTCAGATCGACTGGCAAGTCGGAGAGATCATGAAAACGCTCGAGCGTCTCAAGCTTGCCGACAATACGATTATTATCCTCTCCAGCGACAACGGACCGATCCTCTTCGACGGCTACTACGACCGGTCCGTCGAGGATTTGAACGGCCACCAACCGACCGGGGGCCTTCGCGGGTGGAAGTATCTCACCTATGAAGGCGGCTGCCGCGTGCCGCTCATCGCGCGCTGGCCCGGTCAAATCAAGCCGCGGGTCAGCGACCAGATTTTCAGCCTTGTCGATCTGTATGCCACGCTGGCAGGAATTGTCGGGCAGCAGGTTCCCGCCGGCACGGCTTCGGACAGTCTGGATCTATCCCGCGTGCTGTTCGGAAAAACGAAAGAGAACCTCCGCGACCATACCGTCCTGCACGGGATCGGGGGACTCGCGCTCCGGCAGGGCGACTGGAAATACATCCCCGCAACCGAGAAAATGAAGCAGGGCAGCATGGGCAGCGGCGCGAACGCGGCAGATCCGCGCTTCGCCGCCGCCAACATCCCCGAACCTTTGCTCTTTAACCTCGCCACCGATCCGAGCGAGGAGAACAACATCATCAAAGAGCATCCCGAAAAGGCTGCCGAGTTGGCCAAAGAACTTGAAACCATCGTGGCCAAGGGAACGCCTCGGAAACCAGCAGGAGCCAAAGACTAGATTTCGGAGGGCACCACGCTGATCTATCACGAACCCATCTCATCTTTCCCTGTTTATGCGCGGGACGCGTCAGCGGACATGCTCAACAGCCTCTATCTCCCCGGCGATCTATCGTAGCAGAGCAGTCTCACCAAATAACCCCAAACCCAACAACCCAACCCAAAACACATAATCCATGGAACCCATCAACCTCCTGTGGATCGATTACACGATCCTCATTGCTTACGTGGCCTTTGTCATCGGCATCGGCTGGGCGCTCTCGCGCTACATGAAAACCTCGGCCGACTTCCTCACCTCGGCACGCTCCATCCCGACTTGGGTGACCGGCTTGGCCTTCATCTCGGCCAACCTTGGGGCGCTCGAACTCGTCGGCATGGCCGCGAGCGGAGCGAAATACGGCATCGGGACCGCGCATTTTTACTGGCTGGGTGCGATCCCCGCGATGATCTTCCTCGCCGTGTTCATGATGCCGTTTTACTACGGCTCCAAGGCGCGGTCGGTTCCCGAATACCTCAAGATGCGCTTCGACGAGCGCACGCGCGCGCTGAACTCGGTCGCCTTCGCGGTGATGACGATTTTCGCTTCCGGCATTTCGATGAACGCGCTGGCGAAACTCCTGAACCAGTTGCTTGGCTGGAACTATGATGTCTCGCTTTGGGTCTGCTCGGCAGTCGTGCTGCTCTACGTTTTGAAAGGCGGACTGACCTCGGCCATCTACACCGAGGTGCTCCAGTTTTTCATGATCGTTCTCGGCTTTGCGCCGGTTGTTTATCTCGGCCTGAAAGATGTGGGTGGTTGGGGGGCGATGAACAAGTCGCTGGAGACGGTGGCCCTCAACTCGAATGCGGCGGGGTCTGACTTTGCCGCCAACGCTTGGACCAGTGCCTGGCAGCCGCTTCTCGCGGGGCCGACGCACAACCCGATGGGTGTGGACATTTTTGCCATGGTTTTCGGTCTCGGTTTCGTTCTGAGCTTCGGTTACTGGTGCACCAACTTCCTCGTTGTCCAGCGCGCGATGGCCGCCAAGGACATGACCGCGGCGCGCAACACGCCGCTCGTCGCCGCGGTGCCGAAAATGTTCTTTCCGCTCCTCGTTATCGTGCCGGGCATGATCGCGGTGGCGCTGACCGCGATCCCGTCCAAGGATTACCGCATCCCGCCGCCGGTCATCGCGCAGGAGAGCTACAGCCGCGCGATCGAAGCGGTGAAAAGCGCCAATCCGGCTGATCCTGCTGCCGGTGTTGCCGCCGTCGAGGCCGCTTTGGGTCAAAAAGTTAATGCCGAAAAAGTGACCGGCCTGATCACGGACAGCTCGAAGAGCAGTCTCACCGATGCGCAAATCAAGACCGGCATCTACAACAGCATCACGGCCTACGACTACGATGGCGTGATCCTCTCGCTGGTGAAGAAATACTGCCCGCCCGGACTGCTCGGGTTGGCGCTCACCGCGCTGCTGGCGTCCTTCATGTCTGGCATGGCAGGCAATGTCACGGCGTTCAACACGGTATTCACCTACGATCTCTATCAGGCGTATTTCGTGAAGAACCAGACCGATAAGCACTACTTCTGGGCCGGCAAAGTGGTGACGGTCGTTGGCATCCTGCTGAGCATCGCGGCGGCTTATTTCGCCTCCATGTACAATAATGCGATGGATATCATCCAACTCGTGTTCGGCTTTGTGAACGCGCCTCTTTTCGCGACGTTCTTGCTGGGCATGTTCTGGAAGCGTACGACGGGCACGGGGGCATTCGTGGGATTGTTCCTCGGCATCTGCAGCTCCGCTCTATTCCACGCTCTAACCATTACCTCTGGCAACCCGCCGGGTGTCAAAGGCGGATACCTCGGCGTCCTTCATGCCTTCCCCAGCGAGATGGCCCAGAATTTCTGGCTCGCTTCGTTCGCCTTCATCGTCTGCTTCGTCTCGACGGTGGTGATTTCACTCGGCACCAAATCGCAGAAGACAGACGAGGACTTGAAAGGCCTGGTCTATTCGCTCACGCCGAAAATCAAAGCCGGCGACGTGCCGTTCTACCTGCAACCGGGTGTTGTCGGTGTCGCTCTGCTTATCGTCTGCGTAATCATGAACGTCATCTTCTGGTAATCCAAACAAACCAAACTAAAGGAAACACACACTATGGGACTCGATATCCGCTGGCCGATCGGCCTCATGTTCACCCTCATCGGAGCGCTCCTGACCGCCTTCGGCGCGTTCAAGGCCGACGCCTCATTGTCGCTGGGGATCAACATCAACTTGTTCTGGGGCATTCTGCTTCTCCTCTTCGGTGCCGGGATGCTGCTCGGTGCTGTTCGTGGCAAGAACGACAAATCGTAGCCCTCGCGCTGGCGCCGGTTTTGTCCACCGGCGCCAGTCCCGCGCGTGATTATGCCGAAAATGAAACCCGCCGTCCTCAAGAAGCCGTTCGGAAAAACTCCCGCCGGTCGACGTGTTGATTTGTTCACGCTGACCAATACCCACGGTCTCGTCGCCAAAGTCACCAACTACGGCACGATTATCACCGAACTGCATGTCCCCGACCGCCGGGGCAAGCTCGGCAACATCGTGCTGGGGTTCGATAGCCTGCGGCAATACCTCGCCGGCAATCCCAGTTATTTGGGCTGCACGGTTGGTCGCGTAGCCAACCGCACGGCCAAAGGCCGTTTCCGGCTCGGCGGAAAGACGCATCAGTTGGCCGTCAACAATGGTCCTCACCATCTCCACGGCGGCATCACGAGTTTCGATAAAGTTGTCTGGGACGCGGAGATCGTGCCCGGAAAGGAAGCGGCCGTGGCCTTCACCTATCTAAGTCCGGACGGCGAGGAAGGATATCCCGGAAATCTTGCCGTTGTCGTGTTGATGACTCTCACCAATCGCAATGAGTTGCGGATTGATTATACCGCAACGACCGACCGCGCCACGCCGGTCAACCTGACCAACCATAGTTATTTCAACCTCGCCGGGGGTGGCAACGTGCTCGGACACGAACTGAAGCTCGCCGCGAAACGCTACACCCCTGTGGACGCCACCTCGATTCCCACCGGCAAGCTGTCTTCGGTGGCCGGCACGGCGTTCGACTTCACCAAGATGAAACCTATCGGCCGCGACTTTGCCCGGCTGACTGCAAAGCCCATCGGCTATGACCACAACTTCGTCCTCAACGGCGGCGGCCGACGTCTTGCGCCATGCGCCACGGTGTACGAAAAAACCAGCGGACGGGTCATGGACGTATTGACCACGGAACCCGGCGTGCAGTTCTACACTGGCAACTGGCTGGACGGCACCCAGTGCGGCCACGGCGGAACCTACTACACCCAGCACAGCGGTTTCTGCCTGGAGACCCAGCATTTTCCTGACTCCCTCAATCACCCGAGTTTTCCTTCCGTCATTCTGCGCCCCGGACAAACCTACCTCCAGACGACGATCCACAAGTTCTCCACCCGCTAAAACACATCATGAAACTCCAAGACCTCGCCTCCCATGTCGCCGTTGAATTTGAAAAGCTCTACGGTCGTCCGCCCCGCTGGATCGCCGCGGCCCCGGGCCGCGTCAACATCATCGGCGAGCATACCGATTACAACGACGGCTTCGTTCTGCCGATGGCGATCGAGTACTACAGCGTGATGGCGGCGGACCGGCCGGTGCATGGGCGGGAGGTCATCACGCTGCGCAGCACTTTGGAGGCCGAGGAGGCGACGATTGATCTTACCCGGCCCGTCAGGCCGGCTGCGCCAAAATGGGGGAACTACCCGCGCGGGGTTGTTGCCGGCTTTCAGGAGCGCGGCATGCAGCCCGGAGGTCTCGATGTGCTTCTGCATTCCACCGTGCCGCTGGGCAGCGGCTTGAGCAGCAGCGCCGCGCTCGAGGTCTGCACGGCTACGTTGCTCGAAGCGGTTACTGGCACGACTCTTGATCCCGTCGAAAAAGCGTTGCTATGCCAGAAGGCCGAGCACGATTTCGCAGGAGTGCCTTGCGGCATCATGGACCAATTTATTTCCGCGCTGGGACGCGAAGGCCACTTGCTCCTGCTGGACTGCCGCACGCGGACGACCGAGCTCGTGCCGATGAATGACCCGTCCGTCGCGCTGCTCATTATCAACACCAACGTGAAGCACGAGCTGAGCGGCGGCGAATACGCCGAGCGCCGGGCACAATGCGAGGAAGCAGCAAGGAATCTCGGCGTGGAGTCGCTCCGCGATGTGACCGCCGTACAGCTCGAAGCCGGAAAAAACAAAATGAGCGAAACAGTTTACCGCCGCGCGCGACACGTCATCGGCGAAATCGGGCGCACGTCACAGGCGGCGCAATGTGTGCGGCAGTCCGATTGGCCCGCCGCGGGCCAATTGATGTATGCAAGCCATGCGGCTTTGCGGGATGATTATGAAGTCAGTTGCAAGGAGCTTGATGTGGTCGTGGAGATTGCCGAGGCGATCGGCGAGAAAGGCGGCGTCTATGGCTGCCGCATGACCGGCGGAGGCTTTGGTGGTTGCTGTGTTGCCTTGGTCAAAGCAAGTGCCGCGGATGACATTTCGAAGAGAATCGCCACTAACTACGAAGCCCAGACGGGCATCCCCGCCACGATCTTCGCCTCGCGCCCCGCGGCCGGAGCAACAGTTCTCAAAGGGTGATTCACCTCAAGGGTCTTCATTGCTGAATCTGGGCTCTAGCGATCCATTTGCCTCCTTGCCGGTGTTGTTTGGCCTCTCGGCGATCAAGAATGCGTGGAGGCGTGAAGTTTATGGTCACGGGCAGTCGAAGCCGACGGACCAGACCTTGGCCGGGTCGAAGTGGCTGAAGACGACAACCGCGGACGTGCAAACCCGTTTTTCGCCGGGCTCAAAGAACTTTCCCCGGTAGACCCAGCTTGTTTGTCCGTAGCCCTTGTCCGGCTTGCGGCCGAAATACGCTTCCACTTCGATCCGTGACCTCCCGGCCAACGCGGCCTCCACCTCGGTGGTGGTTTGTTTGATGCTGCATCGTGACGGCGTCGTCCGTGGAGCGCAGCAAGCGCAGAGAGGCAGTGTGGCGATGGCGGCAAGTAGGTAGAGGCGCATGGCTGCATCAATGACTTCAAGCGCTAAGCTAAGGCAAGGAGCTTTCCCTGCAGGGACTTCATCCAACCGCGCGCTGCAAATCCTTTTTATCCGCGGTAGAGGCTGGCGTCGAACGCGGGCGCACCGCCGAGGCGGCGGAGCAACAGTTGCGGCCAGATGAGGATTCCGCGGAGCAAGAGCCAGCCGTGCACGCGGATGAGCAGCAGATTGTCGCGGAGGTAGCGGAAATGCCGTATGCGGTCTTTTTGCGGGTAGCGCACGGCGGCCGGCGCCACGAGCGTCTGCACGCCGAGCCATGCCGTTCGGACCGCCGCTTGCGTGTCGAAGTCGAACCGGCGTCCGCCGCGGATGCGCCGCAGCGCTTTGATCACCGCGAGCATTGGATACACGCGCAAGCCGAAGAGGGAATCACCCAAGCCGGGCCGCAGAGTCTCGATCCTTGCGAAAAAATTAGCGATGCCGTGCCCGGCGATGTGCCAGGTGGGTGCGTCGTCTAGGAACTGCGGATCGCCCATGACCAGAGCGAGGGGGTTCTCTTTGGAGATTTCCATGAAACGCGGAATGTCGGCGGCATCGTGCTGGCCGTCGGCATCGAACACCGCGGCATGGGTGAGCCCGCGATCGACGGCGTAGTTGAATGCCGCTAACACCGCCGCACCCTTGCCGGTGTTGCGCGGTTGGACTAGCACTTCGAGTCCGGGTTCCGTCGCAGCCAATCGAATGACGGCGTCGGCGCTGCCGTCGGTCGAGCCGTCATTCACCACGATGACGGGACGCCAGACGGCAAGAACCTCGCGGACGGTCCGCTCGAGGAGATGGCCGCTGTTGTAGCTCGGGATGACAACGCACCAGCGCGGATCGATAGGAGCCGGTGCGCTGTCCGGCATGCTATGCGTCGTGCTGCTGTTTGTCTCCGACCCAGTCGTAGTGGAAAAACTTTCCCTTCGGCTGGTCGGTGCGCTCGTAGGTGTGCGCGCCGAAATAATCGCGCTGGGCCTGCAGCAGGTTGGCCGGAAGCCGCTCCGAGCGGTAGCTGTCGAAATAAGCGAGCGATGCACTGAAAGCCGGCGTCGGGATGCCCGAGAGCACGGCGTCCGAGACGATCTTGCGCCAGTTCGATTGCGTCCGCTCGATGACGTCCTTGAAGTAAGGGTCGAGCAGAAGGTTGGGCAACGCGGGATCGCGGTCGAATGCCTCTTTGATGCGCTGCAAAAACCGCGCGCGGATGATGCAACCGCCGCGCCAGATCATGGAAATCTCGCCGAAGTTGAGCGGCCAGTTCTGCTCGGCGGCCACGGCTCGCATGAGGGCGAACCCCTGCGCGTAGGAGCAGATTTTCGACGCATAGAGCGAGTCGCGCACCGCGTCGACCAGTTCCTGCTTGTTGCCGTCGAAGTGCGGTTGGGGTCCTTTGAGAATCTTCGACGCGGCCACGCGCTCTTCTTTGATTGCGCTGATGCAGCGGGCGAAGACGGCTTCGGAAATGGTCGAAATCGGGATGCCTGCGTTGAGGCCGTCCGCCACCGTCCACTTGCCGGTGCCTTTCTGTCCGGCGCGGTCCTGGATGACATCGACGATGGGGGATCCGGTCGCGGCATCTTTGACCGCGAGGATGTTGGCCGTGATTTCGATGAGGAAAGAATCGAGGTCGCCCGCGTTCCACGAGGCGAATGCTTTCTGCGTTTCGTCGACCGTGAGGCCGATCCCGTGACGCAGGATGTTGTAGGCTTCGCAGATGAGCTGCATGTCGCCGTATTCGATACCGTTGTGCACCATCTTGACGAAATGGCCCGCGCCATTTGGTCCGATGTAGGTGGTGCAGGGCACTCCGCCTTGGATGGGTTTGCCGGGTGCTGCTCCTTCGAGGGGCTTGCCGGTCTTGGCATCCACCTTGGCCGCCACGGCGTTCCAGATCGGGGCAAGCTCCTTCCACGAAGAATCTGCGCCGCCGGGCATGAGCGAGGGACCGAACCTCGCGCCTTCCTCGCCGCCGGACACGCCGGAGCCGATGAAGCGGAGGCCTTTCGCCGAAAGATCTTTTTCGCGGCGGATCGTATCACTCCAAAGCGCGTTGCCGCCGTCGATGATGATGTCGTCTTTCTCCAGCAGCGGCACGAGGCCGTCGATCACCGCGTCGGTCGCTTTGCCGGCCTGCACGAGGATGATCATCTTGCGCGGCCGCTTGATCGATCGGACGAAATCTTCGAGCGTCAGCGCGGCGTGCAACCCGCCCGGAGTGGACGGATTCTTTTTGACGAATTCCTCGGTCTTCGCCGTGGTGCGGTTGTAGACGGAAATGCGGAAGCCGTGGTCGGCGATGTTGAGCGCGAGGTTCTGTCCCATGACGGCCAAGCCGATGAGACCGATGTCGGAGAGTTGATTGGACATAAAAGAGCCGTGATTTGTAGCGGAACGCCGGCCGCGTGGCAAAGACGAAGGACGTCAATCCCGGTGGTAGGGGTGGCCGGTGAGGATGGTGTGCGCGCGATAGAGTTGCTCCAGCGCGACGACGAGGGCCAATTCGTGCTGGAGGGTGAGTGGCCCGAGCGACCAGACAAAATCGGCCGCGCTCAACAAATTTTTTCCGTGCCCGTCGGCGCCCCCGACGATCACAGCAACGGGGCGAGCCAGTTGCCGCCACTGGTCTACCTTGGCCGCGAGTTCGCGGCTGGCGAGTTGCGCGCCGCGTTCGTGGAGCACCACGCGGATATGGCCCTCGCTGAGTTCGAGAAGGCCCTCGGCTTCACGGACGGGATTAGAGGGTTTCACCGTGACTTTTCCGACGGTGGCGAATTTGGCGAGTCGCGCGAGGTATTCGTCGCGTCCCGCCTTGGCGTAGGGGAGCGCGGATTTACCGACGGTCAGGACGAGATATTTCATGCCTGCGGAGTTGAAATTTGGGCGTTCAATCCTGAAGGAAAAAGCCGCGTGTAAGTGCGTGTCAAGACGTGCTGTGCTTTTTCGGCGGCTTCTTCTACGGAGGTTTCGCGCCCGAGTTCGCGCGAGATGGAAGTCATGGTCACTCCCGGGATGCCGCAGGGTGTGATGGCTCCGAAGCCCGACAGATCGGAACCGACGTTCAATCCGAATCCGTGCATGGTGATCCATTTGCGCACGCCGACGCCGATGCTGGCGATTTTGCGGTCGCCGATCCAAACGCCGGTGAGGTTGTCGCGGCGTTGCGCGGATAAACCGAACTCGGCAAGCAGCTCGATGAGGCCTTCCTCGATCCAGCGGAGGAAAACGTGCAGATCGGGCGTCGATTGTTGCAGGTCGAAAACGAAATAACCGACGAGCTGGCCCGGCCCGTGGAATGTGGCCTGCCCGCCGCGGTTGATTTCCTCGACTGGATGCGGCAGCGGCGCATCGCCAAGGCTGGAGCGGTCCCGCCTGCGCCCGATCGTGTAGATGGGATCGTGTTCGAGCAGGAAGATTTGGTCGGGTGTCCCGGCGGCGGCCCGTGCGGCGACGGCTTTTTCCTGCATCTCGAGTGCGGGTGCGTAGGCGATGCGGCCGACCCAGCTGGTTTGCGGCGCTTTCATCGGATAGCCGTGGCGCGGCGGTTGAAATGGGTGAGGCCGATAGCCAGCGCGTCGGCGGCGTCGGACGGCGGTGTTTCCTTGAGTCCGAGGAGAGCACGGATCATGAAAGCGACTTGGTCTTTTTGTGCCCCGCCGCGTCCGACCACGGCCTGTTTGATCAGACGCGGGGCGTATTCGTGCACTTCGAGTCCGTGTTCTGCGGCGACGAGCAGCGCGGCGCCGCGGGCCGATCCTAGTATGATCGCGGTGCGGACATTCTGCACATAGATGATCCCCTCGATGGCGAAGCTGGTCGGTCGGTGCTCCTCGGCGACGCGCGACAACGTCTGATGGATTTCGCGCAGGCACTGGTGCGCAGCCAGCTTGGGCGGGTTTTTCACCACGCCGTAGGCTAGGGCGCGCAACTTGCCGGCCGCAGCCTCAAGAACGGCATAGCCTGTCCCGCGCAGGGACGGATCTACGGCGAGTATGCGCTCGGCGGGCATGACGCATAGCTTTTGTCTGGTTCGATTGCGGCGCAACCTTGATTTCCGCGGCTCGTAGGGTTTGATGACGCTTATGCGTGCACTTTTTATCCTGATCGCCGCAGCGCTGATCGCCGCGCGTGCCGGCGCCGCCGATGCCGAGACTTGCGGGGATGGACAGCTGATCTTCGAACTTCCGGCGAGAGTGGAAGCGGCCCGCAAGGCCTCGCAGGAGGACTGGGACAGCGGGGTGACACTCAACATGGTTCAGGCGACTTCGAAATACATCGATGCGCTGAAGGGAATGATGCTCGATCTCAACCGCACGTATTACGCCGATCCGGCGGGGCAAGAAGCGATCGACGATTACGTTGTGGCACTGTCAACGGTCAGGGAATTCAACCGGGCGGCCGCGAATCCCCGCGGCGAGGCGCAGGGCTCGATCGTTCCCGTCGAGGCGGGGCAGGCGATTGCCGATACACTGGAACAAACGATCGAAAAAATGGTCGAGGCGCTGATCGGTGAGGACAAGCATTACTCGATCGACGATTGGCGGGCTCAGTGGAAAAAGGCCCTCGCGACAACTGGCGAAGGTGAGCAGTCCGAGTCGCCGTGAGTGCGATGCGAACAGCCGGACAGGACGCGGCGCGCAAAAAACTCCTGCTTTTCGACATCGACGGCACGCTTCTGCTCACCGGTCGCGCGGGCGAATACGCCCTGCGCTCGGCGCTGAAGGAGCGGTTCGGTGTCGAAGACGACCTGTCGGGAATTTCTTTCGCCGGCTCGACCGACGGCGCCATCGTAAGGCAGATGTTCGCTGCCAACGGTGTCCCGCACACCCCCGAAAATGTGGCCGCGCTCTTGGACGGCTATCTCCACCATCTCGCTCACGAGTTGCCGCGCCGCGAAGGGCGCGTATTGCCGGGAATTGTCGAGCTGCTCGAAGTCCTGCACCAGCGCGAAGATTGCGTGCTCGGTTTGCTGACCGGCAACATCGAGAAGGGCGCGGAGCAGAAACTTTCGCACTACGGCGTCTGGGATTACTTCGAATTCGGCGCCTTCGCCGACGACCATGTCGATCGCAACAAACTCGGCCCGGTGGCTCATGCGCGGGCGGTGGAAAAACACGGACCGAGTTTCGAGGCGAAGGATGTTTATGTGCTCGGCGACACGCCCCGGGATATCGATTGCGCGCGTGCCGCGGGTTTTGTCGCGGTGGCCATCGCGACCGGGAATTACGGCAAGGAAGAACTTGCTGCGCACCATCCGGATTTTCTTTTCGAGGATGTTTCCGATACCCGCGGAGTGGTGAAAGCCTTGCTCGGCTGATGGATTCGGCGCCTGAAATCTGCCCGGTCTGCGGAGAGGATGTGCCGCGCGGGTCAGCGGCCTGTCCGGAATGCGGGGCGGACCATTTGTCCGGGTGGCGCGCGGATCCGGACGAAACGGGCGGGCTCGATCTGCCGGACGAGGAATTCAACTACGATGCGTACCTCGAGCGCGAGTTCGGCGGTGGGACGAAGCCCGAGGGGATCGGTTGGCTATGGTGGGCCGCGGCGGTCGCGGTTTTGTTGGCTTTCATCGCGATGTTTTTTTCAGCACGCTGATCCCTATGGCCGACTACGCCGCGCTTCTCGCTCTCGCCGGGGAAATCACCCGAGAGACGGATCTCGAGGGTCTGCTGGCCAAAATTCTCACCAAGAGCCTTCCTTGGATGCGGGTCGAGGCCTGCTCGATTTTTCTGGCCGACGAAGAAACGGGCGATCTCCTCATGCACACGGCCCAGGGTGCCGGCGCTCCGAGCCTCGGACAACTCCGGGTCCCGGCAGGACGCGGCATCGTCGGGACGGCGATGAAGGAAAAGTGTGTCATCCGCGTGGATGACGCACCCAATGATGCGCGCGTCTTCAAGGAAGCGGACAAGAAGTCAGGTTGGACCACGAAGGCCCTGCTTGCCGCGCCGCTGCTCGACGGCGAGGAGTGCCTGGGTGTCATCGAATTCCTCAACCCGGTCGGGCGACCGGTGTTCACCGCCGAGGACGAGCGACTGACCGAATACTTCGCCGGTCTGGTTGCCGGTGCTGTGGGTCGCGTGCGTGCGCAGGCCGCCGCTCTCGAGCGTGCCGCATTGCAGCGCGATCTCGACTTGGCGCGGGAGTTGCAGCAAGGACTGCTCCCGCTCGAATTCCCCACGCCGGAGATGTCGCCTGCCATCGATCTCTTCGCCGCTTTGCAACCGGCCAAGGAAGTGAGCGGCGATCTTTACGATTTCTTTTTCATCGAACCCGGCAAGCTCTGCTTCGTGGTCGGTGATGTCTCGGGGAAAGGGATTGCTGCGGGAATTTTCATGGCCATGACCCGCACGTTGCTCCGCGCCATCGCGCGGCCGGGAATGTCGCCATCGCAGATCCTCACGCAGCTCAATACAGAGTTGTGCCGGGACAACGAGGCGTGTCTTTTCGTCACCATGATCCTCGGTATCGCGGATGTGGACACGGGCGAGGTCGTCTGTGGTCTCGGCGGGCACAATGCGCCTGTGCACATCACACGCGATTCGGCCGTGTTTGGTCTGCTCGGCGGCGCGCCGCTCGGGCTCATGCCCGAGGCAACCTTCGCGGAGTGGCGTCCGCAACTGGCCCCGGGGGACTGTTTGCTCGTTTACACCGACGGGGTGCCCGAGGCGTTGGACGAGTCCCACCAACTTTTCACCAACGAGCGGTTTTTGTCCGTGCTCCGGCCCGCGGTGCCGTCAACCTCGCGGAGTCTGGTCGGAGATGTGGAAAAAGCGGTCGCGGACTTTGTCGGCGAGGCCGAGCGGTCCGACGATATCACCCTGATGGCCCTGCGCCGGCGGTCTTGAGGCGGGAAAGCGGTTTACAGGGCGCGTCGGGTTCGGGATGATTGCGGGTTCGATGTCCGAGATTTCCAAAGCTTACGAACCCGGGTCGGTCGAGGAGAAATGGTATGCGGAGTGGCTGAGAACCGGCTGCTTCACCGCCGACCCCGCCTCGAGCAAGCCCCCGTTTTCCATCGTCATTCCGCCGCCCAACGTGACCGGCGTTCTCACCCTCGGCCACGTGCTGAACAACACGTTGCAGGACATCCTCGCCCGCCGCGCGCGCCAGACCGGCCACGAGGTCCTCTGGCTGCCGGGAACCGACCATGCGGGCATCGCCACGCAGACTGTCGTCGAGCGCCAGTTGCGCAAGGAGGAAGGCAAAACCCGGCGCGATCTCGGGCGCGAGGAATTCCTCAAGCGCGTGTGGACGTGGAAAGAAAAGCACGGTGGCATCATCATCAAGCAACTCAAACGCCTCGGCTGCTCCTGCGACTGGGCGCGCGAGCGCTTCACCATGGACGAGGACTACTCGCGCCAGGTGCAGGAGGTCTTCGTCAAACTGCACGCTCAGGGCCTCATCTACCGCGGCAAACGCATGGTCAACTGGTGCCCTGTTTCACAGACCGCATTGAGCGATGAAGAGGTGATCATGAAGCCCGCCAAGGGCAAACTTTACGTCATGCGCTACGAGGTGGCGGAAGAACCGGGCACCTTTCTCGAGATCGCCACGACGCGGCCGGAAACCCTCATGGGCGACACGGCGGTGGCCGTGCACCCGGACGATCCGCGCTACGCGCGATTCATCGGCAAGCATGCGGTGCGTCCATTCCCGCGTGCGGAAATCCCGATCATCGGCGACGCGCATATCGACATGAATTTCGGCACCGGCGTTCTCAAAGTGACGCCGGCGCACGACAAAGCGGACTTCGAGATCGGGCAGCGGCACGGTTTGGAGGTTGTCGACGTGATGAATCCCGACGGCACGCTCAACGGGCTGGCCGGTCCGGAATTCGACGGCATGGAGCGTTTCGCCGCGCGCGAGGCCGCGGTGCAAAAGCTCGAGGAAATGGGACTTCTCGTGCGAGCCGAGGATTACGAAAACAACGTCGGCTACAGCGAGCGGGCCGATGTGCCGATCGAGCCCCGCCTGAGCGAGCAGTGGTTCCTCAAATACCCGCAGGTGCCCGCCGCGCTCGATGCGGTCGTCTCGGGAAAGATCCGCTTTGTTCCCGAGCGTTGGGCCAAGATTTACGAACATTGGATGACCAACATCCAAGACTGGTGCATCAGCCGGCAGCTTTGGTGGGGCCACCGCATTCCTGTCTGGTATCGCAAAGACGATCCCGCGGTCGTGCACGTCGGTCTCGAGGCACCGCCGGATGCGGACAACTGGCGTCAGGAAGACGACGTGCTCGATACGTGGTTCAGTTCCTGGCTCTGGCCGTTCGCCACGATGGACGCGGCCACGCGCAAAAAGTTTTATCCGACCAACGATCTGGTGACCGGGCCGGACATCATTTTCTTCTGGGTCGCGCGCATGATCATGGCCGGGCTGGAGTTCACGGGGGAGGCCCCGTTCCGGAACGTTTTCTTCACCAGCATCATCCGCGACATCAAAGGCCGCAAAATGTCCAAGAGCCTCGGGAATTCCCCCGATCCGCTCGACCTCATGGCGAAATACGGGGCGGATGGTTTGCGGTTCGGCCTGATGCGCATCGCGCCGCACGGACAGGACGTGCGTTTCGACGAGAACCAGATCAAGGAAGGGCGCAATTTCGCCAACAAACTGTGGAATGCCGCGCGCTTCCGCGAAATGCAGGGCGCGTCCGCGTCGGCCAAGCCGCTCGCCGAGCACAAGCTGTCGCCGTATTCGACCGCCGTGATGGTCGCCTTCGATGCCATGCACGCCGGGTATCGCCGGGCTTTGGACGACTTCCATTTCCACGAGGCGGCAGCGTTGCTCTACGAATTCTTCTGGAGCACCTACTGCGACTGGTATGTCGAGGCGAGCAAGGCCGAGTTGGCGGCGGGAGGTGATTCGGCCGACGGAGTGCGCGCGGTCATGGATCATGTGTTGAGCGGCTATCTGCGACTGCTCCATCCCTTCATGCCGCACATCACGGAAGAGTTGTGGTCGCGGCTCCGTTGCGCGCAAGGCGAGGGCAAAGACTCCATGATTTTGTTCGCCGCTCCGCCGCCCGAGGATTCGCTGCCCCATGTTTCCGCGGAGGAAAAAGCCCGCGCGGCCAATGCCGTGCAGGCGGTCTACGATGCGGTGCGCAACGTCCGCGTGTTGCGCGCAGAGTTCAAAGTGCCGACCAACCAGGAGTGCGTCGCGTGGTTGTCCCGGGATGCCGCCTTCCAAGATCTCGACCTCTCGGTCCTCCGCGCCCTTTCGAAGGCTTCTCGGGTCGAGGAACTCGGCGCTTCCGGACCTGTCCGCAAAATGCCGCATACCCCGACCCCTTTGGGCGAGGTCTATTTGGAATTGGAGATCGATGTGTCCGCCGAGCGCCAGCGACTCGAAGCGGAGATTGCCAAAGTCGAAGCGGAGATCACCAAGGTCCGGGCCAAACTTTCCGACGAGTCATTCGTCCAGGGGGCTCCTGCCCAGGTGCTGGAGACCTTCAGGAAACGCGGCGATGACTGGCAAGCCAAGCGGGCCAAGCTGGAAGCGGTGCTCAATTCGCTTTAAATGACGGCCGTGCAACTGACCACCCGCCTGCGCCGCAACCGGGCCACCCAAGGCCTGCGAAGAATGACACGCGAGACACGGCTGGACGTCGCGGACCTTGTCTATCCTCTCTTCGTTCACGGTGGGGGCGCCAACGAACCCGTGGCCTCGATGCCCGGCGTCGAGCGCCGCAGTGTCAAAGATCTTGTCCGCGAGTGCCGCGATGCCTTCGCCCTCGGGATTCCCGCCGCGGCGATTTTCCCAGTCATTGATCCCGCAAAAAAAGACCCGCGCGGGACACACGCCTTGTCGCCGGACAATCTCCTCTTTCGCGCGCTCGCGGAGGTGAAGGCGGCCGTTCCGGAACTGGTCCTCATAGCCGATGTGGCTCTCGATCCTTACACCGACCACGGACATGACGGGGTGCTGACGAAGGATGGCCGCGATGTGGACAACGACCCGACGGTGGAGATTCTTTGCGATCTGGCCTTGCGCGAGGCCGAGGCGGGAGCGGATATCGTCGCGCCGTCGGACATGATGGACGGACGCGTGGGCGCCATCCGCGCCGCGCTTGATGCCGCGGGGCGCACGGGCACGTGCATCCTCGCTTACGCGGCCAAATTCGCCTCGGCTTATTACGGTCCGTTCCGTGACGCAGTCGGCAGTAAGCGCGCCGATGCCGCACCGATTTCCAAAGCGACCTACCAACTCGACCCGGCCAACTTGCGTGAAGCTTTGCGCGAAGTGGAACTCGACGAGCGCGAAGGTGCGGACATGGTCATGGTCAAGCCCGCAGGACCTTACCTCGATGTCATTCGTGCGGTGCGCGAGCAAACCAAGTTGCCTCTCGCGGCCTACCAAGTCTCCGGGGAATATTCCCAGATCCACGCCGCGGCCAAAGCGGGCTGGCTGGATTACGACAGGACCCGGGACGAATCCCTGCTCGCGATCAAACGCGCGGGGGCGGACGCCATTCTTACCTATTTCGCGCGAGAGATGGCCGCGAGCCTGCGCCGTTGAGCGTCAGGTGTATTTGAGCACTTCCTCGACGGTGGTTTCGCCGGAGAAAATGCCGTCGAGTCCTTCTTCGCGCAGGGTGCGCATGCCGAGTTCGATGGCCTTCTGGCGCAGAACCACACCCGGGGCACGCTGGTTGATCATTTCGCGCAGCGTGTCGCCGATGCGGAGCGTCTCGTAAATCGCTTTGCGTCCCTTGTAACCGGTTTCGTTGCACTCCTCGCAACCGCCGCCCTTGTAGAATTTCTTGTCGCCCACTTCGTGTGCGGAGAGTCCGAGCAGCATGAGTTCGTCTTCCGTCGGTTCGTAAGGTTGGACGCATTTCGGGCAGATGCGGCGGACGAGTCGCTGCGCCACGATGAGTTCCAGCGAGGCGGAGATGAGGAACGGTTCAACGCCCATGTCGATGAGACGGGTGATCGCGCCGGTCGAGTCGTTGGTGTGCAGCGAGGTGAAAACAAGGTGGCCGGTGAGGGACGCTTGGATCGCGATCTGGGCCGTTTCGAGATCGCGCGTCTCGCCCACGAGGATGCGGTCCGGATCCTGACGCAGGAAAGCGCGCAGGGCACGGGCGAAGTCGAGACCGATGGCCTCGTTCATCGGCACCTGCATGATGCCGTCGATGTCGTATTCCACCGGATCCTCGGCCGTCAGCAGCTTGGATTGCGGATCGTTGATCTCGCGCAAGCAGGCGTAGAGCGTGGTGGTTTTGCCCGAACCGGTCGGACCGGTGACGATGATGATGCCGTTGGGCAGTTTGATCATCTCGCGCAGCGTCTTTTTCACGCGCTCCGGGACGCCAAGTTTGTCGAGGTCCAGTTGGACCGCGGAGCGGTCGAGAATACGCAACACGACGCTTTCGCCGAACTGGGTGGGCAGCGTGGAGACGCGCAGGTCGACATTAAACGGCTTCCCCTCCTTCATCACCGTGCGCTGGATACGCCCGTCCTGCGGCAGGCGGCTTTCCGCGATGTTGAGGTTGGAAATGATTTTGACGCGGGAGATCAACTCGTTGCGGATCGTGCGGTAGGCTTTGCGGTCCGACTTGGTCAGGAGGGATTTGAGGGTTCCGTCCACGCGCATGCGGACGTCCATGAACTCCTCGAAAGGCTCGAAGTGGATATCGCTGGCC
>JBEDBL010000022.1:0-23562 GCA_041177245.1 Verrucomicrobiota bacterium
GAACTGCGCCTTGATCGCTTGGAAAAAAGCAATGTCATCGCGGATGTCGCGGGCTTCTTGACTGGAGGCACACAAAGCGAAGGCGCGGGACAGGTCAGTCACGACGGCGACAAAGCGGCTTTTGCCGTTCTCCTGCTGGAGAACGTGTTCTTGCCCCGCTGGCACGAGAGCCAGCTTCTCCGTCGATGTGCCGCCAGTCCACTTCGACCAGTCGAAGCCATGCATGATGCCGCAGGCCACCTCGTATTTCTCCAGCATCGCCCGGATTGCCTCTTTTGTGTCGATGCTTGGCGAGCCGTGTCCGCCACTTTCTGTGTAAGTCGCCAAGGCGTGCTTCAATTGGTCAGCCAGCCCCAAGTAATCGACAACTAGCCCGCCGGGCTTGTCGCGGAAGACACGATTGACCCTAGCGATTGCCTGCATCAAGCCATGTCCCCGCATCGGCTTGTCCACATACATCGTATGTAGGCACGGCGCATCGAATCCGGTGAGCCACATATCGCGCACAATCACGATTCGAAACGGGTCTTTGCTGTCCTTGAAGCGGTTGGCGAGCTTGCGCCGTTTCTCCTTGTTGCGGATATGGGGCTGCCAGTCCGTGCGGTCGGAAGCACTGCCGGTCATAACGATTTTCACCAGGCAGTCCTTGCCTTTTTCCGCTTCCGGATCGTCGCTGGCATCACCAGCCCACTCGGGCCGAAGTTTGATGATCGCCTCATACAGATCGACGCAAATGCGGCGACTCATGCAGACAATCATCGCTTTGCCCTCTATAGCTTCCCTGCGAGCTTCGAAATGCCGCACCAAATCCTCGGCGATGTGCATCAGGCGGTCATCATCGCCGACCAAGGCTTCTAGCGCCGCCCATTTCGTCCGCAGCTGCTGCTTGCGCGATTCCTCTTCGCCCTCAGTGATTTCCTCAAATTCATCGTCCAGCGTGGGCAGCACCTCTTGGTTGAGGGAGAGTTTCGCAATGCGGCTCTCGTAGTAAATCGGCACCGTGGCACCGTCGGCCACCGCACGCTGGATATCGTAGATGCTGATGTAGTCGCCGAAGATCGCCCGCGTATTGGCATCGGCTTTCTCGATGGGTGTTCCGGTAAACCCGACAAATGAGGCATTCGGTAGGGCATCGCGGAGATTGCGAGCGAAGCCATCAATCAGGTCGTATTGGCTTCGGTGCGCCTCGTCGGCAACGACCACAATATTCCGCCTCGTCGAGAGCGCCTCCATGGGAGCGCCTTTCTCGTCAGGCATGAACTTTTGGATCGTCGTGAAAATCACCCCGCCGCTGGCACGGTTGAGAAGTTCTTTGAGATGCTCGCGACTTCCGGCCTGCACTGGCATCTGGTGGAGCAATTCATGACAACGCTGGAACTGCCCGAAGAGCTGATCATCGAGATCGTTGCGGTCCGTCAACACGACGAGTGTCGGGTTCTCCATCGCCGGATGCCGAATGATCCGCGCTGCGTAAAAGAGCATGGAGAAGCTCTTGCCCGACCCTTGTGTGTGCCAGACTACACCCACCCGCTTGTCGCCTTGCTCCGCGCCCGGCATCGGTGCCGTCCAGTAGGCACCAGCCGTCTCACCGACTCGCGCCGTGCCCATGCCGCTGGCTCTCACAGTCTCCTCGACCGCCGCATTCACGGCGTGGAACTGATGGTAACCCGCGATGACCTTGCTGATCCGCCCGGTGTCGGGATCCTCCTCGAAAACCACAAAATGCTGTAGAAGGTCGAGCAATCGCGAAGGCTCGAACACCCCACGCACCAGCGTCTCTAGCTCCAGAGCGGTGTTCGATGCATCCCCCTTGCCGTCAATTGTTCTCCACACCTTGAACCACTCCGTGTTGGCGGTCAGCGAGCCGATACGAGCCTGCGTGCCATCCGACACCACCAGCAATTCGTTGTAGGCGAAAAGCGAACCAATCTGCTGCTTGTAGGTCTGCAACTGATTGAAGGCCGACCAGATCGTTGCCTCTTCGTCCGCTGCGTTCTTGAGTTCGATCACCGCAAGCGGCAACCCGTTGGTGAAGACCACGATGTCCGCACGACGGTTGTTGGAACCTTCGATCACCGTGAACTGGTTGACCACAAACCAGTCGTTGGCATCGGCGTTGTCAAAATCGACCAACCTCACATGATCACCCGCGATCGAGCCATCCGGCCTTCTGTATTCCACCAGCACGCCATCCCGGAGCATCGCATGAAAATCCCGGTTGGTTTGCGTGAGTGATGGCGATGCAATGCGCAGCACCTTGCGCATGGCTTCTTCGCGGGCGTCGGCTGGAATGGAAGGATTGAGCCGGTCGATTGCTTCGCGCAGGCGGCGGGTGAGCACGACATCACCAAAAGAATCACGCTCGGATGATGGCTCTCCGGGAGCAATGTGCGGACCGTGCCCAACCGCATACCCCAACTCACCGAACCAAGTCAGCGCAGCATCTTCGACAATGGATTCGTTCAATGTCATGTTTGAACAGCGAAGATCGCGGCCTCTGTTTCCGGCAAAAACCGATTGACGCCCAGCCTCTCAGATGCATCATTAGCAACGGAGATTCGGCTAAGGAATTGCAGGGGCTTCGGCCCCGCCAGTTCCAAACGCTTTATCTCCTTTTTCATTTTCGGGCTGTGTAGAGATCCGGCACATAGACCAAGCCTTGTGTTTTGTAGGTCTCCCCATCCCGGTAGCCGTCTCCGCGCCACTGCAGGCGCTCGACCAACGGGGCAAACTCATCGGCAATCTCCTTCCTCACCGGTTCCATCATCTTAGGCAAGCGCACCCCGGTGTTGACTGAGTAAACGATGACATCAGCCACTTGGACCGGATAGGCCATGTCGGACGCAACAAAGAAAGGCGAAGGCACAATCCGTGCGCTCCGATAACGTCCCGTCTGGGTTTCTCGGAAATAACGCTCCAAGCGCCGCACGAACCTTCGATCCTCCATCTTCTCGGACTCATCCAGCACCAAGAGCCCTGCTTCTTGACGGTATTCCAGCAGGTAGAAGTATCGCTCCAGCAGAAATACAATGTCTTTGCGCAGGATGCCTTCGCGCTCCTGCGGTGGTGCCAGCTTGCGCGGAACGATGGAGGCAAAGATCTGCGCCTCGTGCTGGCTGAGCAAATCGAAGATGCCCCGCACCATCTGCAAGCATGCTTGTCCGTAAGCTGCGAATTCCGCGAATGTCGGCGACTGTTTACGCAGCCCCTTGTTCAGGAAACCAAGGCACAGCCTGCGGCGCTCCGAGTCCTCCATCGGCGGCACTTGCGCGGCGAAACGAAAGCGATCCTTGTCCAAAAGCTTCGACCCCTTGATCTCCGTGCGAAATCTGGAAAGTGCATCGCCGAAGCAGACCTGCTCCAAATTCGTCAGCGATTGGACAAACGGCCAGAGTTTGTTCGAGTGCAGGGCAAATCCTCCATGCACTTCGTAAGGCAAAGTGCGGTGGTCATGCCCGCTTTCGTCGAGAAATAGGAGGAGGCTCATGGTTCACGAAGACTGCTCATCTGCTGCCGACGGTATGTGTTTCAGTTCAATGCCTACTGATTCCGAAAACTTTGGATAAGGCGCATAGTCGAACTTCTTAGCGAACACACCATCAAGGACGTTCACAATTAATCGATGCTGTGATGCTGCCCGACCACGTCCGTGAATCTGCCCGTTCGACTCAATCGCTTTCACCAGTTCTACCAACTGGTCTTTCGAGAAATGCGGCAGCAGAGGCTTGATTAATGAAGTGAAATAGCCGTCCGCCATGTCGAAACTGATACTTTGCCCAAACTGGGTGATCGCAATGTCCAAAGCTTTAGATTCAACACCGAATTCGCGGGCAGCATCCAAAAGATCATCAAAAGCCTCGCCAGAAATAAAATGCTTGTCATGTGTAACCCTTTTCCGAATGGCTTCCAGATGCTGGTCCACATTTGGGCTCAGAAACCAAGCAATGGCGAAATTGCTAAGGCTAGCTTTGGCAGCCCCTTCAATCGGAGTTTTAGCGGCGTCGGTGAGCAATTGAAACAACTCCGGATGCGTCCCAACAAATCGCATAAAATAGTGGAAACGAGATCCAGTGAGGCCCACCTCACTGAAATAGTCTCTTTCTCCTGCAACAGCCGCCTTGAGATCGTCTCTGCGGCCTTCGTAGAGAATATTGAGTGCGCGAAAGTTGACCATCCTATTTGTTTCACATCTCACGTCATCACTTCGAAATACAAGCCGCCACAAGTTCCGGAACATTGCGTGCTCAACCGCCGGAACAAGGTGAGACAAATACTTCGCGGAGAGATACTTTGTGAGGCTGGACTTGTCGGGAAAGATTGCAGCATTCACTTCCAAGTCTTCAACAAACGCGTCGAAGACTTTCTTCGTCATGATGGCCGGTTTGGTGAGCAAACCTTCCAAAGTATTTCTAATGTGTGAACGCGCCGTCTCCTTGTTCGGCTCAAACAGAACTTCACTCGCTGAAAGAACCGGGTGTGCAGACAAATGCCGGTGCTTTTGCAGTGCCTCCAAGTTAGCGTAATCGCCCGCTTCAAGTAGTTGGGTTCTGGCCTTCACTTCTTCCACTAGCTTCCACTCCCATTCCGGAGACTTTGGATTAGCTAGTCTTGTGGCCTCGATGTCTCTGAGAATCCCCTTCGCCACGGAATCGCCATAGTGTTCAGCAAGTTGAACGAGCTTGAAAAGGATGTCACATATGGCAACCGACCAAAGCATCACTACCGAGGATCGAAAACAACCGGAGCTGTAGGAAACCATCACCTCTGCGAAATACTTTTTCGTGCGAGCGTCTGTTATGCGTTCAGCCGCAAGTTCGAGAGAATAGTCACTCATGCTCTAATTTCCTTGTGGGTTTCAAAAAGAAAAACCGTCAGCGTTGCGGCTGCTCCAACCGCTAGCTTTGCATGGCGCGGCCCTAAACCTGATGTGCTCCCGTGTTTGCCATGTCCGGTGCCGTATAAGCCCCGCAACTCAGCTAGTCCATTACCGAGAGTTCCAAGGTTGCTGAGCAGGCGCTTGATGACCTCGGCACCGCGTGTGGCTTCGTGAACTCCTTCAGGGACAAGCCTCAGTTCCTTGAGCGTCTCCTTCGTCAGCGTCGATACATCAGGTGTTCCCGATACAGGTTTGCCTCGCTCGTAGAGGATGGTCTTGCAGCAGGTTTCGATGAGTTCCTTGGCGGTGCCAATGGCGAGGCTTGGGTCGGTCTCGACGGATGCTTCCAAGCGTCGAATTTGTTCCGCAAGGTGATTGGCATTTAGAACCTTCGCGTGCTCCTTGAGTGGATTGAGACCTGGACCGCCTGCGAGAAGTCGCGTGGCAATCTGATGGCACTTGTCCGCGAGAGCTTTTGCTTCGGCAGATTGCTCGGCGTTGAGGGATGCATCGTAGTCAAGCAGGGCGAGCAGGAGCTTGCCGACGGGATAGTCGGCTTCGAGCTTCCAGAAGGCGCGGAGCTTCTTTGCCTTGGATGTTCCCTCCGCAGTGTATTTCTCGTCGTGGATGTCGATACCGACGGTCTCAAACACGAACTCTCCAAACGTGCGATCAGAGAAGTTCAGAACATAGCCGCCCGCCATGCCGAGAAACTTTTCGAGGTTGTGGCGCTCAGCCATCGAGAACGTGCTCATGCCGGAACCGCTTTTTCCATTTCCGCCACGCTCAACTCCCCGCTCAACAGCTTCGGCAGCAGTGTGTCGCGCAGGGTGGCGAGTGTGCGGGATTGGGTGCGGTTGGCTTCGAGTTGCTCGAAGAGCGGGGCGCAATGGCGGTAGAATGCTTCGAAAATCTTAGAATCGTTCGGCAGCGCTACTTGCATGGCTCCGATAATTTCGGGAGGCGTGTCGGGATAAGCGCCGCCTTCTGCCATTCGGCCGACGTGCATCGAAGGCATCTGCGACTTGGGCTGCCGTAGCGCAACGAGAGCGCTCCCGCGCCCGACCGCACAGCCCAGCTCCGCGAACCACTCAAGGGCCGCGCCTTCGACAATGGATTCGTTGAGGGGCATAAGTTAGAAAAGCCCATTCGTCGAAATACCGAGCGTGTTGTAAAAATCTTCAAGATAGTTACTGTCCACCGGCCATCGCTTGGGCACTGCCGTTTCGTTCTCAGTGACCAATAGGCCAAGCAGAATGACGACTGAATCACGGTAGAAGACGGACGATGACCGCTTCTTTAGTAGGGTTTCCTTTAGCCACGGCCGCTCGTCAGCCCATGAGTTTAGTTTGTCTGGCGTCACATCCTTCAGCAGGCCGCGATACTCTTCCGCTATTAGTTCTCCAAGAGCCGTGTTCGGATTTGCGGCCTCTCCCGTGAGTGCTCGATAAATCTCACTGGAACGGACGAGAAGCGCCGTAACGCTTTCGTTGTAATCACGCAGCCGCTTCTTGATATCGCCGAAAACATCATCAGTCGTTTCGATGAGCGCAGAACCCTTCGCGAGAGAGCGGTTGATGTGTTTCTGGTCTTCCTCGGGCAGCTTAACCGGAGGCTTGTAGGCACTGCTATGCGCCATCTCGGCGTAAGCGTGCTGAAGAATGGTCCGAATCTGAATTTCACATGGCACGCCTGCCGGGATGCCAGTCCCCTCAAAGTTAAACTCAGAGCGCGTGCGGACTACGAAGTGATCGGACTGGTAGGCAAAGTAATCGGCCTTCTCCAGACGTTCCTGTTGGAAGTCTCGGTCTTTCTGAGCGAGCCACGGACCCGCTTCGACGATCTTTCCAATACGGTCAATGTCTTCCAGGAGTAGCACCACGAAACGAACACCAACTTGGTCGGTGATCTCGGATAGCGGGTCTGATTTCCGCTTTCTCACCAGAGCCTTTTCGAGAAATGAATCCGTTTCTTTGACCCTCGGTTTCGGAAGGATTTGGAGAAACTTCGTCACTGCGCTCTTAGACCCGAGTTGGCCTTCCAGCGCCTCGATGATTGTATGCGTCACCCAGCGGCCCAGTGCATCAAGTGCTGGCCGGCGTGCTTCAAACGCACTCTGGAGTTCCGCTTCGTTCATGGCATCGCCTCAATTGAGCCTCGAATCTTCAATTCCGTCCACCCGTCCTCGGAAGTTCCGGTGATTTTCACCGCATCGCGAAACACCTCGGACGGAGCATACAGCGTAACATTCGAACTGAATTTGACCGATTGTCGTCGCAGCTTGCCTTTTACCAAATCCAATTCTTTCGAGAATGCCTGGGTAATTCCCTGTTCGCGGCACTTCCGAACGAACGCGTCCTGGTATGCTTGGGGCAATACATCTTGAGCAAAAGTTCGTGGTTCGAGCGTAGCGCGGTTCTGGCGGAAGTAGGAAATGAGGTCACCGTGATAGGCGACTCGCTCCGCTTGGGAAACCGGCATTTCCTCGATGAACGAACGGACCACCTCGTAAAACTGCTTTGTTTGCCGGGCGGCATTGTGAGAAAGCTTACACTTTAGAAACGTGCTGTAGAAGTATGCCGCCGCGTCGCCATCACCGGAAGTCTGCATGAGGTGATCGAAAACTTTCACGGAGAAGTCTTCCGGCTGCCTTCCTCCGGGAGCTTCACCGTCACGGTCAGCCTCCTCAATGAAGAAGGCGATTTTGATTAGCCGCTGCGATTCTCCTAAAAGCATGTCGCTGACATACGTCAGCGTGATGCTCTCTCCGCTGACGCGCTTGTAGAGTGCCTGGTCGGAGTCCGCTTTGATAATTGCCAGAAAACGTGACGCCCTGCCGTCGGCTGAACAGTTTCCCTGAACAAACATCGCTGAACCAGATTTGATTGGTCCGGCGGTTTGCGAGCTCGAAAGCGATCCCGCCAAGTGTTTGGAGTTTGCGACGAATCCGTCGTCATCCGAATCAAGCATTGCTGTCGCCTTATCGAACGGGCTTCCAGCTCCTCCATCGTCAACTGTCACATCCACGCAGTGGCTCCCGGATGCTACGGTGTCCACCAATCGTCGCCCTACGAGCGCCTTGCCCCTGTCATCGAGAACAACAAGGTCGTCGCTCAAGACGGGTGGACGTTCAGCAATCTGAGAGGCCCGCACCACTTCGTGGGCGATTACTCGGGTAATATCGACGTTGGTGATGTTCATGGTGTTCTATTCGGATGCGGGAATTGATACTTCCCCGCTCAGCAGCTTCGGCAGCAGCGTGTCGCGCAGGGTGACGAGGGTGCGGGATTGAGTGCGGTTGGCTTCGGCTTGCTCGTAGAGCGGTGCGCAGAGGTGGTGGAAGGCTTCAAGAATCTTTGGATCATTCGGCAGAGCAACTTGCATGGCTCCAATGATTTCGGGACGCACGGCGGGATAGGCTCCGCCGTCGGCCATTTGGCCGAGGTGCTCGGAAACTTCTGGAAGCGTCAAAGCAGCGTGGAGAAATGACCACGGGACTTTCGTTGGCGTAAGCACGGCGAAGCCAGTGGAGGCGACGCGGTTTTCGGGAGGATTCAGCGCAAGGAAGTAGGAACCACGGTCGGGACGCACAGTGGAGAGAACGGTGTCGCCGTGGCGTAGGCGGCGGCGGGCTCGACTCGGTTCTTCACCGCGTGGGTAGGTGGCGATGTTCACGATGTTGCCGCGACTGACTTCGGAAATCTCGATGTATTCGAGCGTTCCCAAGTCGTCTTTCTTGCCAAGCGTCCAAGCGTTGATGGCGCAGACTTCTTCGACAGCGGCTAGACGCCAGCCGACGGGAAGCATGTTGTGTTCGTTGTGCTCAAAGTGCTCGGGAAAAAGGGCAGCGGTGGCGGGGTCGAGGCCGATAGGATCGCGGTCGTCGACTTTGGCGCGGACGGGGTCGCCTGTCTGCGTGCGGCGATCCAATTTCTCCCGCACAGGCAGGAAATCCACGAACCAGCTCTGGAACAGCGCCCGCGCCATCGCCTCCAGCGTCGCGTTCATCCGCCGGTTCAACTCGATCTTGTCGTCCAGCGCCCCAAGCATCGCCGCGATGGCTTTTTGCTCGGCGAGAGGTGGAATCGGCATATTGAAGTTCGGAATGTCAGCGCACTTCAGACTATCGAATACAGCGCCCACATTGATGAAGGTGCCGACTTGCTCCCACCAATCCGTGCCGCGAACCAGCCAGCGCAGAAAGGGCGGAAATAGCTTCTTCCCGTCGGCGCGGAGCAAGACAAGGTTCTGACCGAGCGCACACTCGAGCCCCGCCGGGACGTAGGCCGTTTCTCCAGGATTGCAGCGGCGAGAGAGAATTACGTCGTGATGCTGTGGTTTGGCTTTGCGGGTCCACTCTAAGAAATGCTCACGCGAGATACGGCGGGCATCGTGGAGCGCGAGTCGTCCCTCCTTGAGTTGTGGAATCGCGACGTAGGGATAGCCGCTCTCCGCTGCGGGCGGCGTGCGATGATCACAATCAATCAGCGTCACCCCAGCTTCTCGTAGCGATTTGCGCTCCCACCCGACCGTTACGACAGGTGCACCTGCTTTGGTTTGAGCTGTTCTCATGCAGTTTCGCAGCTCGGTCATTTTCCCCTGAGCAACGCGACACCAAAGGTGTCGTGGTCGCCGGTCGGACGATAAACCTCAAATTGGGTTGTTAGGCTCTTGTCAGGTTCGACCCTTGCAGAATCAAGGCCAGCACCGTGCGCAAATGATTTCGTCAAAACGCTCCAAGGGTCTTTTGGATTGGTTTTCTCTGGGTCACGAAAGAAAGCCAAAAACCAGTTTGCGCCCTTTGGATTGAGGGTCGCAATTTTGGCAAGATCTTTGTGCACTTTGCCGACGGTAAAATCACCCGCTTCAATCAAGATAGGACGGCCGCCATTCGCCGGACGCATCCAAAGATCAACTCTCTTTGGCGCACCAACACGGCCGCTGTAGGGCATTTCGTGTCGGACATCGAAATGCTGAAGAGAAGGGCTCATCAAAAGATGTTCGTAGAGTGCGCTTACGATTCGGGTTTCATAGAACGTGTTCACCGTCGGCCGATACTTCGCAGAACCTTTGCGCCCCGAGGTTAGGACGAACAGCCGTGCGGCTAACGACTGAACCGCTGGCTGAACAAGGGTGAGTATAGTTTGAGGAATGAAGGCCATCTCAGCGTTGCTCGAAGCCCAGCTCTTTCAGGTTTAATTTAATGGCCGCCTCCAGTTTCGCGGACTCGGAAAATTGCGCCTCCAGTTCGGCGATGAGGCGTGGCATCTTGTCCTCGAAGGGCTCCCCGTCATCCTCGACTTCCTCGGCACCGACGTAGCGCCCTGGCGTGAGCACGTAGCCGTGCTTGACGATCTCGGCCGTGGAGGCGGATTTGCAGAAGCCGGCCACATCTTCGTATTTGCCGGTGCTCTTGTCGCCACGCCAAGCGTGGTAGGTTCCGACAATTTTCTCCACATCGGCATCGGTCAGCTCGCGATGAACCCGGTCAACCAACGCTCCGAGCTTGCGAGCATCGATGAACAGCGTCTCTTTGCGACGGTCTCGGAGGTTCGCGTCCTTCTTGCTCTTCGCAAGGAACCAGAGGCAGACCGGAATCTGCGTGCTGTAGAAAAGCTGCCCGGGCAGCGCGACCATGCAGTCCACGAGGTCGGCTTCCACAATGGCTTTGCGGATTTCGCCCTCGCCGGACTGATTGGAAGACATACTGCCATTGGCAAGGACGAAGCCAGCCATGCCGTGCGCCGAGAGGTGGTGAATAAAGTGCTGCACCCACGCAAAGTTCGCGTTGCCCTTCGGCGGAACGCCGTGTTGCCACCGCACGTCATCATCTTTGCGAAACCAGTCCGAGTCGTTGAAGGGCGGATTCGCCAGCACATAGTCAGCCCGAAGGTCAGGATGCAAATCGCGACGAAACGTGTCGGCTTGCTCGGGACCGAAGTCCGCTTCGATACCCCGAATGGCAAGATTCATCACCGCGAGTCGGCGCGTGGTGGCATTGCTCTCCTGCCCGTATATCGCGATGTCGCCGAGCTTGCCTCCGTGGGCTTCCACGAATTTTTCGGATTGGACAAACATTCCGCCCGAACCACAGCACGGGTCGTAAATCCGCCCTTTGTAAGGCGCGAGCATTTCCACCAACAAGCGAACGACGCAGGAGGGCGTGTAAAATTGCCCGCCATTTTTACCCTCGGCACTGGCGAATTGCGTGAGGAAGTATTCATAGACACGACCGAGGATGTCCTTCGCACGGTTTTCCTTGTCGCCGAGTCCGATGGTGCCGATGAGATCGATGAGTTCGCCGAGACGATGCTTGTCGAGCGCCGGGCGTGCGTAGTCCTTCGGCAGGACTCCCTTGAGGCGCGGATTGTCACGCTCGATGGCGACCATGGCATCATCCACGAGTTTGCCGATCTCGGGTTGTTTGGCTTTGCCTTGGAGAAAAGACCAGCGGGCCTCCTTGGGCACCCAAAAGACATTCTCGGCGAGGTATTCGTCTTTCTGCTCGGGATCAGCACCGGCGTAGGCGCCTTTGCCAGCCTTGAGCTTGGCATGGTGTTCCTCGAAGGCGTCGGAAATGTATTTGAGGAAAATCAGCCCGAGGACGACGTGCTTGTATTCGGCGGCGTCCATGTTGTTCCGCAGCTTGTCTGCCGCCAGCCACAGCTTGGCCTCGAAGCCGAGGTTCGCCGCTGAATCCTTGGCTTTCTTGGGGGAGGAACCACGCTTGGGCATAATTGGAGCAGAGTCTCAAATTTTCTCCACAGAAGCGAGCCGAACCAAGAACTTTGTCGGTCATACAAAGCAACCGCCCCAGAGCGAGCTGGTTGGGAAGAAGCAAGCTGCTCAGTTCGCTTTGAGTTCAGCGATCAAGGATACAAGAAATCCCAACGCCACCATGCCGATTCCAAACCTCCCGCAGACTCGCCAAAACCAACTCCGGTAATGATGCGGCCAGCCCAGCGCAACTCCATCATCACTGAAGCACTTGGATGTTCGCCAACTATCAGCGAACAGCAGCAACGATCCGGCAAAGTTTAAGAAGAGCCCCAGTATACTCACCTCTTGGCGCCTTGCTCCACAGAAGTCATTCGTTTGAATTCCTCTGGACGTTCACCCCAAGTTCCATAGTCCGACCAAAAGTATTCCGCTTTGTATCCTTCGGCGATCAACCAAGAAGCGAACATGTGACCTCGTTCAGTCAACCGGACGTTCCCTCGCAAATCCTGCTGGAGTAACCCCGCATCGGCTAGCCTGCGGCAGAGATCATTTACACGAAAGTAGCCGTTTCCCATGCCTTTGGTTTTTCCAAGGTAGTATTCCTGAGGAATGCCAAATATCGCCCACTCCTCACGGCGCAAAGAAACTCTGCTCTGATGCATTAAAATAAAGAACTGGAGGGCTGGAGGTTCAAGAAGATCAGCTACGACGCGATACTGGGTGTTTGTGTCGATATACACGTCGTTCGAAACTTTTCGGCGAGCGCCCAACTTGGAAACTGCCGACTCGATTTGTGTAGCAGCTGCACCTAGTGCGGGTTGTAACTCACCAGATCCGTGAGGTTCGTAGGTGGCGGCTGTGATGTTGGATAGATCTGAAGGAAGCTTGAGATCGCTCGTTCTGTCGTAAACGATAAAGCAGCGATCGCGACCGATACTTCCGACAAAAAAACCGAGTTCAAAAATCACATTGTCGCGGGGCGACGGACTTAATTTGTTTCGGCTCAGCGCCAGATCATCCGGAGTCAACACGAGGATCGCAAAGTCTACGCTGGCTAACATGTCCACGAGACTCTCCAGCGGAAATTGCGACAATCCAAACACGCCTTGATTCCAAAGCGTCACTTCCGCACAGCGATCGAGGTTAACTTGCAAGGCTTTGGCAACGGATAAGCCCTCCGCAGAGGACCCTATAAATACTTTTGCTCGGCCTTCGGACATCATTTGCGAGAGAAATAAATATCTACAACTTGGCAGCGAGCAGCAGCGAGACCAAATACCTGAAGCTGTCTGTTAGGCTTAAGACTGCCTGAACTCTTGTTGCATCATATCCTCGGGGTTCGTGTGGCTGGCGAGGTAAGCCAACACGAGAGGTCCTAAGGCCTCCTTAATATTCTCAGCGTTATCAAAGGCTGGTGCCACAATCTCAGCGGAAAGTTGCCGATCGTTAATTTGAGACACCTTTAAAGGGATCGTGTCTCCGTTAGGAAGAAGTCTTGTCAGATAGAGAGTTCCGTCTGCCGTTGAACCTGCGTGATAAGGTAAATCAACTTCACAGTAGAAGGCAACGAGAGTCAGTGCGGTCACTTGTAGTCTGTGCAGCACTTGGTGAGCATTGCAGAGCGTGTGAAGGATGCAGGTGTGTCTCACGATTCGCGTTGATGATAAAAAACTGTGACTATTCACTAAACCTTCATCGTCTGATTGCACTTCGGAAAAGTAGAACAGCCCCAGAACTGCGATCCTGCACCCCGCCCCTTCGTGGCTACCCTGCGCACCATGGCCGCCCCGCATTTCGGGCAGAGCTTGGGAGGATCGAATAGTAACGACTTCACATCGCTACTTTCCGACTCCAGTGCGGAGCGGATGCGATCAAGCAGTCCGTCGCGATCCACAATCGTGATCCGTTCGTTTTCCGCAAGACTTCGTGCAGCTTCGGTGGCTGTTCGGCAAACGAGAAATCCGCACTGGAAACCCTCGTGTGTCATCGCTCCAAGCAATTCGCGAACTACCGCAGGACCACACTTCCACTTTGCCCAGTGTTTGCATTGGACAGCTGCACTTGATGATTCCGACCGCACCACAATGTCGATGCCGCCATCGCCTTTCGCCCCGCCGCGCATCTCGACTTGGTTGCCTTTCGTCTCGAACAAAGCAGCGACGAGTTTTTCGAGTTGGAACCAGTCAAGCGCGTCGAGCGCATCCTCGACCTCAAAACGGAGGTCAGAGTCCGATGTTACCGAGAATAGTTTAATGGGATCTACTCCCGCTCGTCTGGCATCGAGGATTCTCTTGGCCAGTTTCACGAGGATGTAAAGGATCGCTACTGACACGCCAACAATCGCCAGCAGGATCATGACCGAAACGAAGGCTTGAGCCGCTCCCTTGATGCCAAAACCAGCGATACTGAAAATCAACACAAGCCCGGCCACCCCTTTGATCAGTCCCTCGTAATCTGGACCGCGCCCGCGCCTCATTGCGGAAAACATTAGCTCCGCCAGATTTCGTTCCGACTCAAAACTTATAGGAGAAGAAGTCCGCAGCGAACAGGCCAAGAGGTTTAGCTAGTCGGGGTAGCATAGGGTGCTGAAAGCCCGTTCGGATCCTAAAAGGCCAAGTATCCCTGGCTGAAGCACCTCGACGGCAACTTGTTCCGAGAGGGCTTCAAAGGGGGATCCGTCCGAAGGACGGGGGGCTACTGCCCAGGCATCGCCATCGAAGATCAAGTCACTATTCGCGAACAAAAACTTAGTTTTCGTGCGCGAATATGCTTGCTTAACTAAAAACAAAGCGACTCAAGTCAACATCGTGAAGCGAGGTATTGCATCCTACCACAGCATTCGCCATTCGGACCAGAGTAGCGAAACACACAAGAAAGACGTCGAGCAGGCAAAGCAGAACCGGGACAAGCGCCGGGCAATCAAAGTCGAGATCGCGGACGACAAGGTGCCGTTCGCTTCGGACGTGAGCCTGCTGGGCGGAGGGCGCAGATTCGCCATGCGCGAGCGCGATGGGAGGAGGTGTGCGATGACCATAAATTCACACGACTGGGACCGCGAGCTCGATGAGAGGAAAAGCGATTTGAGCTGGTATCACCAACCGCGCAATAAAAGCAAATCTGGCTATGTGGTCCGGAAGATCAAGGACCGCACCAAGTTGTCGGAGAAAGACAAGCAGTCAAGAGACGACACCGATTTGCTTCGCGAGACAATCGACCTGCGGCCGGACCACTCGCGAGCCCTGCAATATTTTCTGCAGGCCGGTCACAAAGAGGCGGTCGATCAGATGATCAACCAAATCATGAAGAAAAAAATGGTATTGTTCGAGAAGATCTACACGGGGAGGAAAGTTCTTTATATCAGCCGGCACGACGATTCAGGTCAGTTTCACCACGATTTGTGGCATTCAGGCATCTCTGAGAACCCGCGCAAACTTCACCGAGGCGCGGCCGTGCGCCAAAGGGAACCCTTCCGCAGTTACGGAGTCGGAACGGGAGTTTCCTCGTGGTTCCGGCATTACTGCGCTCTTACTCAGGGGGAAACACATAAAGGCAATTCTGGCGTTGTCATGGGTGCGGCTTTTGACGTGCTGAAAAGAAATATCCAAAGTGCCAAGAGGCAGAACGGCGAAGAGCCGAGGGACATCAGGCTCATCAGCAACTTGGACGGTTTCGTGTCAAAGGAACTGGATAAACTTTCGGCAGGATTGAAAGGCGAGGATGCGGAAATACCGCGCCGCGCACACGACGAATACAAGGCGTGGCTGCTGGAGGGATATGAAGCAGGTGAGCTGGGCGTGCGCCAAAGTCCCGAGAGCGAATTGGTGCAAGTGCGGGAGACAATGAAGATCCAGCAGGCAAAAATGCAGGCTTTGCAGAAGGAAAACGAGAGCTTTGTCGCCGCCAATGCGAAGCTGGCGACAATCGCGCAACTGGCGCGCCAACTCATCATCGCCATCGCGCAAAGTTCGCTGTGGCTGGGGCTTGAAAAGCTGAATGTCCAGGCGGCAGCAACGGCACGGGCGTTGTCATCCGCGCTGGGCATGACCCCAGGCGCCGGGCGAAAAATCGCGAAAAAGCAGGAACCGCGCAAAAACGAACATGACATCCACTGACCGAGGAGGAGTGGAGCTGCCATGTCTCACGGGCTAATGCGCGAGGCTCCGATAGCGGTGAAAGGCGGTCGGAAATTCCCGCACACGCAGGTCGATAGGCCAGTCGTGCCATTCGCCCCCGTGACGATCCGCGCACTTATAGGGCTGACCACCCTCGATCGGGTTGCTACCCAATTGTTTGAGGAAGTAGGCCACCCCGATGTTGCGGCATTGGTCTCGCAGTTCCCTCGCCCACCCCAAATCGAAGGGTTTGGCATCGCGGCGCGCGCCGCTCGCGCCGCCGACGATAAGCCAATCAATTTGATCGAGGTTCATGGCGACGGGAGCAATCCGCTCCCACAGCGGTTCGGCTGAAATTCCACGCATCGTACAGTCAACCGAACGCAACTGATCCAAACGATCCATGGTATTCGTGGAGGTCACGGTGGTCATACAGCACACGTTGCGTGGAAATCTGCCGTGAACACGAGAGAACTCCGCCATGCGGTCTGGACGTTTGGTTAGAAGCAGCCAGATATGTCTTTGGCCCTCGGCGCTGTCGATCGCCGCCATCAAGTCCGAGGAGATGAAATCGAAGTCGCAGCGACGAGCAAATATGTCGCCCATATCCCCGACGAAAATCAAACGAGGCAATCCGTCGACCCACGGCTTGGCGGGATCGCAGGTGCCGAGCAGATCCGCTTGTCTGGCCATTCGCATGGATCGCCCCGGATAAGGGCGGATCGACTCGAATGTCGGGGCATAGCCCGGATTGGCCCGCCGGCTCGGGGCTGCGATGGAGGTTGCGCGGTTGAGATGGAGCTTGGCTGCGTAGCAAACGATGTTGCCGTCTATCGTCTGGACAACAGCCCGCGCCGCAGCCTCGCCGTGCATTTCCGCCAGATGTGCGGCGACAGCCGGTGCAGCATGCACAATGTTTGTTGTGCTCAAAGCCCGGCTCTGTCCATAGGCCGGAGAATGGATGGCGTCGTAGGCGACACCAATTGCCTCGCGGAACGCGGCTCTGGCATCTCCCGATCGCCAGCCGGGGACGCAAAGCGCGATTCTTTGATCCAGCGCCAGGAGCAAGGTGGAAGGAAGCGGATAAAGCTCGCAACCGGTGCAGCCCATAAGGGGATTGACGGTCGAATGAGCCCATTGAATTGAGGTTTTGTTCATACACCAGAACCCCTCTCGTTTTTTGCCCGGAGCTTGGCGGGAAACCGCCAAGCTACCGCAAACCGTCGGCTCCGCTTTTGGATTCGGTGGGCCAAGTCTGCTGGCGAGCGCAGCCGGTTGAGCGGAGAGATACGGAATTTTGCATCGTCCGAGCGACAACCACTTGCCCAACCCAAGGATCGGGAAGAAAAAAGACCCGCGCTGGTGCGAGCCTAAATATCGAGAAGCTGGCCTTTGCCCAATTCCGCGATCTTCTTCATGACACGCTGTTTTCGGAGCCTATCGACCGCCTGCTGTTCCAATTGTTCCGCAAGTTCTATGGCAGACGCAGTCTCGATGCGGACGGTTCCTTTGTCCGGAGTCAGAAGATTTATCGTCGGATCGACAAGATAGCCCGATTTGCGTTTGGCAGGGAGCTTCGTGAGGCGATCCGCAGAGGCCGCCAAACCGCGCAGGGCAAGCATGGCCCTGAGCACGATTAAATCGGGATCCGTGTTGGCGGGGTATTTGCCTTGCCAGCGCCAGTTGCCACACGACGCCTCCCATGAGAACAGCCGTCTTTGAGCAGGGCGCTTGGCGGACATGGGTTCGCTGTAAGCAAGAAGCAGACGACGGTCAAGGTCGGCATCAATTGTTGCCCTTGGGCTTGGGAAGTTGCTCGCGCAGCTCGTCCCAGAACTGCGGTGGCGCGACCTGGTCCAAAGCTTGGGCAAACGACATATGAATGCCCTTAGCAGCTGAACGTTTCATTTCTCGGAGTACATTTTGAAGGAGTTCTCCGCCAATTTTTTCAACTAAAGCAGTCAAGTCGTCTTTGGTGACAGCATTCTTCTGCATGTCCTTCAGTTGCTTGCTAAGCTTTCGCGTCTCGCTTGCGGCCCTCTTGCCACCGGTATCGGCTCCGGAAGACTTCTTGGTGAGGGTTTTCTTCCAGTAATGTTCTTCAATGACTTTTATGGAGTCGCCGGAGATGAGCGAGACCTGCCAGATGTCGACACCCCGAATGCAGAGATCGGTGATGAAGCTGCGCCTCATGTCGTGGATACGAAGGTTTCTGTGGGTTTCGCCATCGGCATCTTTTGGCGAGCGCTCACCATGCAACACCATGAAGTCCTCGAACATCCGAGTCGGATCCCATCGATAGGTCTCGGCCTTCTTTTTGATCCTCTCGGGGGCGGCGCAGTAGCCCTTTTTGTCCTTGAGGTATAGCTTGAGAAAACGCGCATATTTCGGCTCGATCGGGATCGGGCGCGACCTGCCGTTTTTGGACCGCCATTCCCAGACACGGCCGTCAGCCTGCGTCTGATTCTCCCGGTCGGGCACCCGCAATTCCCCTTTGTCGAACCGGAACCAGCCGCTGCGCGACATGACAATTTCGTCCAGACGCATGCCGTGAAAAAATGCGCAGACCAAGAGGAATTTAAGGTCGTGATCGTCTTTGCACGCCTTCACCAGCTCGTGAGCACGCTTGATTGGCAGCCAGTTTTCGCCGACCTCCATGCGCCTATCCGAATCGAAGACGGCCCGGGGAACAGGACAACCGACGTGGTCTAGGAAGCCCGATATTCGATCGAGGGTGCTTCGCGCCGAGGCCTCTTTCTCATACTTTTTGTAGTATTTCTGGAGGTCGGCCTGCCTGACTTTGTTCGGCGAGGCGACGCCACACTCGCGGGCGAAGACATTCAGGACACTGCGTGTCTTGTAGGCCGTTTTCTCGCGCATCTTGCGAAACCGCTTGCCCGCCAGATGCGGCGGACGCCGGCCCTTGATCTTGTCCTCTATGTATTTGTCGATGGCTTTGCGCCAGTCGAGCGGTTCGCTACTTTTATCCGGAGGCAGCGCGGCACGCTGGGCGGCAAGCTTGCGGGCTACTTCTATATCGCGGGTGCGAAGGCTCTCCCGCTCGGTAATGCCGTCGGCCCGCCGGTAAAAGAAAAACACGCCGTTGCGCCGCCGGATGTGTTGGTCTCGAGGATCTAAAGGCTCGTGTTTGCGAGGCATGTCTCAACAAGTGTGTAAATAAAGTGTGTAAAACACTTATACTACTCTGTTAAAACAAATCAACTTATTTGCCGTTTTACTCTGTTAGCGTCTCATTCGCAATGAGAAGGCCAGGGGTTCGAATCCCCTTACCTCCACGTCTGCCGAAGGCAGCACGAAACTCTTCCAAGGGATGAGAACGCAGTTCGAGCGCGAAGCACAGATCCAACGCAGCGTGCTCAACCCCCTCACCTGCAAGTCTGCCAGAGGCAGGCAGCCAATCCCCTCGCATCCAATTCCGCTGCAGGCAGCCTAGGGGTCGGGCTGGGCCTTGATGTAGGCGGAGAACCATTTTCCCGTGGGTTCGAGGTTGCGGGCTTTGGTTTTGCGGTCGAAGGAGAAGAGACCGAATTGACCGTGCCAACCTTCCTTCCACTCGTAGTTGTCGACGAGCGTCCAGGGGAAATAGCCGCGCACGTCGACACCGTCGGCCATGGCACGGCGCATCTGCGCGATGTGCTCGCGCAGGTAGCGAATGCGTTTCTGTTCGCTCTGCGTGCCGAGGCCGTTTTCAGAAATGACGACGGGCTTGCCGTAACGTTTGTCCACCGCAGTGAGCACATTGTAGAGACCTTCAGGCACGATCTCCCAGCCGAGCTGCGTGTAGTCGGAAGACATCTCGCCGTGCCCGCGATTGAGGAAGCGGATGAGGCTGGCCTCCTGCGCGTAGTAGTAGTTGACGCCGATGAGGTCCATGGTGTCGGCCACCATGTCGAGGTGGTCGAAGTTCTGGCGCTGCACGACGTTGTAAACCAACGCGGTCGGATCGCCGAAGCGGGCACGGCGCCAGTCGGGCAACGAGTAGATACCCATGACGAGGCTACCCGGGCGCTCGCGGTGGACGATTTCCGCCGCGTCGCGGAACATGTCCGCCGCAGCGCGCATGGCCCGCTTGTAGCCGAACGCATCCAGAAGCAAACCGGGCGGCCAGTGACCGGCGATCCAGCCGAGGTTGAGCGCGCCATTGGGCTCGTTTTGCGGCACGTAGATCCTCACGTAGGGCTTCATCGCCCGCACGACGCGGGTCACGTGATTGCGCCAGGCTTCCTTGGCATCCGGATGCAGAAAGTTGACGTGGTTTTTGTCTCTTTTGTCGTAGAGCCAGTCGGGGAAAGTGAAATGCCAGAGCGTAACGACGGGTTCGATACCGGCGGCACGGAGTTGCCGCGCCATGTCAACGTAGCGGGCGAGCGCTTTGTGGTTGATCACGCCGGGTTTCGGTTCGATGCGGGCCCACTCGACACCGAAACGGAAATGGGAGACGCCGAGTTGCCGGAGAGCCTTGAGATCGAGGTCGAAACGAGTCCACGACGACACGGCTTTGTCGCCGCGGGCCGGCGTTTTCCCCTCCTCGGCGAAAACATCCCAGTCGGTGCGGAAGTTCATCGGGTCATCGGGCGCGAGTCCGCGGTCCTCGTTTTGGAAACTTGCCGTGGAAGTTCCCCACCAGAATTTTTCCTTCGGCAGCGGCTTCAAGGTGACGGCATTCGCGGGGCGGCGGTATTCGCCGGGCGGCGTGACGCATCCAGCGAGCGAGACGACCGCGATGAGAAGCAGAAGGCGGGCAGCTTGCATGGAAGAAGGCACTTTAGTATCGTCGGCTCGTGTTGGCAACACGCCGTCTGACAGCCTTGCTCTGCGCCTTTGCGTTGGCGTCCGGCTCGGCTTCGCCGCCAGAGGAAGCTCCCGATCAGGTGCGGATGAACGACGGCACCGAGTTGCACGGCCTGATTCTCCAGAACACGAGGGACATGGTGGTGATCGAGACCGAAAGCGGGGAGGCGCGGTTGCCGAAAGAATACATTCGCCGCATCGACGACGCGCCGAACGGCGAGGCGGTTTTCGCCGACATCTTGGACAGGGACGATCTCCCCTCCTGGCGCTCGATCGTGCACGACATGCGCACGTACGACGGCGTCCGCAGTTTCGAACAAATTCCTCCGACCGCGATCGACAACGGCCTGCTGCGGAACATCCCCTATTTGTCGTTCAAGGTGAACGGTCGCGCCGAATTGAACGTCTACGGTGATCCCGACAGCCCGGTGGCCGTGGAATACGGTGTCTACGGTGCGATGCGGTCCACGGAAGAGCAGCGACGCATGTTCCGCGAATACATCGCGGGTCACCTCGGATCGAAGGAACAAATCGCCGCGCTCTATGCTCTTTCCCCGGGCATGCGCGATGCGCAGGCCGGCGGGCTGAAGTTTCGGCTGATCCTGCCGGACGACGCCGACGGCTACGGTGGGACCTGGACAGTCGTCTACCGGCCCGAACGCATCGAAGGCGCGAGGCTTCGGAAGAACGAATACACGCGGCTGACGAGACCTTTCGAGCATGTGAACAGCCCCAACGGAAGTCTGCGCCCCGACCATGCCGAGGAAAACCGCAACTGGCTGGAGGGCTTGATGGAAGGGCTAACCCGCGAAGAACCGGAGTTGCGCGGTTTTTACCGTGATGACGACGGTGTATTTCATGTGCTGACCGACTAATCTTGAGCCATGCGCCTGCACTGCCTACTCGAACTCGCCGTTTTTTTCGCGGCAACCCAAACGCTTCCAGCCCAACCGCAGAAGCCGCTCGGCGGTGACACCATGCCCGACAGCATCGAGTTGGCTGACGGGACAACACTGAACGGTTTAATCGTGCGGAACTCGGCGGACAGCGTGATTTTCCAGACGGAGAGCAGCGAGATCGACATCCCCAAGTCCCGGATCCGCCGCATCCACGACGAAATGGAGGCGGAAGCCGTCTTCCCCCAACTGATGGCGCCCGGTCACCTGCCCTCGTGGCGCGCGATGGTCTTTGATCTGCGCAACCACGACGCCATCAACAAGCTCCAGCAGATTCCCTCGGCAACGATCAAAGAAGGTTACCTGCGCAACATCCCTTATCTCTCGTTCCGGGTGAACGATCAGTCGGCGTTCAACGTCTACGGGAATCCCAACGATCCCGTGGCCATCGAGTTCGGCATGTACGGCAAGCAGCGCAAGCAGGGCAAATACCACCGCATCGCCCGCGAATTCCTCGCCGGTCATCTGCAGACCCGCGAACAGATTTCCGCGCTCTACTCGTTGTCCTTCGCGGGGGATGACAAACGCGCGGGGCCACTCGCCCTGCGGATCACACCGCCCCAAATGGCCGGCAACCACGGAGGCTGGTGGATCAGCCTCTACAATCCCGCGCGCTTGGAATCGGCACGCGTGAGCGACGACAAATACGGGCGCGTCACGCTACCCTTCGAGCAAATCAACTTCCGCGACGGCCGCATCAACGAGGAGAACCTCCGGAAGAACGAAGACTGGCTGGCCGCCATGGTCAGGCAGACAACCGGGACAGTGCCGAAAGTCCGCGGGTTCTACCGCGACGAAGACGGCGACTTCCGGTTGATCGGTTTCGAAAGCAAGCGCTAGCCGGCGCAGCCGAGCAATCCCCGCTCGCGCACGATCTTGGCCACCTCGGCCGGAACACATTCTTCCCAAGAGCGGTCCCCGGCGCGCAACCGGGCGAGGACGTCGGGCGATTTGATGCCGAGGATTTCCTCTCGGTAGTCCGTAACCGGCACGATGAAGCTGTTCTCGCAAAGATAGGCGAAGAGATGATGCAACCGCGGTTCGAGGTGCAGGTTGCCGACGGTGACGATGGAGCCGTCCGCGGCGAGACGCGGGTAGGCGTAGAGCCGGACGTTCTTTTTGAAAAGCCGGCCCAAGCCCTCGAGGATGCCGCCGTCGAGACCGGCATAATATTTCTCACGGAAGATTTCTTCGAGGCTGGGGACACCGAGAGCGAGTCCGATATCGCGGTCGGTGTAGCGCGAGATGTAGTCGACGAGGCGGAAATACTCGCCGAAGTTGGAAACGAGGACGGTTTGCCCAAGCGCGCCGAGTATGTCCGTGCGGTCGAGGAAGTCGCGGGGATCGAGCGGACCCGCGCTGGTCAGATTCTGCATGGTGATTTCGGCCAGCACGAGGATGCCGCGGGGGGCTTCTTGGGCGCGCGGAGCGAAGTCCTCGTGCGCGCAGCGGAGCATTTCGTAAGTCACGTGGGTCACCGGGCGGAAACTCCCTCGCTCCACGAGCACCGCGCGCTTGTAGAATTCCTCGGACGGTTGAAGAACCTCGCCGTCCGCGCGGAACATGGCCGCGCGGCCGAGTCCCTGCGCAACCAGTTGCAGGCTCATCAGGCGGTTGTCCACCGCGGCGAAGGCCGGTCCGCTGAAACGGATCATATCGACCTCGATGCGCTTCGGGCTGAGGTCGTCGAGCAGGCTGCCGATCAGCTTGGCCGGCTCGGCATGCAGGCGGAAGGCGCCGTAAATCAGATTCACCCCGATGATACCGAGCGCCTCTTGCTGCGCGATATTTTCCGCGTCGAGCATGCGGACATGGATGATGATTTCGCTGACCGGCCCGCGCGGGTCGGTCTGGAAGCGGACGCCCATCCATCCGTGCGACTCGTTGTGCGAGTGGAAACTGCGCGCCGCCACGGTATCGGCGAACACGAAGAAGGTTTTCTCCGCGCCCATTTTCGCATCGAGTCGCTCGCGCAGGAGGTTGAATTCATGGTCGAGCATGCCCCAAAGACGCTGGCGGCTGACGTAGCGGTCGACGGGACCGTAGATCGCGTCGCTGAAAGTCATGTCGTAGGCCGACATGGTTT
>JBEDBL010000023.1:0-21746 GCA_041177245.1 Verrucomicrobiota bacterium
CCTCTTCCAAAAGAAAGTCGCTTCGGTCAACACGGCCAACTACGCCGGCAAGAAGAAGCGCGAACGCCGCGCCGACTTCGGACGCCGTCCGCATTGGAAGAAGGCCATCGTCACGCTCAAGGAGGGCGAAAAACTCGACCTCGTCTAAGGAGATCACACGCCATGGCACTCAAAACTTTCCGTCCGCTCACGCCCTCCGCGCGCTTCAAGGCCCTCCCGTCTTTCGAGGAGATCACCAAGAACAAGAAGCCGGAGAAGAGCCTTCTCACCACCCGCAAGCGCAGCGGCGGCCGCAACAACCAGGGCCGCCTGACCTGCCGCCACATCGGCGGGGGACACAAGCGCAAGCTGCGCCTCATCGACTTCAAACGCCGCAAGCACGGCGTGGCCGCCGATGTCATTTCGATCGAATACGACCCGAACCGCACGGCTCGCATCGCGCTCCTGCAATACACCGACGGCGAGAAGGCCTACATTCTCGCGCCCGATGGACTCAAAGTCGGCATGAAGGTTTCGTCCGGCCCCGAGGCCGCGCCCGAAGTCGGCAACTCGCTTCCCCTCGAGCGTATTCCTCCCGGCTCGGCCATCCACAACATCGAACTCATTCCCGGACGCGGCGGCCAAGTCGCCCGCAGCGCCGGACAGCAGGCGGTGCTCAACAACTTCGAAGCCGGCTACGCGCTGGTCAAAATGCCCTCCGGAGAGATCCGCAAGCTCAACGGGAAATGCCACGCCACCATGGGTCAGGTCGGCAACTCCGAGCACATGAACGTCTCGAGCGGCAAAGCCGGCCGTTCGCGCTGGCTCGGCATCCGCCCGACCGTGCGCGGCATGGTCATGAACCCGATCGACCACCCGAACGGCGGCGGCAACGGCAAATCGAAGGGCGGCGGCGGACGCCAGCATCCGGTGAGCCCTTGGGGCCAGCTGAGCAAAGGATTCAAAACCCGCAAGAAACACAAACCGTCGGACCGCTTCATCGTGGAACGCCGCAAGAGCAGGAAGAAGAACTAAGCCATGGGTAGATCGCTCAAAAAGGGTCCGTTCGTCGAGGCCCACCTTCTCGAGAAAATCGACCGCATCAACGAAGGCGGCACGAAGAAACCGATCAAGACCTGGTCGCGCCGCTCGATGATCACGCCCGATTTCGTCGGGCACACCTTCCTCGTGCACAACGGGAAAATTTTCAATTCAGTTTTCGTCACTGAGAACATGGTCGGGCACAAGCTCGGCGAATTCTCGCCCACGCGTATCTTCAAGAAACACGGATCGCATACGGCGAAAGTGACGAAATAAACGTGGCCGCGAGCGGCAGGTTGGTCCTGGCCGGGTGTCTTTTGATCACCCTCGCCGGGAACATCCCCGCGCAAAGCCAAGGTTCTTTGACAGCACGGGATTCCGGAGGGGCCGCCGAAGTGGCGCGCCTCAACGAACAGCTATTGCTCGCGCGCGAGGCCATACGCAGCCTCACCGAAAGTCTGGCGCTGGCCAACGGCGAGGCGGAAATTTTCAAACGCCAAGCCGAAAACCTGCAGACCAAGTTCGACGCGCTCGCGCCCGGTTCGGGCGACGGAGGGGAAATCGAGGAACGCCTGCTTTCCACCGTCAACGAACTCGCGCGGCAGCAAAACGAAAACAGCGCGCTTCTCGAGCGCCTGCTCGCCCTCACCGAGGGTGTGCAGGCTTTCATGAAAAGCGCGCAAGGCGCCGACCCCGAGTTGCGCGCGGTCCTGGAGAAAGAACTCCGGTTGGCCGACAGCGCTCTCACCACCGGCGTCGAAGGCACCCAGCCGCCCGCGGGCGGACCCACGCTCACCGATGCGTCGGTGGTCGAAGTCAAACCCGAGTTCGCGCTCGTTGTGGCCAACATCGGCCGCGATGCAGGCGTGAAAGTCGGGATGCCTTTCCAGGTGTGGCGCGACAACCGCCGCGTCGGCGATGTTCGCGTCATCGACGTCCGCGACCGCATCAGCGGCGCCGTCATCCAGAATCTCGTGTCCGAAGAAGACCCGATCAAAACGGGCGACCGCCTCCGGGTGGACGCCCGCCGATAGGACAACACAAACAAACAACAAATTTTAAAATAATGGAAACCAGGTCGATCTACCGATACGCCCGCATCTCGCCGTTCAAGGCGCGCGAGGTGACGCGCGAGATCCAGGGACTGCCCGTGCAGCAGGCCCTCGATCTGCTTGCCTTCACGCCCAAGAAGGCCGCCGGCCTCGTGGCCAAGACGCTGAAGAGCGCGGTGGCCAACGCCGAGAACAACCACCAGGCGCGCGTCGAGGCGCTCGTGGTGCGCGAAGCCGTGGTGGGCGAGGGACCGACCTTCCAGCGTTTCATCCCGAAGGCCCGCGGCAGCGCCGGGCCGATCCGCAAACGCACCAGCCACATCCGCATCATCGTCACCGACGAGATCGCGATCGAAACCCGCGAGACCAGAAAAGCCGCGAAGAAAAAGACCGCTTCCAAAAAACCCGCCGCGAAGAAAAAACCCGCGGTGAAGAAAGAAGAGAGCAAACCGGCCGCCGAGGCCGCCGCGCCGGCCGCGGAGAAAGCCGAATAACACCATGGGACAAAAAGTTCACCCGATCGGCTTCCGCCTCCCCATCTCCCGCGACTGGGGATCGAAGTGGTATGCACCGCGCCGCGAGTTCGCCGACCACCTGCACGCCGACCTCAAGATTCGCGCCTATTTGAAAAGGAAGCTGCGCCAAGCCGCCGTATCGAAGATCGTCATCGAGCGCGCTTGGAACAGCGTGCGCGTCACCATCTTCACCGCCCGCCCGGGCCTCGTCATCGGCCGCAAGGGTTCCGAGATCGAGAACATGACACGGGAAGTTTCCGCGATCAGCGGGGACAAGCAGGTCAAGATCGACATCCAGGAAATCCGCTCGCCCGAGACAGACGCGCAGCTCGTCGCCGAGAGCGTGGCCGGACAGCTCGAGCGCCGCATCGGTTTCCGCCGCGCCATGAAGAAGGCCGTGCAGATCGCCATGGAACAGGGCGCGCTCGGCATCAAAGTCCGTTGTTCCGGCCGCCTCGGCGGATCGGAGATCGCCCGCACCGAATGGTATCGCGAAGGCAAAGTGCCCCTCCACACCATGCGCACGCCGATCGATTACGGTTTCGCCGAGGCCGACACCACGGCCGGCAAGATCGGCATCAAATGCTGGATCTGCAAAGGCGAGGAAGCCGAACCCAAAGTCTCGGTGCGCGAGGACAAACCCGCCGCCGAAACCGTGCCGTCGCCCGAAGTGGCCGCCACGGCCATTGCCGAATGATTTTTTAAGGAGATCTTGCCATGCCCTTGATGCCCAAACGTGTGAAGTTCAGGAAGTCCCAGCGGGGAAGCCGCAAGGGAACCGCTTCGCGCAACACCAACATCGACTTCGGCGAATTCGGACTGCAGACGCTCGACCGCGCTTGGATCACCAACGTGCAGATCGAGGCCGCCCGCGTCGCCCTCACGCGCAACATGAAGCGCAAAGGCAAACTGTGGATCCGCATTTTCCCGGACAAATCCGTCACCGCCCGCCCGCCGGAAACCCGCATGGGCAAAGGCAAAGGCGCGCCGGAATACTGGGTCGCCGTGGTGCGCCCCGGGAACATCCTTTTCGAACTCGACGGCGTGCCGGAAAGCGTCGCCCGCGAGTCCCTGCGCCTCGCCGCGAACAAGCTGCCCGTGCGCACCAAATTCATCACCCGCCACCACGCCTCCTGACGCCATGAAGACCAAGGAAATCGCCGAACTCAGCGCGGATGAACTCCGCAGCCGCAAACGCGAGCTGCGCCACGAGATTTTCAATCTCCGCCTGCAACAGCAGAGCGGCCAACTCGAGAAACCGTCCCTCATCCGCACCCTCCGCCGCGAGGCCGCGCGCGTCGAGACGTTCCTCTCGAAGAAGATCAAAGCAGCAGCAGCCAAATCATGAGCGACACCGCCACCAACACCGCACCCGCCGCATCGCGCGGGATCCGCAAAACTCTCGTCGGCGAGGTCGTCTCGGACAAGATGGACAAAACCGTCGTCGTCCGCACCGTCAGCCGCGTCCCGCACCCGCGCTTCGGCAAGATCGTCAAGCACACCGCCAAATTCCACGCCCACGACGAAAAAAACGAGGCGAAGACCGGCGACAAAGTCCGCATCACCGAAACCCGCCCGCTGAGCAAGACCAAGCGTTGGCGCCTCGTCGAAGTCCTCAAACACTAATCACGCCATGATCCAACTGCGCTCACGTCTCGACGTCGCCGACAACACCGGCGCCCGCATGGCCACCATGATCGGCGTCATCGGCAAAAAATCCGCTTTCGCCTCCGTCGGCGATGTCATCACCGCCAACGTCAAGGAAGCCTCCGCCGGCGGCACGGTGAAGAAAGGCGAGGTCGTCCGCGCCGTCATTGTCCGCACCCGCCAACCGCTCAAACGTCTGGACGGCTCGGTGCTTCGCTTCGACACCAACGCCATCGTCATCATCGACAAAGATCTCAACCCGCGCGGCACCCGCATCTTCGGTCCCGTGGCGCGCGAACTGCGCGAGAAGAATTTCATGAAGATCGTGTCCCTCGCCCCGGAGGTCCTATGAGCCGCGCCAAGACCCACGTGAACAAAAACGACATCGTGCGTGTCGTCACCGGCAACAACCGCGGTGCCGAAGGCAAGGTCCTCCAGGTCCTGCGCGGCAAGAACCAGGTCCTCATCGAAGGCGTGCGCATGATCAAGAAGCACACCCGCAAATCGCAGGAGCACCCAAACGGCGCCGTCGTGCAGAAGGAAGGCCCGATCCACATTTCCAACGTCAAGCGGATCGAAGCCGCGAAGAAGGAGGACGCCAAGCCGAAGGCCAAGGCGAAGTAACCCATGGAAGTAGAACTTTACAAAGAATACACCAGCAAGGTCGTTCCGACCCTCAAGGAGAAGCACGGCTACAGCAACCCGCACCAGGTGCCGCGCGTGCAGAAGGTCGTGATCAACACGTCCATCGGCTCCTCGCAGGACACCAAGGAAGCGCTGGAGATCGCGGTGAACGAACTCAAGACCATCACCGGCCAGACGCCCGTGCGCACCAAGTCGAAGAAGAGCATCTCGAACTTCAAACTGCGCAAGGACCAGCCGATCGGCGCGAAGGTGACCCTGCGCGGCCGCAACATGTACGAATTCCTCGAGCGCCTGATCAAAATGTCGCTGCCGAAAATCCGCGACTTCCGCGGGATTTCGCCCAAAGCCTTCGACGGGCAGGGGAACTACACGCTCGGCGTCGCGGACCAGAGCATCTTCCCCGAAATCGAGCTCGACAAAATCAAGCGCAATGTCGGTTTCGACGTGACCATCGTCACCACGGCCCGCACCGACGAGGAGGCCAAGTCGCTCCTCGGCGAACTCGGCATGCCGTTCACCGACCGCGCCAAGAAACCCGCCGCCAAAGCATCCTGATGACCTCCAACGATCCCATCGCCGACCTTCTCACCCGCCTGCGCAACGCCAGCCGTGCGCGCAAGGCCGAGTTGCTCGTGCCCTACTCGCGCATCAAGGCCGACCTCGCCGCCATCCTCAAGAAGGAAGGCTACATCACCGATTTCGAAGTGAAGTCCGAAGGCAAACCCCAACTGCGCATCGTCAACAAGTTCGCCGACAAAACCCCGGCCATCACGGGCCTCAAGCGCGTGAGCCGTCCGGGCCTGCGCCGCTACGTCGGAGCCGAAGAAATCCCGCGCGTTCTCGGCGGCATGGGTATTTCCATTCTTTCCACGCCGCGCGGCGTGCTCAGCGGCCGCGAGGCGCGCCGCCAGAAAGTCGGCGGCGAACTGCTCGCCTACGTTTGGTAAGGAGAATCGCATCATGTCACGCATCGGCAACAAACCCGTCTCTCTTCCGGCCAAGGTGAAGATCAATCTCACCCCCGACCGCTCCGTGCAGGTCGAAGGACCGAAGGGCAAACTTTCCTGGCAACTGCCCGAGGGCATCGACGGCAAACTCGAAGGCGAAACGCTCAAGCTCGAGCGCAAGTCGGAGACCCGTCAGGTCCGTGCGCTTCACGGCCTGGCCCGCGCCCTGATCAACAACATGGTCACCGGCGTGAGCACCGGCTTCACCCGCAATCTCGAAATCCAGGGCGTCGGTTTCAAAGCCGCCGTCCAGGGCGAGAAACTCAACCTTTCGCTCGGTTTCTCGCACCCCGTCGTCTTCGACATCCCGAAGGACATCAAGATCACGGTCAACGAGAACACCAAACTCGTCATCGAGGGCATCGACCGCCAGTTGGTCGGACAGGTCGCGGCCAACATCCGCGCCTATTACCCGCCGGAGCCCTACAAAGGCAAAGGCGTGCGCTACTCCGACGAGCAGGTCCGCCGCAAGGAAGGCAAAACCGTCCAGTAAACGCCATGACACGCCACGACAGCATCAAACTCCGCCACAAGCGCATCCGGAAAAAAGTAGCCGGCACTCCCGAGCGTCCGCGCCTCGCGGTCAACTTCTCCGGCCGCCACATCCGCGCGCAGGTCATCGACGACACCAAGGGCGTGACCCTCGCCGCGGCCAGCACGCAGGAAAAAGCAGCCAAGCCCGGCGCCAACGTGGCCAACGCTCAGAGCGTGGGCAAACTCGTGGCCGACCGCGCCAAGCAGAAATCCATTTCCAAAGTCGTCTTCGACCGTGGCGGCTTCCAATACCAGGGCAAAGTCAAAGCCCTCGCCGACGCCGCGCGCGAAGCCGGCCTCGAATTCTAAAAACATCATGCCTCCTAACGCACGCAACACCGGACGCCGCGACAACCGCCGCGAGGAAAAACCGAAACAGCCTTCCGACACGGTCGAGAAGGTCGTTTTCATCAACCGCTGCGCCAAAGTCGTGAAAGGCGGACGTCGTTTCAGCTTCAGTGCGCTCATCGTCACCGGCGACCACAAAGGCCGCGTCGGCTGCGGGTTCGGCAAAGCGAAGGAAGTCAGCGAAGCCATCCGCAAGGCCTCCGATTCCGCGCGCAAGGCGATGAAGAATTTCTCCCTCGCCGAGAACACCATCCCGCACGAGGTGACCGGCGAGTTCGGCGGCGGCCGCGTGCTGCTGCGTCCCGCATCGCCCGGCACCGGCATCATTGCCGGTGGCGGTGTCCGCGCCGTTTGCGAAGCGGTCGGCATTCGCGACGTGCTGGCCAAATCCCTCGGCTCGAACAACCACGCCAACGTGGTCAAGGCCACACTCGAGGCACTTTCCAAACTCCGCCCGCGCGAGGAAATCTTCCGCGTGCGCGGCATCAAAATGAAGACCATCAAAGCGGAAGCCGCGGCTGAAGTCGCCACCGCCTGACCACCATGCGACTCCACAATCTTGCACCACGTCCCGGCGCCAAAAAACGCCGCAAACGTCTCGGCTCCGGTGAAAGTTCCGGCCGCGGCAAAACCAGCGGCAAGGGCCACAAGGGACAGAAAGCCCGCTCCGGCGGCAGCATCCGTCTCGGCTTCGAGGGCGGACAGATGCCGCTCATCCGCCGTTTGCCCAAGCGTGGTTTCAACAACGCCGCGTTCAAACTGCGTTACGCTGTCGTCAATCTCGACGACCTCAACGAGTTCGCCGACGGCGCCACGATCGACGAGGCGGTCCTGCGCAAGGCGGGTCTTGTCCGCGGCACGATCGATGGCGTAAAGATTCTCGCCCGCGGCGAGGTGAGCAAGAAGCTGACCATCTCGGGCGCCAAATTCAGCGAGGCGGCCAAGCGCAAGATCGAGGCCGCCGGCGGCACGATTTCCTGATTCTGCGACCGCGCGCCGCATGATCTCCGCGTTCACCAACATCTTCAAAATTCCGGAGCTGCGCCAGCGCGTGCTCTTCACGCTGGCGATGATCGTCATCGTGCGCGCGGGTGCGGTCATCTCGACCCCCGGCGTGAACGTCGAAGTGTTGCGCCAGTGGTTCCTCAACGTGGCCGACGCTCAGACCGGCGGCGGGGTGGCGGCTCTTTTCAACCTCTTCAGCGGCGGCGCGCTCGGGCACGCGGCCATCTTCGCGCTCGGCATCATGCCTTACATCAGCGCGTCGATCATGCTGCAACTCATGACCGCGGTGATTCCGCAACTCGGGCGTCTCGCGCGCGAGGACGGCGGACGCCAGAAAATTTCGCAATACACGCGCTACCTGACGATCGTGCTCTGCATTTTCCAGGGTTATCTGCTCGCGCTTTCCTTCGAGAGTCCGCAGTCCAATCCTTTCCTGCCCGGCATCACCGACACGATCAACCGCATCGGCATGCCGCTCGTCTCCGATCCCGGACTCGGGTTTCGGCTGCTCACCGTCATCACGCTTACCGCCGGAACGATGTTCCTCGTGTGGTTGGGCGACCAGATCACCGAGCGCGGAGTCGGCAACGGCATTTCCGTCATCATCACCGTCGGTATCCTCGCGCAATTGCCCGCCGGCTTGATCCAGGCGTGGCGCACTTTCGTTCCCTCGGGCGGCGAGGCTGCACCGGTCAGCCCGGTCGTTTTGGTTCTGCTTATTGCCTTCCTCATCATCGTCATCGCCGCGGTCATCGCCGTGACCCAGGCCACGCGGCGGATCAGCGTGCAATACGCCAAGCGCGTGGTCGGACGCAAAGTCTACGGCGGCCAGACGCAATACATGCCGCTCAAGGTCAACTACGCGGGCGTCATGCCGATCATTTTCGCGCAGGCCATCCTGCTCTTCCCGTCGACCATTCTCAACATGGCTTTCCCCTCGCAGCGGTGGGCCAGCGAGTTGTCCTCGATGCTTGCCACCGGTTGGCCTCACTACGTGCTTTTCGGCGGCATGATCTTTTTCTTCAGCTACTTCTGGGTGGCCACGCAATTCCAACCCGCGCAGATCGCCGACGACCTCAAGAAATACGGCGGCTTCATCCCCGGGGTGCGTCCGGGCAAACCCACGGCAGATTTCCTCGACTACACCATGACACGCCTCACTTTCGCCGGCGCGATCTTCCTCACGGCCATCGCTGTTCTGCCGCAGTTGCTTTCGCGCCAGATGAATGTGCCCTACATGACCGCGCAGTTCTTCGGCGGCACGGGAGTGCTCATCATCGTCGGCGTGACGCTCGACACCATGCGCCAGGTCGAAACCTACCTGCTCCAGCGCCACTATGACGGCTTCCTGCGTCGCGGCAAACTGCGCGGGCGTTTCGAGCGGACCTCGGGCGGTTCCGGACATGTCGTCTCTTCCACGACCCTTGTCTGGATCTACGCAGCGCTCGGCATTCTGATCATTGCCGGCATGGCCGCTTATCTCGCCAGCAGCAAGTAAGCTGCCCGTTCCCTCCGCGTGCTCCGCAGCTTTTCTTTCCTGTCGTCGATGATCCCGATCAAGAGTGACCGTGAGATCGACGCGATGAGGTCCGCCTGCCGCGCGGCCGCCGAGGTCCTCGACAAATTGGAAAATCTCGTCACGCCCGGCATGACCACGCGCGACATCGACTATGCCTGCGCGCAATTCATCGCCGAAGCCGGCGCAAAGAGCGCGTTCCTAGGCTATCGCAAATTTCCCGGGCAACTCTGCGTCTCGGTGAACGAGGAAGTCGTGCACGGCATCGGCGGCGACCGGCGCCTCGCTTACGGCGACATCGTCAAACTCGACGTCGGTGTGAACAAGGACGGATGGATCGGCGACAATGCCACGACGCTGCGGGTCGGTGTGGTTGCGCCGAAAGTCGACCGGCTCGTCGAGGACACCGCGCGCATCTTGCACGATGTCATCCCGCACATCACTCAGGGTGCCCGGGTGGGAGACATTTCGTCCTTTATCGAGCAAGCCGCTCTGGCCCGGGGATACTCCGTGGTCCGGGAATTCGTCGGCCACGGGGTGGGACGAAAATTGCACGAAGACCCTCAAATTCCGAATTACGGCAAGTCTGGACGGGGACCTAAACTCAAGGCGGGTATGACTTTGGCCATCGAACCCATGATCAATCTGGGGGCCAGCGCAGTGCGGGTTTTGGAGGACAAATGGACAGTGGTGACGGCCGACGGCCTGCCTTCGGCGCATTTTGAACACACTGTGCTGGTTACAAAAGATGAACCAGAAGTTTTGACATGGCGAAAAAAGACGCTATTGAAGTAGAAGGCAAGGTTGTCGAGTTGTTGCCGAATACGATGTTCCGCGTGGAATTGCCCAACGGACACCGCATTCTTGCGCACATCTCGGGCAAGATGCGCCTGCACTTCATTCGCATTTTGCCGGGTGACAAAGTCATGCTCGAGTTGTCTCCGTACGACTTGAGCAAAGGCCGCATCACCTTCCGAAAGAAATAGAAGAAACACACCATGAAAGTCAGAGCTTCAGTCAAACGCCTTTGCGAAGGATGCCGGATCATCCGGCGCAACAACGTCGTGCGCGTCGTTTGCAAAAACCCGCGCCACAAACAAAGACAAGGATAACAAGCATATGCCACGCCTCCTCGGGGTCGAAATCCCGCCCAACAAACGCATCGAAGCATCGCTGCCGTACATCTACGGCATCGGACCCACCGTCGCCAAACGCGTCCTCGCCGAAGCTTCCATCGATCCGAACATCCGCGCCAAGGATCTCTCTGCCGAACAGATTTCGCAGATCGTCCAGATCATCGGCAACAACGGAATCCTCATCGAGGGTGACCTGCGCCGCGAACTGCAGGGCAACCTCAAACGCCTGCAGGCCATCAATTGCTACCGCGGCATCCGTCACCGCCGCGGGCTCCCCGTGCGCGGACAGCGCACCTCCACCAACGCCCGCACCCGCAAGGGCCCGCGTAAGACGGTCGGCGTGCAGAAAAACCCCGATGCCAAAGCCGGCAAAGTCTAAGGCCCACCAAGTATGAGCGAAGAGAACAAGAACGAATCGCAGGACGCCGCGCGGAAAGAAGAAACCGCCGCGCATCATCCCGAAGCTCCGGAAACCAAAGCCGTCGAAGCCAAGGAAGAAGCCAAGATCGAAGCGTCCGCCGAAGCCCAGCCCGCCGCCGAGAAGAAAGCGGCCAAGCCCAAAGCGGCCAAAGGCAAAACCGCCAAGAAAAAAGAGGGCGAAGCCAAAGCCGCCGAAGCCGTCTCGCCTGCTTCCGCCGACGACATCCTCTCGCTCGACGCGCCGATCGCTCCGCCCAAAGTCGTCAAAGCCAAAGGCAGCAAGAACATCACGCAGGGCATCGCCCACGTGCTTGCCACCTTCAACAACACCATCGTCAGCATCACCGACCAGCGCGGTGCCGTGCTCGGCGCATCCAGCGCCGGCAAAGTCGGCTTCAAAGGCTCGCGCAAAAGCACGGCCTATGCTGCCCAGCTCGTCGCGCAAGATGCGGCCCGCCAGGCCATGGGACACGGACTCAAAGAAGTCGAAGTCCGCGTCAAAGGCCCGGGTGCCGGACGCGAATCCGCCATCCGCGCCCTTCAAGCCATCGGTCTCGAGATCACCATCATCAAGGACGTCACGCCCGTTCCGCACAACGGCTGCCGCCCCCCGAAGGCCCGCCGCGTCTAGCGTCTTAAAACTTACAAACTTACAAACTTAAAACTCTCCCGCTATGGCACGTTACACCGGACCCAAAACCAAACTGAGCCGCCGCTTCGGCGTTTTTCTTGTCGGCTCGCCCAAACATTTCGAGCGCCGCAGCTACCCGCCCGGCATGCACGGACAAAAAGGCATGCGCCGCAAGACCTCGGAATACGGCCTTGCCCTCCTCGAGAAGCAGAAGCTCAAAGCGCAATACGGCGTGCTCGAGCGCCAGTTCCGCCGCTACTTCGAAACCGCGCTCTCCCGCCGCGGCATCACCGGCGAAACCCTGCTGCAACTTCTCGAGACGCGTCTCGACAATGTCGTCTACCGCCTCGGTTTCGCCCGCACCCGCACCGCCGCGCGCCAGATGGTTGCGCACGGACACGTCAAAGTGAACGGACGCAAGAACGACATCGCTTCGGCCAACCTCAAACCCGGCGACTCGGTGACGATCAAAGATTCGCCCAAGCCCCGTGCTTTGGCCGCGCGTCAGATGGAAGCCACGCAAATCCGCACCGTGCCCGATTGGCTCGTGGTGGACCGCGACAATTTCTCCGGCACAGTCTCGCGCATCCCGACCCGCGACGAAATCGCGCCGGTCGTCAACGAGCAACTCGTCGTCGAACTCTACTCGCGCTAAGCAGGAAAACACTTTCCTCCTCGCAAAACGCCGTCCCGTCCGCGGGACGGCGTTTTTTTGGTATCGCACCTTGCCATGCATGGGGCACGGACCTACAACCGACCCAACATGAAGAAAGTTCTCCCCTATGCAGTTGCTGTTGTTTTCTCGTTCCTCCTCCTGTCTACGGCGCCGGCCGGAAACCCGACCGCCGAACAGGCGGATACCATTTTCCACGGCGGCACCATCGTCACGGTCAACGAGAAGCAACCGGAGGTCTCCGCGCTCGCTGTGAAAGACGGAAAGATCATCGCGGTCGGTGAGGAGAAAGAGATCCTTGCCGCGCATCAAGGCGAGGGGACCAAGATGGTCGATTTGCAGGGCCGCATCCTCATGCCGGGTTTCGTCGAGCCGCACTTGCACATCTCGCTCACCTCGATCGTCGAGGGTGTCTCGCTCGACCTTTCCAATTTCACGTTGCCTTACGACACGATCGACAGCCTTCTCGACAAGCTGCGCGCGCAGAAAGAGAAATTGCCGGAGGGCGCGTGGATTATCGCGTTCGGCGTGGACCCCGCCCGCACCACACCGCTGATGGCCGAGTTGAATGCCGATTTGCTCGATAAAGTTTCCACGACCAATCCGATCTTCGTGGTCAATCAATCCGGCCACATCGCTTACGTGAACCACAAGGCCTTCGAGGAAGCCGGCATCACGGAAGATACGCCGGACCCGGGCACCGGAGGGGTCTATGTCCGCGACACCGAGGGCAAACTCACCGGCGTCCTCCATGAGCCGCCCTCCTACGCTGCCTTCGCCCGCAAAATGACGCTGCCCAAACCCGAGCAGGTCGTGGAATCGTATTTGCAGACCGTCGGGCGGATGTCCGCCGTGGGTATCACCACCTCATCCGAGATCGCCTTGGGCTCGGTCATTCCGCTGGAGAAGGAATATCCGATGGTCACCGAATTGTCGCACCGCCCGGAGTTTCCCATCCGCATCCGCGGCTATCTCTACGGCACTTCGGTTCCCAAGGGATACAATGCGATCAAACATAACGACGGCGACGACCGGTTTCGTGTCATCGGCGTTAAATTCATCGGCGACGGATCCACCCAGGGTCTCACCGCGGCGCTGAACGAGCCCTACATTTATCCCAAGGGCACGACGAACTGCGGCAAGCTTGATTGGAACGAGGACGATCTCTTCGCCGCGATGAAGCCTTACTTCGATCAAGGCTGGCAAATTTCCGTCCACGCCAACGGCGACCGCACGATCAATCAGGCTCTCAATATTTACGACCGCTTGCTCGAGGGGAATGAAGACCCGGCCTTGCGTCGCCTGCGCATCGAGCACTTCACCGTGACCACCGAGAAAGAAGTGGAACGGGCGGCAAAACTCGGAGTGGCCCCGAGTATGACCATCGGCCACGTCAACTTCTGGGGCGAAGTGTTCCACAACCATATCCTCGGCGAGGAACGCGCCAAGCGACTCGATCCCGCCGGTTCGCTGGAGAAAAACAAAGTCCGCTTCTCCTTCCACAGCGATTCCCCGGTCTCCCCGTATAATCCGCTGCAATACATCTCCACCGGCGCGTCGCGCCTCTGGCAGAAACCCCCGCAGGAAGTGCTCGGTCCGGACCAGAAGATCGCGGTCGATCGTGCCATCCGGGCCGTCACCATCGACGCGGCCTATGCCATGTTCTTTGAAGACAAAGTCGGCAGCCTCGAGGTCGGTAAATATGCGGACCTCGTCGAACTCGATGCCAACCCGCGCACGACTGATCCGGCAAAAATTCCGCAAATCAAAGTCATGGCTACGTGGCTCGAGGGCAAACCGGCCTACACCGGCGGAAAAGCTACGGGGAAAGCCGGAAGTTAAGTCACGCGTGCATCCCGATCCGCGACGAAATCGCACCGGTCGTCAACGAGCAGCTCGTCGTCGAACTTTACTCACGCTAAGCAGGAAACACTTTCCTCCTCGCAAACACCGTCCCGTCCGCGGGACGGCGTTTTACTTTGCCCAGGGACATCGCGGACTTTGGTAATTTTGCACAGGTTTTAATCGCACGAGGGTGTTTTGCAGGTAAATTTCCACAATGATGGAAAGGCTCCGGAAAAAATGCGAAGCGCCATGACGGGGCCCGGCCGGACTTGCCGTGCCTTCACGCTCGTTGAGTTGTTGGTGACGATCGCGTTGATCGCTGTGCTGGCGGCTCTCGTTGTGGCGGCGGCTCCGTCGATGCTCGAGCTCGGACGGCGCGTGCAGTGCCAGACGCGCTTGGCCCATCTCGGGCGAACTCTTCTCCTCTATGCGCAGGATAATGCCATGACTTTGCCCGGCGCGGGCAATCCGCCCACTGGGAATCTCTCCACGTCCGTTTGCTACACCTACACGCGCGATCTTCTGCCTTACCTCGGCGTCACCGAGGAACAGGCGCGGCAGCAGCGCGCGTTGTTTTGCTGTCCGTCGCGCACCACCGCGACCAACGGCAGCTTCCTGTCTCCGCATTATGTTTTCAGCGGGGCGAACAACATCGCGCCCGCGCTTCGCGGATTGGCCGGAGTGCGCTTGCCGGCGATCAACAAACCCTCGCGAACCGTGCTGATGGCCGAAGCAGGGGCGAGTGTGCCGTTTTCAAATCATCCGTTCCGAAGCACCACCGCCGTGTCGGATGCGAAGTGCTGGCTCTTTTTCGTCGATGGACATAGCGCATTCCTGCCGGTCTATTCCTATGGCGGCCCCAACACCCTGGCCAAAGATCCTCCCGAATCCTACGGCTACCAGTGGTCGCCGAATTGACCGTGGTGATTCCTACTCCGGCGACCGCCGGATGCGGCGCAACTCCATGCGGCTTACTGTCAACGGATTCTCGATGCCTTCAAATTGGATTTCAGCCTTCTCGCGGTCCTGCACCACGATGCTCGTTATCCGCGGCATATTGAGAAGCAGTCGACGGCTGATTTTTTGAAAAGGGGGCGCGGGCAATTCCTGCTCCCACTGCGCCATCCTTTTGCGCATGACTACCGTGTGTCCGCCGGTGATGTGGATATGCGTGTAGTCAGCCTCGGCTTCCACTGCGCAGATTTCGTCTGCTTCGACCATGCGCATGGAGTTCCTTTCCCGCAGCAGCACGAGGTCGCGCAGTTCCAAAGAACCCGCTACCGCGCCTGATGCTGCTTCGCTCTCCGCGGCCGCGCCGCCAGGCGCCGGTTGTTTGCGCAGACGATCGATGGTGAGGGCGAGCCGGCTCGCTTTCACCGGCTTGGTCAGGTAATCAAGGGCGTTGGCTTCGAAAGCTTTCAGCGCGTATTTGTCGTACGCCGTGACGAATACCACGGCCGGCTGCGGTTCCAACTCGCCGATCAAGGGGAGAAGATCGAAGCCAGCGCCACCCGGCATCTGCACATCGAGGAAGATCACATCGGGCTTCGCTTTCCCGATCAATTCGGCGGCGGACTTCACGCGGTCTGCCTCGCCCACGACGACAATACCGGGGTGGGCGTCGAGCCGCTCGCGCATTTGCCGGCGCGCCGGTTGTTCGTCATCCACAATCACAACGCGGATTCTGCCCCTATTTGCCGCCCGGTTCATTTTGATGAGCCGGCGGGGAGGGTGATGCAGACCTTGACCACGGCCGGGGTGTGGCGGACGTCGAGCGATGCGGCATCGCTGTATATCAGCGCGAGCCTGCGCCTCAGGTTGTTGAGGCCGATGCCACGCGCGCTGGTCGGATCTGGCTCGACCCAGTGTCCCGAGTTTTGCACTTCGAGTTGCAGCTTCTCGTGCGCCACTTGCGCCGTGATCGACACGCGGAGAGGTCGCGGGCCTGTCTCCTGACCGTATTTGATCGCGTTTTCCAAGAGCGGTTGCACCAGCGCCGAGGGCACCGGCGTGCGGCGCGCATCCTCCTCCGCATCGATGCGCCAGATGATGTCGTCGCCGAAACGCACCTTCTCGACCCGCAGGTAATCCTCGAGAGCGGCCAGTTCGTCGCCGAGTGGGTGGGTCGAAAGCCCGTGCTCCTCGCCCTCCTCCTGCTGCAGCGAGAAGCGCAGGTAATCGGCGAGCGATTGCGTGACCGTCTCCACCTTCGCCGCATCGGTGCGCACCGCCATGACCGTGTTGAGCGCATTGAAAAGGAAATGCGGGTTCATCTGCGAGCGCAGCAGTCTTGCCTCCGCTTTCTGGAACTCCCGCTCGACCTGGGCGTTCTGCCGCACCGTCTTGATGCCGAAATAGAGCAGCAGCCAGAGCAGCAGCACGATTGCCCGCAGCAGGACGAAGCCCGCAAATACCTCGCTCTGCGCGAAGCTGGAGGAAGGAATGCCCAGCAACATTCCGATGCGTCGCATGGCATCCAACTCGACAATGCCGAGGACGAGTGCGGCCACCACGAGCAGCGGCAAGAGGATGGTATACCGGATCTTCGCCTTGAAAATGCGTTGGCAGAGCGGCCGCAGCGCCGAGGTGAGCACAAAGCCCGAGACTCCTCTGGTTAAAGCCAGCCACAGATAATCCGGGCTATGGATGCCTCCTGCCAGCCACGCGCCCAGGGGAATGACGGTGTAAAGGGTCCAGCCTCCGATCTGTAATGGCCAAAAGGAAAGTCTCCCCATGAAGTCGGGCTGTAATATGGCCAGACTCCGCGCTCGCGGCAGAGGCGCTTTGTGTTGCTTTATTCGTCCTGAGTCCATGGCCGGTGACTGTCTATCGTATAGAGCCTTGGCTATCTCCGAGAAGCTCCGTGGAGGGGGTGCATGACCAGTTCGTCGCACTTTTTGCCCGTTTCGTCGCATTTTTCGGGAAAGTGCTGGAAATCCCCGTCGCGACTACGAAGAACATCGCACGTTGCAAATCTTCGTCCGCCTCGCGTTTGATCAAGCTGGCTTCGCCAGATCCGCTCTTCTTCTCAGCCTCGCTATGCTTTCCCATGGCCAAGTGTGAGCATTGCGGTTATCGGCGCGCCCGCCGTGGATGGTGTGACAAATGCTCGAGCATCGACCCCTTTCCCCGACGGCGGTGGATTTTTCGCGGCGCTTTGTTGTTTGCCCTGCTGTCTATCTTGGGTGTTGTTCTTTTTGCTTCCCCGTTGATCGCCCGGCAGCGCTTGCTTCAAGAAACGCACGGCACCACGAGCTTTCGGGCCCCGAGGTGATCACACACCGCTCGTCCACGCCATACATCCGCCCGATCGCGCAGGCTGCCCCGCGCCGCCTGATCAGACCTCGCGCTCGTCGCCTTGCTCCAGCATCCTCAGGCAAATGTTGAGCGCACTTTTGTTGACCTGCGCTTCGGTGGGTGGCCAAGAAACGTCGGCATCGAAGTCAGCCTTCACCGTCTTGTGCACCACCACGCTCGGGCACTCCCCGGCGATGAAGACCAACAGCTCGGCCATCAAATCGGGAAAGCCCGACATCATCGCGCCTCCCACCAAGAAGAACGAATCCGGGCTGCTCTTGAGCGTTGCTTTGATTTCCTCCACCGGCGTCGACTCGCAGAGAATGGCCGAGACATCGGTGAATCCGTTCTCTTTGAGCAGAGCGACCTTCCCGTTGGTGTGCCCCGGCAAATGACCGATCGTGATGATCTTCGTTCCGCGCGTGAACTGCATCACGCAACGTAGCACGCGGGCCCGCTGGCCGAACTCTTATCCTGCCTTTTATTTGCCTGCGGACTAACGTCCTCGGCCGTTTGCCTAAGGGCCATCTCCCCGAACCCCGGTTCGAAGACTCGGCTGCGTAAATCGGTGGCCGCTTTTTCCACCCGAAAAAACCGACCCCGTGACCATTTCGTCGCGCTTTTTGGCCATTTCGTCGCATTTTTCGTGATTTTTATTGGTTCTGGTGCCGTGGCGTCTATAGACGGTCCCGTTGTCATCGTTTCAGGTGTTCCGGCCGCGGACCTTTTATTGTGACGACGCCATGCAATATCGGTGTTGGTCGCGGCCGTTGAAGCACATCCATGAAACACATCCTCGCCCTTGGCGTGGCGCTCTGCGCCGCCGCACTATTTGCCCCCGTCTCGCAAGCCCAGACGAACCTCTACGTCGGTTCCAACTCCTCCGGGGTGAGCAGCAATTTCACCTCGGGCACGATAGCTTATACCAACATCTATGTGGGATTTTTGGGAGGTGCCGACTCCAATACGCTGGGCATTTACAATGCTGGCACTTTCTTGACCAACAGAGCGAGTGTCTATGTCGGCTACGGCGGCAGCAGCAACAGCATGGTGATCGGCAACGGCGGCACGGTGCAATCGGTCGCCGCCTCCTCGATCGGCCTGAGCAACACGGCCAGCAACAACAGCGTGCTGGTCACCGGGGCTGGTTCGCTCTGGATGAATTCTGCCGGCCTTGTTTTGGGCAGCAGCGGCAGCGGCAACAGTCTGGCCATCTCCAACGGAGGCGTGGTGCGGGATACCGTGGGGATCATCGGCTTCACCAACACCGCCTCGAACAACTCGGCGCTGGTGACGGGAACGGGCTCGTTCTGGTCGAACAGCGCGCAAGTCATTTTGGGTAGCAACGCCGCCTTCAACAGTCTGGTCATCTCCAACGGCGGCAAGGTGCAAAACACCGTGGGGATCATCGGCCTCACCAACACCGCCTCGAACAACAGCGTGTCGGTCGTCGGGACAGGTTCGATCTGGTCGAACAGTTCGCTAGTCAATGTGGGTAGCAATGGGGCCTTCAACAGTCTGGTCATTTCCAACGGCGGCACAGTGCGAAACTCTACGGGAACCATCGGCAACAGGAGCACGGCCTCGAACAACTCGGTGCTCGTGACGGGAACGGATGCTTTGTGGACAAACGTCGCCGCCCTCACTGTGGGTAACAACGCGAGCGGCAACAGTCTGGTCATCTCGAACGGCGGCACGGTGCGAAATGCCGCGGGGACCATCGGCAACGCGAGCACGGCCTCGAACAACAGCGCGCTGGTCACCGGTGCGGGTTCGACTTGGGCCAACAACAGCGGCCTGAACGTCGGCCTTAATGCAGCCGGCAACAGCCTGGTCATCTCCAATGGCGGGACGGTGCAAAGCACTACGGCAACCATCGGCAACGTGAGCACGGCCTCGAACAACAGCGTGCTGGTCACCGGGACAGGTTCGCTCTGGTCCAATTCAAGCTCTGTCAGCTTGCATGTGGGCAGCAGCGCCAGCAGAAACAGCCTGGTCATCTCCGACGGCGGCAAGGTGCAAAACACTTCTTCGGCAAGAGTCGGAAGCGAGAGCACCTCCTTGAACAACAGTGTGCTGGTCACCGGTGCGGGTTCGACTTGGACCAACAGCGGCACCCTCGATGTCGGCTACAACGGAGCCGGCAACAGCCTGGTCATCTCGAATGGCGGCAAGGTGCAAAACACGACGGGAACCATCGGCAACCAAGCCATCTCCTCGAACAACAGCGTGCTGGTCACGGGGACAGGTTCACTCTGGAGCAACACCGCCGCCCTCGTTATCGGTTCGCAGGGCATCAGCAACAGCCTCACGGTGACCGACGGTGGCACGGTGTCGGCCGCAGCGGGGGTCGTCATCGCCAACTACGGCAACGGCGCCGCGACGCTGAACATCGGCCGCTTCGGAGCCAACGATTCGGCCGGCACGATCGATGCCCCGAGCATCACCCTCGGCTCGACGGGCACGATCAACTTCAACCAGAGCAACAGCACCACCTTGTCGGCCGCCATTTCCGGCGCCGGTTCTGTGAACCAACTCGGCAGCGGCACCACGATACTCTCCGGGAGCAACAGCTACTCCCTATTCGGCGGGACCTTGGTCAGCGCGGGAACGCTGCAGGGTGACACGTTGAGTTTGCAGGGCCTCATTACCAACAATGCCAGACTTGTTTTTGACCAGTCGTTCGATGGAGGTCCCGCAAATGCGATCAGTATCAGTGGCACCGGCAGCTTGGCCAAGTCCGGCAGCGGCACCGTCACCCTCAATGGGAGCAGCAGCTACTCGGGCGGGACTTTGGTCAACGCTGGTGCGCTCGCGGGCTCCACCGATGCTCTGCAAGGCAATATCACGAACAACGGCACGGTGATCTTCGACCAGGCCTTCGAGACCTCCGGCAGCTACGCGGGCGTGCTCAGCGGCAGCGGCGGTGTCGTCAAGACTGGGGAGAGCAGCCAGGTGACCTTCACATCAAGCAACAGCTACACCGGCACGACGACGATCAGCGCGGGTGTGCTCTCCTTGGGCAACACCAATGCCTTGAGTGGCAGCACGCTGGATTATTCGAGCGCGGGCACCGTTTCCTTCGGAGCGCTGACCGGCGCGAACCTCGGCGGGTTGCAGGGTTCGACCAACTTGGCGCTGACCAATGACGGCGGCGCCGCGGTGGCACTCAATGTGGGTGGCAACAACAGCAGCACGACTTACTCCGGCGGGTTGAGTGGTCCTGGCGCTCTGACCAAGACCGGCACGGGCACGATGATCCTCTCCGGATCAAACGGCTACGCGGGGACCACCGCGATCAGCGCGGGAACATTGCTCTTCTCCAACACACAGTCCCTCTACGGTGGTAGCAACGCCCTCTGGTCTGCGGCCAATCTCATCGTATCAAACAACGCCACTGCCGCGTTCGGCGTGGGTGGTGCCGGCGGGTTCACCACCTCCAACATCACGACCCTGCTCGGCAGGCTGACCTCGCCGACCAACATCAACAACGGGCTGCAGGCCGGATCATCGATTGGCTTCGACACGACGGCGGGTAATTTCACCCTCACCAACAGCATCGCCGACAGCACCGGAACCGGTGGTGGATCCCTCGGACTCACCAAGCTGGGCCTCGGGACCTTGACCCTGAGCGGTTCGAACAGCTACTCGGGCGGCACAAGAATCAACGGCGGCACGCTCACCGCAGGCAACCTCTACGCCTTCGGCACGGGCGCGGTCACAGTGGGTCTCAATACCTTTCTCGACATGGCCAACTACAGCATCGCCAACGCGCTAACCAACAACGGCGGCACCATCCTCAATGTCGGCACGATATCCGGCGGCGACTTCAGCGCCGGCACGACCGACTTGTCCGGATCCAACAGCACGGTGGCCGAAGTGTCCGGCACGGCGACGGTGAATGTCTCCGGCGCGAACACCACCATCACCAATGTCGCCGGCGGCACGATCAACGTGAACGCCGCCAGCACGACGATCCAATCCTACAATGGCGGCGATGTCGCCGTGGGCCGCGGTCTCATTGTCGCGATGAACGACGGCACCTCCTCGGGCATCATCTCCGGCAATGGCGGAATGACCAAGAGCTCCGTCGGCACGCTCACCCTCGGCGGCGTCAGCACCTACACCGGCGCGACCACCGTGGCGGCCGGCAAGCTGGTCGTCGATGGATCGATCGCGAGCAGCGCGGTGACCGTGCAGAGCGGCGGCACGCTCGGCGGCAGCGGCACGGTGGGAGACACGACCGTGCAAAGCGGCGGCACGATCAATCCGGGTAATTCGCCCGGCACGCTGAATATCAACGGAGATCTGACTTGGAGCGGTGGTGGGGCATACGACTGGGAAATCTACAACGTCGCTGGTTCGCCCGGCTCGGAGTGGGATCTCATCAACAGCACCGGCAGCCTGCTTTTCAGCAGCATCACTGCCGGCAACAAGTTCACCATCAATATTTAC
>JBEDBL010000024.1:0-21720 GCA_041177245.1 Verrucomicrobiota bacterium
GAAATCGAATTCGGATTTCGCCAGCCATAACCCTTGAAGTTCGATGGCTCCGGCCTTGGGAACGATGGAAAATTTTACGGGAGCCACAGGAGCAAAGATACGGATAGCGAGAACATTTTTGCCGGCCAGGATGAGGCCCTTGGGAACGGATGCGACGTGCGCCAGTCCTTCACCAATGGAATTTTGATATGTTGTCTGGGTGAGAAGCTGGCCGTTGAGATAAACAGTCTCGAAGCCCTTGATGGGGCCGAGATTGAACCATGTTTTTTTTCCCGCAAGGGAAGGCGGCACTTCAAACTCGTGCCGGAGCCAGATTGCTCCAGTCACGTCAAAAGGCTTTCCCGGCAGCTTAACTTCCGTCCAGCCTTCAGGTAAGACCGATGCTGCAGCAAACGCGGCGGGGTCGGACGTGGGTCGGTCTTCCCGCTGGTTTTCCGCCAGCCATTTTGCAAAGGCTTCGACAAAGGCCGTCTTGAGAGCGGGCGCTCGGGCCAGCAAGTCAAGCTTCCGGTCACGCGAAGCCCTCAGTCCGGGCTCGGCCTCGATCGCAGCGGGGCCGATCCAGGATTCCGCAGGCGAACCGCCCCAAATCGTATTAACGATGCCAACCGGAACCTTGATTTCTGATTGAAGAGTCTTGCCGAAGTAATATCCGATGGCGCTAAAACCGCCGGACGTCTCCGGGCTGGCGACCTTCCACGTGCCAACGCAATCCTCCGCTGGAGCGGGCACGGCTGATTTCTCGACTTTGAACTCCCGGAGTATGGGATTGGCGGACTGGGCGATTTCTTCTTTGGCTCCCGTCTTTTCCAGCGGCCATTGCATGTTCGATTGACCCGAAGCCAGCCAAACCTCGCCGACGACCACGTCCGAGATTTTGATGGTATTCTTTCCCGCGACGATCATCTCGAAAGGCCCAGAGTCGGCATTCCGCAGATCAAGTTCCGTGCGCCAGCGTCCGTCCGGGTCGGCGGTGGTCCGGGCCGAGTAGCGATCGAGGGAAATGGTGACTTCCTCGCCAGGGTCGGCCTTTCCCCAAATCGGAACATTGCTTCCTTTCTGGATGACCATGTGATCGGAAAAAATTGCGGGAAGCTTCACCTCTGCGCGCGAGGAAGCGGTGGCGAAGCTGGCTGCAAGCAAGAGAGCAATGACCAACGGAGTCGATTTCATGATTCGGAACTGGCGGCTGAATCTGCAAGGGGAAATTCCGCAACGGAAATTTCCGGCAGCTTGATTTCCTGCCTAATCAGAAGGTAGTTCGCCAGCTGCCAGTCGCTTTCGTTGTTGATGTCCATGCCCTCTGTATCCCTGGTCAAAAACGGAGCGATGATGCTTCCGGAAATTGTGCCGGAATCGAGCACCCTGCTCCAAGCAATTTCCAGGCTGGCATTTTGCACATAAACCTCGGGCAGGGCCGCATATTGCGTGCTGTGCCAAGGGGTTCCTTCGTTCAGGAACGGGAGGATTGGCGTCATGACGCGACCGCGAATGGCCCACATTTTTCCGGGATGCTGAGTGCATTTTTCCACGGCCCGGAGGGAATCAATACCGTCCTGCGTCAGAAACTCCGCCCAGGCCCTGCGAATGGTCTGCGGCAAACGAAAGGGACTTGTCGGGCGGAGGATGCTGAAGCAGTCGAACCGCTGCCCTTCGTTAGCAAAAGTGTGCAGGGCGTGCTTGATCCACTCGATGTCGGGCGATTTGTCGCCGGAGAACTCGGGCGGGCGGAGAAAGGGAACTTCGGCACCGTAATGACGGGCGATCTCTGCGTATTGCGCGGAGTCGGTCGAAACCACAACTCGTTGGAAAATGCCGGAATCGAGGGCCGCCCGAATCGAGTAGGCAATCATAGGGTGACCGCCGAGCAGGCGGATGTTTTTGCCCGAGACGCGCTTCGAGCCCGAGCGGGCGGGAATGAGGGCAACAGCGGTGGGTGTCGGAGAATCGGACATGAAGGAAGGTCGAATTAGCTACAGGCGATGGCGTGGGCCTTTTGGCAGACAGCGAGAAACTCCTGCGCGAAAAATCGACCGCGCTTCGTGTTGTCATGGAGCAGTTCCGCGGCATCAATCTCGCTGGGAGCCGTGGCGAGAATTTCCCGCCATTTTTCGCCCAAAACCCCGCCAAGGGAATCCGGATCGCCGCAGCGGAAGAAGAAGCCCTGAGGCGGAGCCTGTTCCTGATGAGTGGCAATATCGGAGAGGACGATTGTTTTCCGCAAGGTGCGGGCTTCTTCGACCGTCGTGCTCCAGCCCTCGAAACGGGACGGCTGAACGAGAAGGGAGGCCCGGCGATAGACTTGGATCTGATCCCGGCGGGGAATGACCCCGAGGAAGCGGATTTGTTGCTCCAGATTGAGCGCTGTGATTTTGGCAAGCATGGCCTGACCGAACTCGCTGGTGCGGTAATCCTCCAACGATCCGGTGCAAACGAGGGGAATCTCAAGCCCCTGACTGTTCAACTGTGCGAGCGCGTCAAAGAGCACATCGTGACCCTTGTGCTGCCACATCTGGTTGGCGCAGTAGAGAAAACGGTCCGGCAGATTCAGATGCTCCAACGCCACCCGCGGGTCGGGAGCAAGGTCGGCCTCTTCCAGAATCGCATGGAAGGAAAGCACCTCAACCGGGAGGTGACGGTATTTCGGGAAAAAGACATGAAAGTCTTTGCGGGCCGCCTTGCTGCTCAGGACCAGCAGGCGGCAGGATTGCAGAAGCTGTTCGTAGCTGGAGTCGCGCTGCTGACGTTCCTCTTCGGTGAAATACTCCGGGTATTGTTTATACTGAAAATCCGGGATCCAGTGAATGGCCATCGGATGAGCCGCCGCGTTGCCGCCTTTTTCAGGAAAGGCCACGGTGCAGCCATCGGAGAGCCAGCCGGTGGCGGGCTCGCCCTGCGTTGTCCACTTTGCCACAGGGCGATCAACGCTGACAATTTCTGATCTGCGCGCCAGGGCTTCCAGCGCGGTGACATCGCGCTTTCGCGAAACGCGGAGAAAAACGGGTGGACATTTTTTTGGCGAGATCATGTTCAAGGCCAGGATGAGATTTCGCGCATATTGCGCTCCACCCAGCCAATGAGATCCACCGGTGAGGTAGAGCAGGATGCCCAAGGGCTTTTCCGGCCGGCGAAAGACCTTGTTAAACAAACGTCGCATCTAAAGCTGGAGGAAATCCGCTCAGAGGCGCTGGCGGATGGCGAAACCGATGCCATAACCCAGCTCGGAAAAGCGGTAGCTGGCAAAGCGCGGGTCGTTCTCCACCACGGATTTCCAGACTTCGACCAGGTGGGGATGCTTGCGGTGGGCGATGTCATCAAAGACCAACGCCCCGCCCACCGAGACGCGGGGCAATACCTCCCTGAGATCCTGGGCCGCACCCTCCGCAGTGTGATCCCCATCGACCGTCACAATGTCAAAATAGAGATCGGGATTCGTGTCCAGGTGCTTCTGCAGAACCTGATGGGAATCCCCCACGACGAAGTGCTTTTCGCCCTTGTGCCCCACCCGCTCGAGTTCGCGGCGAACGAGATCAGGCCCGGGATTCTCCATGTCCGCATAGTTCTTCTTCTTCCAGCGATCGAGCAAGGTCAGCTCACAACGCGGGGCAAACCGTCCCACCGCACAGGCACTCCGGCCACGGCGGACACCGATTTCCAAATACGTCCGCGGCTTCAGGAGTTCGGCCAATGTAATCAAGACCGTGATGATATCCGCATACTTCCAACCCTGCCCGAAGCGTTTGAGACCGGCGTCATAGTAGCTCTTCAAATAGAGCGTGTAGTTGTCGTCCGAGAGCAGGCCGTAAAGCTTGCGCGCTTTGGCCACCTGTTCCGCGTTTAAGAGGGCGGCAGAGATGGTGGTGACCCCGATTAGTGTCGGGTCATAGTAATCTGATCCGGTTTTCTCCGGAAGTAAGGTCGTGAAGGGATTGTAGATCGGGCTCATGAATGTTTCTGAGATTGGATAAAAGGGGTTACGTTAGAGTTCTCGTGGAAGGCGCTCCGTGGGAATAGGCTACCGCGTCCGCGGGAACATCCTTGGTCACGACCGAACCGGCCCCGACAATGCTATGTTCCCCGATGGCGCAGCCCTTGAAGATAAAGGCCCCCGCCGCAATCCAACAATAGTCCCCGATGGAAACGGGCACGGAGGTGATCTGGGGTACGGACGGTTTGACTTTTTTAATCATACAATCCAACTCGGTTTTCCGCAGCGTCCAATCTTTGTGATGAGTGTCATTGTCGTAGATGTTCACATCGTGGGCGATCATCACACCGGTTCCGATTTTGATGCAATTGGTGCTGTAGATGATCGTATTGTCCCCGATGTAAACTCCTTCGCCGATGTGGATTTTTCCCCCGCGGCTGGCATGCAGGATTCCCCGGACGATGCTATTCGCACCGATCGTGACGTTCTCTGGCGGACCATCGTTGTTGATCTGGAAGCCGTAGCCCAGCCGCACCGTGGGATCGAGCTGACCCTGGCTGGCCGCCCGCTTCCAAATCATTCTCGCATAAACGGCTGCAATCCGGTGAAGGAGATGCCGCAGCAAGGAATCCAGCAAGACTCCTCCTCCGGCGTCTTTCGCTTCTATAAGAGCCCCGCTCCCGAACGCATGGGAGAACGCCTTGAGGAACTGGGTGTCCGGACAGGATTTCGCAGGCGGAGTCGGAGGAGGTTTCATAACCGTGCGCGAAATGACTTAAAGTGTGCTGGAAGGCACTGTTGTCATATAGATATCTTTAAGATTCGAATAGATATCCAAGGCTTCAGTCCCGGGCTCGCGGCTGCCATTGCCCGAGGCCTTCACGCCCCCGAAGGGCATGTGTGGCTCACTGCCATAGGTACCCGCGTTAACCACGGCCACGCCGGATTCCACCAAGCGGCTGAACTCCATGGCGCGGTCGAAGTTCTTCGTGTGGATGCAAGCCGTAAGTCCGTACGGAGAACGGTTGGCCAAACCAAGGGCCTCCTGAAATCCAGACACCTTGTACAGCCCAGCCACCGGACCGAAAAGTTCACTGGTGGAAAACTCCCCGTCGGGGTCGATGTTCTCGAGAAATGTGGGCGCCATGTAAAACCCGCCGGCATAGTCCGGTCCGGTCAGACGGTTCCCTCCGGTCAAGACCGTGGCGCCCTGACTGCGCGCCCGGTTGACGACATCCAGCATGCGTTGAAGCTGACGGGCATTGATGACGGGGCCGAAATCATCCGTATCGTTTGGCCCGACTTTCTGCGCTTCGGCTCCTTTAATGAGTTTCTCCCGGAGAGCGTCGTAAACGGACTCGAAGATAATGATCCGGCTGGCGGCGGCGCAACGCTGGCCCGCGTTGCTGAAGGCGGAAAGGAGAATCCATTTGGCGGCATTATCGAGATCGGCGTCATCGCAAACGACCAACGGATTTTTTCCGCCCAATTCGAGCGAGGCCTTGGTCAGGCGGCGACCGGCGACTTCGGCAATAAGCCTCCCGACGGCGGTGGAGCCGGTGAAACTCAACACGCCAACCCGCTCATCGGCCACCAACGATGCGCCGGCCTCGACACCCAATCCTTGAATGACATTCAAGACCCCATCGGGCAGACCAGCCGCCCGGGCGATGCGTGCAAAGACCAACGCGGTGGCCGGGGTATCCTCTGCCGCCTTGAGCACGGCGGCGTTTCCGCAAATGAGGGCGGGAAAAACCTTCCAGGCCACGTTGGCAATCGGGGTGTTGGCCGCGATGATCAACCCGGCCACGCCGACGGGCTGCCGGACGGTCAAAGCCCATTTGTTCGGCGTGCCACTGGTTGTGGTCTTTCCATAGAGCCGCTGGCCCTCCCCGGCGTAAAAGAATCCCAATGAAGCCGCGCCCTCGACCTCGCCCAGCGCGTTGGCCAGAGACTTTCCGGTTTCCAGAGCCACAATCCGGGCGACTTCGTCGCGGTGGTCGAGCAAGGCGGCTGCGAGGCGGCGGAGAATGTCACCCCGTTTGACCGCGGGCACTTCCGCCCAGGCCGGTTGGGCATCCCGCGCGACGCTGATCGCGAGAGAAACATCCTGCGCATCGGATCGGGAAACTGTGAAGAGAAGCAAACCATCGTGCGGATTTAGCTTCTCCAAAGTCGCGCCCTTGGCGGCCGGCAGTTCTTTGCCGCCGATCACGTTGACTATCTCTGTAAATGCTGTCAGTTCGTTCATAGGTAGTAGTTATCAGGGATTTTTTCCGCTTGGGAACTCGGATTTCCAATCAAGGACGCATTGCACGATGGCTTCGCGCAAGGCCGGAACTTCCAGCGGTCCGGCCAGCTGCTGCAAGAGGGTCGTGTCGGCCCGCCAACGCACCGGGTCGCCCGCAAGAGAAGCGGAAGCGGTGCTCAGAGGTTTGGATATCTCCAGGGCACTCAAGACTTCACCCGCGAGATCGTTCACCGAAGTTTCGATGCCACCGGCCAGGTTCACCGCGGTGAAGTGCCCGCGCAAGGAGGGGTTTTTGATCAGTCGGAAGATTCGGTCCATGCACTCCCCGACCGGCAGGTAATCCCGCGTTTCCCTGCCCGTGCCGTGAATAACCAAATGCGGATCATGGGAGAGCGCCCGTTGCACAAGCTCCCACAGAAGCAACCGCCGTTGCTCGCGGCCGAAAACAGAAAACAACCTCACCGCCAGGACAGAAATGCCATAGCACACATGAAATTCCCGCGCCAAAAGCTCGCACGCGAGTTTGTGAAATCCATACGGAGAGATGGGATTCAGAGGAGTGTCCTCCCGGACAGGGAGTTCCGGAGGATTTCCATACACCGCGGCGCTGGAGGGAAAAACAACCAGCGCCCGGGATTTCGCCTCGCGCACCCCTTCGAGCAAATTGGCAAACGTGAGGACCGAAGCCTTGAGGTCATCAAGGGGAGACTGCAGCGAACGGCCCACGGAAGCCGAACCCGCCGCATGAAAGATGACGTCCGGCACGAAGGCTTCAATAACCGGTGCCAGGCGGGACGTTGCCACGTCCACACTGAGATATTCCCCGCTCATCTTCAGAGCCGGCTGGGCGGATCTGGCCAGACCGAGAACCTGCCATGCGTTGGCCGAAGCAAACGCTGCCACGCTTCCGCCCACGAATCCCGCGCAACCTGTAATGAGAATCTTCATGGTGTCAGCGCGACCTCATTTTCCGCCTGATAGACGAAGGGTGTCCCGTCCATGATGCCCCGGCAAATCACTCCCAGCCCCGGATCGGCGGGATCGGAGAAACTCGCCAGCGAATCCGCCACCATGGTGAAGGGCCGCTTTGTTCCTGGAACCTGCTCCGCGATCCGCAGGGGAATCATGCGGCGAAAGAAAAAATGGTAGGCATACTTCAAAGCGCGGATCTTCGTCTCCTCGGGCAGGCGTTGCCGCTTGGGAAGCGCGTCGAGCAGGCGGAAATACGATTCGGGCGACGTGGCATCCTCGGTCAGTCCCTTGTTGCGAATCCAAGCCTCGCCGGCCACAACGACGGGGATGCCGATGCTGGTGAGTTCGACTCCCGTTTTCGTGCCGTAGATGATGGCGGTGTCGCTGTCCAGGGCCAGGGCATAAGTGCTCACGTCTTTGTCCGGGCCGATGACGCGAATGTTGGAGGCAAGATCGGGAAACCGGAGGGCGATTTCCTCGGCCATCAATTGGCGGGAGGGAATACCGCCGCGGATTTCCGCCGGATGGATCCGGATGATAAGATTTAAATCCTGCCGGCGGGAAAAATACTGAATGGTCTGCTCGATCCAATCGAGCATGTTGGCAAACGCATTGGCGCGATAATGCAGTTGGGCATCCCAGATCACATTGGTCAGCAGCAGAATCGTGGGCTGATCTTTCTCGAACTGCAGTTCGCGGCGGATTTTCTCAATGTCCTCGGTGGGATTCTCGTGAAAATAGATCCAATCCTGTGATCCCTGCCAGCGGCTCTTGAGATAGTCCTCGGTTTCCTGCCGGATCGCGGGCGTCCAGTCCATCGAGTCCCAAGTGCTGACCGGTTCGTCGAGCAGGGTGTGATGGTAAGTGTCCCCGTGGCTGAAAATGAAGCGCTGCTTGCGATACGCCACCACCCAGTTGGCCACGCGGACACCGGCCTGACGCGCGACCTCGCCCACGATTCCCTGCGGAACGTAGATGCCATGATGAAAGCTGCAACAGCGAAACGGACGCGAAGCCAGCGCCCGGCCAAACGCCGTGGCCGTGAGGAGCGCAGCTTCGAAATACCGCCGCAGAACCGGCTCGGCGGTTTCCTCCTGGCTGAGATCACCGCGGGCAAAAAATCGTAACGCTCCCGCGGCGGCGTGCTCGCCCACGGACAATCCCCGGAATTTGAAATTCGGGATATCCGCCATCGGCGTCTTTTGGGCCAGCCTTGACGCCGCCTTTTTCTCTCCCCGGGTGAGGAAGTCGGAATACTTCAGGACCGGAAGCCCCAGCGCCCCGTAAGTGGCATCCCCCATGCCGAAGCAATCCCGGCAATGATTGGCCGGCCCGACCTCGACGAACTGCCACGGGCTCTTGAACATTTTGAAGGTGCATTGTTCGCATGCGGTCAAGGGCCCGTCGCACAACAGAAAGCTCACCTTCGCGCCCCGCAGGGTCAGCGCAATGGCAAGGATCATATCCAACTCGCGTACGGCCGCGTGGCCGCCCACGCTCGACGCGATCAGAATTTCGGGACCACCCTGCGCAGCCTGGACGGCCTTTGGCCAATCGGCTCCGGCGCGTTCGAGGAAATCCGCCACGTGTTTCGGCGGGGGCAGCCGCGGCTCAGCCGCCGGTTTTTTATCCGGCCACAATTTTTCCAAGAACGAAAATGCCATTACCAAGCCGTCCAGCCGCCGTCCACCACCAGGTCGGAACCGGTCATGTATTTTGACGCGTCGGAAAGCAGCAGCACGACCGGACCAAAATAATCGTCCGCCGTGGCCATGCGTCCCAGGGGCATGCGTCCGAGATAACCCTTGAGGAAATTCTCATCCTGGCTGTCGGAAACTCCCGCCAGAGTGAGCGTGTTGACTCTCACCCCCCGGGCCGCCCAATACGTCGCAAGATAGCGCGTCAGATTATACAGCGCCGACTTCGAGGCGGAATAGGCCACTGGTTTGAAGAATGGGTTCCCGTCCTTTTGCCGGTAGGTGTAAATGCGCTGATCGGGAGAAACCGCACCGTAAATCGAGCCGATATTGATGATCGAACCGCGTCCTGCCACGGCCATGGCCCCGCCGAAAACCTGACAGCAAAGAAAGACGCCCTTCACGTTGACATCCATGACCGCATCCCATGACTTTTCCGGGTAGGTTTCGAAGGGACCATTTTCCTCCGCCGAGCTATTGGGCGGCGAATCGAGCGCGGCGTTGTTGATCAGTCCCCAAGGCGTTCCCCATCGTTCTTCGATGGCAGCGAGGGCTCCTTCCAATTCCGTCCGGACCAGCACATTGGCGGACAAAGGCAGGAGCGAGTCCGAGAGCGCTGCTTGGGCAATGGCTTCTGCCCGATCGATGACCACCACCTTGGCGCCACGGGCTTGCAGGCACTTGGTGTATTCGCGGCCCAGGCGGCCCATGCCGCCGGTCAGGACAATCACTTTGTCTTCGAGAGAAAAGAGAGGATCGTTCATTGGCTTTGTAACTTCCAAACAAGGTCACAAAATTCCCGCACCGCTCCGTGCCCACCGAGAGCGCGCGTTTGAAACCTTGCCAAAGCGATCACCTCGGGCGAGGCGTCGGCCACCACGGCGGGAAATCCCACCGCGCGCAGCAGAGCAGCATCATTCACATCGTTGCCGAGAAATGAGGCATGCTCCATGGAGACCTGGATTTCCGCCAGGAAGGAAGCGAGCGCTGCCACCTTGTCTTCACAGCCTTGCAAGCAGGGTAGTTTCAGTTTGCGGCAGCGGGCGCTCACCACTGGATTGACTTCAGTGGAAATCACCACGGCGTGGACCCCGATAGAGCGCAAGCGCTCCAACCCGATGCCGTCCGCCCGGGTGCAGCGGACGGTTTCCTGCCCGGTCTCGGAAACATAGACGGCGTTGTCCGTGAAGACCCCGTCGAAATCAAAGGCCGCGCACCGCAAGGTGCTCAGCAGAGTGCGGTCGGCCTCCGCCAGCGCGGGATTGCTCACGCGACGTTATCCGCCGTGAAGAAATCATCCTCCACCAGCGCGGTCTTGGTCTTTTTGCCGATCAGGGAGTCAATTTCATAGGGAGGCAAACCGCCCGCAGGGACTTTGATCGCGACATGTTCGCGGGTGATCACTGTTCCGGCGGGAAGATTCTTCGCGGCGAAAAGGCTCTTGCCCATTTTGGTGATGGCAGGAATTTCCTGGGGCAAAACCTGCTTCTCCGCGCTGCCGAGCGCCTCGCGGGCCCGCTCCAGATCGCGCACCATTTTGTGCATGCCGATCGGCTCGAGGGAAAGAGCATGGTCGGTTCCCTTCCAAGTATGATTGAGGGTGAAATGCTTCTCGATCACGCGGGCTCCCAGCACATAGGCAGCGACAGTGAGGGAGATCCCATTGAAGTGGTCCGAAAGGCCGATCACGACATCTGGAAAGGCCTCGCGCAATGTGGGCACGACCCGCAGGTGCATATCCTTTGCCTCAGTCGGATAAGTCGCTGTGCATTGGAGGAAGCAGAGCTGGGGATTGATCGGGGCAATCTCCTCATAGACCCGTTTGACATCATCCAAACTGCCACCGCCGGTGCTGATGATCAGGGGTTTCTTGAAACTGGCGACGTGCTTGATAAGCGGCAGGTTTTTCAAATCCGCCGAGGCGATCTTGTAGAGCGGCAGATCGATATCCTCGAGGAAGTCGGCGCTGGCATGATCGAAAGCCGTGGCGAAAAAGTGCAGTCCCAGTTCGCGGGAAAGTTGTTGGAATTCCAGGTATTCCTTTTTGCCAAACTCGAGAAACTCGCGGTGTTCGCCATAGGTTTTGCCGAAGCTGTTTTCGTTTTCGTAGGGCTTGTCGTAGGCGGCCTTGGTGAAGAGGGTTTTGTTGTCGCGCTTCTGGAGTTTCACGGCCTGCACTCCGGCCATCTTGGCGGCGCGGATGAGGTCCAGGGTTTTCTCCACGTCGCCCTGGCCGTTGTTGCCGAGTTCGGCGATGACATAACATTTGCTGTCGTCATCGATGCGCGTGCCTTGAATGGTGAGGTGTCGTTCTTTCATGGTTGTCGGGTTTTTTTTGCGTGTTTGCTTGGTGTCGGAGGGGTTGATTCGGGCGGGGAGCCGCGGAGTCAGGGGACGATTTCCATCTGATTGAGGTCCATTTGCAATGCGCGAATGCGCTCTTTGATTTTAGGTTCCAACTTCCGCGCCATCCGGCTCGCGTTGGTCGAATACATGGCAAACTTCGAAAGCCGTTTCGGCGACAGGCTGATGCGGGCGTCATCTGCTTTTAAGATGGAACCGACCCAGCGCTCGGTCAGAGCGGGGCCGAGGAAAAGCCGGCCGGCCCAACCTGCCGCCCGGAGCGTCTTGCGGTCGAGTTCTTGCAGACGGGCCGCGATCTGCGGCATGCGGCCTTCTTCCTCCGGGCTCTTGCCAATGTCGGCACAGATTCTCTCAAACGCTTCCAGCCGGTATTGCAGGGTTTGCCGGAGCTGTCGAACTTCATTGAGGAAGATCATTTGCTTCTCGTCCGATTCGTTGAGCAGCGCGGAATCGTCGAGCGGCCGGGCAAAGTTTCTCACCGTTTCGGAAAGATGTTGGCGCAGGCAGATGCCGGCCTTCTGATCCTCCTGCCTTCGGCTCCGCTCGATAAACTCCGAAAAAACCTCACAGCCCCATTCGCGCTCTTCGGCCGGCACTTCGGTGGGGAAGTTGGCGTGAAACGACCGCAAAGAATGACGACCGGGCAGGAAATGGCGGCGGAAAAAACTTCCCTGCATCGCCCGCCAGGTGGCGCAGAGCAGAAGCCGTTCGTACTTCGCCTCGTAGAGTCGCTTGTTCAACGCGATGCGGCCTTTTCTCTCCTTGGCGCCGATCCAGGAATCCTCCTCATGCTGGCGAAAATGGTCGATGGCCACCTCCTTGGTAAAGACAACATCGGAACCGGCCAGCAGGACGCGGGTGGTCAGATCGTTATCAATAAAATAGTCGCGCAGTTTTTCGTCGAATCCCCCGAGTTCACGGAAAAGACCGCCGCGGACCACCCCCTGGTTGCAATTCAGCACTCCGGTCGAGCCGACTGCTCCGATGAAGGGCAGATGGGCAGATGGGCCGGTGGCATCGCGCACTTTCAAGCTGACCAGGCCGATCGTCGAATCCCGGTCGAGAACTTGAACGGCATGGCGCAGGGCTCCCGGCCGAAGGACGTTGTCGTCACTCAGCCAGCACAGATACCCGGTCTCTGATTTCTCGGCGGCGCGGTTCAACGCCCAAGCTTGTCCGCGGCGTTCAGTCTCGAAGACCGTTGAAATATCGTGCCTGTTCTCCAGGAAAGCCCTGGTGCCATCGGTGGACCCGGCATCGATCACCAGCACGGAAACAAAATCCCGGCCTTCTGCCAGCACCGACTCCAAGCAGCGCTCGAGAAGCTCCAAGCGGTTACACGTCCCGATCAGGACAGTTATGCGCGGTTGGTCAGGCATGGGTGGTGTCACCCGTGACGGGTTCGGACAGGGCGCGTGGGGGCGGGGGATGCTGTTCCTTGCGTCCTTCGAGATAGCAATCGAATTCCACGCAAACCGGAGCAAAACCCGGCAGGGCCGCCCGGCGGGTGCCATAGAAGTCGCCATTCTCCACGATCAGCACCGAATCGGGAACATACTCGTCGATCACCTCCGCATTCATGAAGAGAGAAACCACAAAAGAATACATGCCGGCCGCCAAAGGAAGTTTGGGCAGTTCAAAACAGATCGTATCCTCATCGGGAAAGGGAACGAAGAGAGGCTTGACCAGACTGCTGTCCATGCCTACGACGCGGGCGCCCGTGTCATTAACCAGCGATAGACGCATTGTCACCTTCCTGATGGGCTCCTCCAGCCCATGGTTCTTGGCATAGCTCACTGCGATGAGACAAGGATCGGCCGTGCGAAAACTTGCCGCGGCCTGACCCCGGGAATTGCGGGTTTCGACATTGAGAATTTTGTAAGCGGGGTTCCGCTCACCTTCCAGGAAGCAGGAGAAGTCCACACAAAGAGGGGTAAACGAGGGGGAAGCGGCGCGTCCCGTGCCATAGAAGTCACCTTCCTTCACCAGGAAAAAAGTCTCCGGGATAACTTTGTCCATCAACTCACCGTTGACCGAGAGTGCGAGCGAGAAAGAATACGTGCCCTCCATGAGAGGAAGTTTTGGTATGACAAAACTAACGGTTCCCGCATCGGGAAACGGAGTCAGCTTGGGCTTGACCAAACTGCTATCCAATCCAATGAGACGATTGCCTTGTTCGTTAAGGATGGACAACCGCAACGTGACCTTGTCGATGGGCTGCCCAAACGGAAAGTTACTGCCATACTTGACGGCAATGCGGCAGGGCTCGCCCGTGCGAAAACTGCCTGATGGGCGGCCCAGACCGTCGCGGGTTTCGATGGACAGGATCCTGTAAGCGGAGTTACTCGATTCCCCCGCCAGATGAAGCGCCGGAGCGTGAGAGGGGGCATGGACCGCCAGTTTGATGATCTGAGCCTTGCGGTATTCCTCGCAGACCGCATCGGTGTCGCCATCCATGCGGATGCGGCCTTTCTCCAGCCAGATGACGCGGCTGCACAAGCGCGAGACATGACCGATGCTGTGGCTGACGAAGAGGCCGGTCTGCCCCCCGGAAGCCAGCACTTCGATGCGGTGGAGGCATTTTTCCCGGAAGCCCAGATCGCCCACGGCCAGGACTTCATCGAGAATCATGATCTCGGGTTCGATGATGGCTGCCACCGAGAAAGCCAACCGCACCCGCATTCCGCTGGAATAACGCTTCACCGGCGTGTCGATGAACTGGTGCAGTTCGGCGAAATCCAGAATCTCGTCGAACTTGCTGTCAATCTCCACGCGGCTCATGCCGAGGACCGCTCCGTTGAGATACACATTGTCGCGCCCGGTTAGCTCAGGGTGAAAGCCTGATCCGACTTCCAGCAGGGTGCCGACCCGGCCGTCGATGACCATTTCTCCTGTGGTGGGCGTGGTGACGCGGGCCAGCAGTTTGAGCAAAGTGGACTTGCCCGCTCCATTCGTTCCGATCAGACCGACCGTTTCCCCTTTCTTAATATCAAAGGAGATGTCCTTGAGCGCCCAGAATTCCGGCGTGGACACCGGTGCGGGCGCGGTCTTGGCTTTTAAGCGAGGAAAGGTGCGGTCGCGCCAATCACGCAGGTCGTCCAGAAACATGCGCTGATTTACCGTTCCCAGTCGGTATCGCTTGGAAATATTATGCAGGGAAATGGCAATGGACATGGCGTGGGTGACTCGGGCTTCCGTCAAATCGTATCGGCGAAGTTCTCCTCCGCCCGCTTGAAGGCCCAGAGCCCGATGACGAGCAGAACAAGGGTAATGGCGAGGCTGACCAACCATTGCCAGATTTCGACATCACCCTGACCCATGAGCGCGAAGCGGAAACTTTCCACGATCGGGACGATCGGATTAATGTTCATCAGCCACTGGTAGTGTTGGGGCACCATGGAGCGGGGAAAAAAGATGCAGCTCCCATACATCCACAACTGAATGGCCGGAGACACCACCATCTGCAAATCGCGGAAGCGCGTCGTCAGCGCAGCGATAAGACATCCTACCCCCATGCCGAGCAGGGCGGTTTGTATGATCAGGGCGGGAATAATGATGACACGGTAACTCGGATGGAGCGGCGCTCCCTTCCAATAGAAATAGGCATAGAAGCCGAGGAAGATGATGAACTGAATCAAGGACAGCCAGAGGTTCAAAATGGTGTTGGCAATGGGAATGGTCAGCCGGGGAAAATAGATCTTGGTAATGAGGGAGGAGTTGGAGGTGAAGGTAAGAGAAATCTTGGAAAGGCAACCGGAAAAGAAATACCAAACGACGATTCCCGACATGTAGAAAAGAAAGGGAGGAATTTTATCCGTGGGCAGATTGGCGATGCCTTGGAAGACCATGGTGAAGGCCACCGTGGTGATTAGCGGTTGGATGAAATACCACAGTGGCCCCATCACTGTTTGGGAATTGACCGCGATGAAATCCCGCCGCACGGACAGCGCGATCAGGTCGCGATACTGCCAAATCTCGCGTAATCCCCGCATGATGGAACCGCGGCGTGAAGAGTAATTCCAGGTCACCGGAGGCACGGCGCGATCAGTCGCAGCAGAGGATGGTTCAGACATTTTTCGCGATATTGGTGAGAGATCCGCCGGCCACAATCGACTGGCTTCTTTGAGGGTTTTTCCCCCGGATTCTGCGGAGGTAGAGCAAAAGGGTGCCCGCTAGATTGCCGAGTTTGGCAGCGGTGCGGGAGACCGCCAGCGGGTAATCGCGCTGCGCAGGGTCATCCTTACCCCGCTCGCGCCAAAGCGCCGTCAGCAAGTTGCGGGGCAGCCAAAGGATTTCCTTGAGAAACTCCTCAGGAGAAAGATAGGGCAGGCCGAGTTCAAACCGGATCATCGTATTGGAAAAGGCCGACACATAGAACCGGTAGAGGAAATAGTGAAAGCGGAGCTTCCGCGGATCCACATGGTGGAAAACCGGACACTCCAGCGCGTAGTAAATCCTCTGACTTCCCTCCGGAACAATGTGCCGATACGTGTCCAGCACCTTGCGCTCGTCACCGATGACATATTTGTAGCCTTGCATGCCCCGGGCCGGATCGAAAAATCCCACCTGCCCGAGCACAGCCTTGCGAATGATAAAGTTGGCACCGGTCAAACGCGTGTGAAGATAGAATCCGGAAACCTCCGCGAATTTCTTGGTTTCATAGGCATCGCGAAACCAACCCGGACGGGGCGTGGTGTAATACGGATAGACCGGTCCGCCCATGAGGTCCGGGGTGTTCGTGAGCAGGCAGGCTGCGACATTGCGGAAATAATCCGGTGGGACTTTGGCGTCATCGTCGAGATAGACTAAGTAGTCGCCCCTCGCGCACTGGCAACCGTGATTCCGGGCCACAGAAAGGTTCCGGTCGCTGATGAGTTCGAGCCGAAGGCCGGTGGTTTTCTGCTGATACTCCTGCACGACATGCCCGGTTTCATCCTCCGAGTTGTTGTCCACCACCACGATCTCCCAGTCGCAGGGCGGCGGTTCCGCCCGGCTCAGGCTTTCCAGGCAGATTCTGAGCAGACCGGCCCGGTTAAAGGTGCAGATCACGACTGACAAAGATAGGGCGCTCATCGTCTGTGGCGAGAAAAGTGCCGGAGATGGAGCGAGCAGGTCCGCACCAATTCTCCCAGACTCATCACCGCGAGGGCGCACACCATGGCGAAGTCTCGGTCGTCCCGTTTTCTTTCGTCGAGGAGCCGCCGGACAAATCTGAACGGCAGTCCGGCGATTTCCCGGAAGGCCACCCGCAAAGGCAGGGGTTTTTCACCAAGTTCCTGACTGATCGCCTTGGTGGAAAATCCGCTGACAAAATAGCGATAGAGGAAATAGGAAAAGCGCAGTTTGCGGGGATCGACGTGGTGCTGCACCGCGCAATCCAGCGCGTAGAAAACTTTTTGCTCATTCTTGGGAGTGGTCCGGCGGTAGGCGTCCACCACCTTGCGTTCGTCGCCGATGACATATTTTTCGGCCTGCATGCCCCATTTGGGATCGAAGCCGCCCAGACCTTCGAGCACGCTTTTCCTGATGATGAAGTTCGCTCCCGTGGCAATGCGGGGTTGGTCGGAGAAACCCGAAACGGCCACGAACTTTTTGGTTTCGTAAGCATCGCGAAACCAGGCGGGCTTTCTGGTCGAGTAATAGGGATAGACCGGTCCGCTCATGATATCGGGCGCGTGTTCGGCCAGACGCCGTTCGAGATTAACCAAGTAATCGACCGGAATTTTTGCATCATCATCCAGATAGACCAGATAAGCACCACGGGCCCGGGCGCAGCCAAGATTGCGCGCCACACAGAGATTGCGTTCGGTCACGTGTTCCTGGCGCAGGGGGCTGAATATTTTCTGAAAATCCTGAAGCACACGTGATGTCGCATCCGGAGAATCATTATCCACCACCAGCAGTTCCCAATCGCACGAGGGCGCGTCGGCTTGGGTAATACTCTTCAGGCAGACTTCCAACAACGCCGCGCGGTTGTAGGTGCAGATGATGAGCGAGAAGACGAAACTCACGGCTTTCGCGCGGGACGTTTCCGCACTCAGGCAAGAATCTCCGCCCAACGCGCAGTCTTCCGATCGACCAATTCCTGATCGAAGATGTCTTTCTCGTGGGTCGCCGCGTTGAAGTAGGTCTTCTCCTTGCCGGTGGCCGCATCCTTGATCCAGCGCTGCGGACGGGGCCGCGGAGAAAGCCGCTCCAGCAAGCTGACACGGCGGGCTGGTTGGCGCGAGGCGAGCCGGCAGATATAGGTGGTCAGATTTTCGATGGGATCGCCGCAGGCCAGCATTTGCGCCGTGGCCCAGGCCCGGAGCTGCTCCGAAGAGCCCGCGGTGGCCGAGTTGCCCAGAGCGAGGAATTCCTCCCTGCTGACAAGGCGGGGGATGTATTGATAGAAGTCGCAATCCAGCGCCTCGGGCAGGGCAATCGGTTCGACCATGGCGATTTCTTTGCCGGCAATTGAGGCTTCAATCATGGTGGTGCTGAAGGACGAGACCACCGTGTCGCTGGCCAGAATCCACTCCCGGGCGGACTCGTCCTTTAGGATGCGCAAGCGGGGGCTGAGCGGTCCGACGTGTTCGGCGGCAAATGCGGCAATCTGGGCGGTGTTGGTGGCGGGGCGGGGACGGAAGACGACCTCGACTTTTCCTTCCTCCGCCAACTCGCTGCACCATTGGAGAATGAGCACCAGTGAGTCATGACAGAACTTCCGCATGGCCAGGAACTGGCTGGCCTCGGCCCCGCGCGAAATCCAGCGGTCAATCTTGCTCTGCGTCACAAAAGCCCAGCGGTAATTCTCCGGGAAAAAGATCCACTTCTTCGCGGGATCCAGCCCATAGCGTTTGGCCAGCTCCTCGCGGCCGGTGAAGTAGGAGGCATAAGGCTGGAGATACAACTGATAGGTTGGATTTCCATTGAGAAAGATATGATCTTCCGGAACGCCGTGACTGAGGAGATAGTCTTTCCCGAAGTCGCCCCAGGCGTGATGAATAACTTTCTTGCGGGCGAAATCATCGGACGGCGCCTTGATTGTCACGTGAGCGTTGTAGTGAATTTGCTCCCAGGAGAGATTGAAATACTGCGCGTCCGGCCAGGTCGCAATGTAGTCATCGTAAGCCAGATCGGTGGTGGTGTAGAAAAAAGGCAGAATGACCGTTTGGGGGTCGGCATTCTGCATTAACTCCTTTGCATGATAGTACACATTGCGGATTTCCAATTCCACGCCGTGGCGCTTCCTAGCCAGGTGTCGGACGGCACAAGCAACGTCTAACTCGCGGGCGATGTGCTCGACTAACCAGAGAAGGGGAGTTTGTTTTATCGGCATAGAATATCAGCGGAAGACTGTCGCAGCTAAAGCGCAAGAAGCTGACTCAGTTCAGGGGAGAATTCTGCGAGGTCCGCACGAAGAGTCTGCCTGCTCGTTTCACGATTCTGAAAGTCTGCGGCCATTTGTCGCGCGGGAGCATCTTCGCATCCCGTGAGTCTGCGGACGAGTTTCACCAATCTTTCCTCATCATTACGCCAGGCAGAGTGGCAACGGAGGTGCAGTAATTTCGTGATGGCTTTGGTCCAGCTTTTCTCTCGAATGTATAGGGAGCCCAGCGCGTCAGTCCCCGCACAAAACACGCGAAGGAGATGTTTCCTAACCCGCGCCACCAAGGTGGCAGAAGCCGAATCTGGACCTTTCGTTGTCTGCAATTCGGGATCGGGGAGTGACTGCCTGAGGCAATAGAAGGCTCCGGGAGGATTCACCTCGGAGATTTCCACAAATGCTGCGCGGGAAAAGAGATGATATACATGCAGAACTTGGCAAGTGGTTTCGGTGTCATTCTTCCACCATCGCGCGACAAGACCCGCCATCACCCAACGGCGGAGTTTCTCCTTTTCGCGGATGCTCGAGACTAGGAGTTGCACGCCGATTCGCGAAAGTGCGGCATAACGCTTGAGATAGATCTGCTGATTCGCTTTGATCCGATCCTTGCGGGATGCACTGCTAATCCATGAGTCCGAATCGTGATCGCGAAAGTGGTCTATGGCGACCGGTTTGGTCAAAGCAACGTCCCATCCGGCCAAGAGAACCTTGGTGGTGAGATCACGGTCGATCAAGTAGTCACGCAATTCTTCATCGAAGCCCTTGACGGCATCGAAAACTTCCTTGCGCAGAAGACCCTGATTGCAATTTAGCACACCGTTTTCCGCGACGGTTCCGATGAATGGAATGTCGGCATAAGAGCCTGTCTTATCCTGGACCTTGAGCCCGAGCATACCGAGACGGGAGTCATTCCTCAGGCATTTCACCGCTTCTATGAGCACTCCCGACCGAACGACGTTGTCATCGCTAATCCAACAAAGAAATTCTGTCTGCACTTTTGCGGCCGCCTCGTTCAAAGCCCGCGCCTGTCCACGTTTTTCTGCTTCGAAGATGATCGTCAGATCATTTTGCATCTTGAGATAGTCGCGGGATCCATCGGTGGAACCGGCATCCGATACAATAATCTCAAGAAATCCCTTCGGGTACCCGCGCAGGGCCTGTAGACACCGCCGGAGGGAGTCACGTCGGTTGCATGTGCCCACCAGAACCGTAAGGGCGCAAGGCAAGGTTTCGGACGATGAAGTCAGACCTCTCACTTGATCAAACCAAGCTGCCGCCCTTGGTCGTTCGCGGGATTTCGCGAGACCAATTCAGTGATATGGGGTGCCGGATGGGTCATGCAGCGCGCCGGACCGATGGGCTCAGAGCACGAGAAAATTCAAAATCCAGGGGATCATTTTCTGGCCTTTTTCCAACCATTGCCTCGGCCGCTCGATTTTGACGTGAGCGGACTTGTGTTTCTGAGGGGTCATGACGGCGGCAAGTTCCTCCATGCGCTTGATGCACTTCAGGACGCGATTCATGCGCGGGCGCAACTCTTCCTTGAGGAAAATGGTGGCAAAATTGCTCAAATCCAGATCGGCCACGTAATGGCTTCGCCGGTTGCCGGGGACATAGGCCACCTTGACCGCACCAGAGGACCGCAACAGGCGCAACCCCTGACTGGCCGCTCCCATGCTGATGCCGAGCCAGTTCATGGATGAAGAGGTTGTCAGAGGTCAGTCGTCAGCGGTCGGCCGCCAGCGGATGGAGAATTCAGGCCATAAAATCTTCCAGACCTCCGTGAGGATCGAAACCGAGCGCCTCTCGAGCGCGCGTGATGTCGGCTTTGGAGTGAAGAATTTCGCCGGCACGCAAACGCTCGTGAATCGGTGGCCCGCAACCGGGAAATTTCTTGGTCACTATATTCGCAAGTTCTCCGACGCTCACGGACCGGCCCGTGCCGATATTGAAGGCGCGGCCGGCAACGGTGCTGGCATCTTGGGTCGCGGCGGCGAAGTTCGCTGCAGCCACATCGTGCACGTGAACAAAATCACGACTCTGCGATCCGTCACCATAAATAGTACGAGGTTTTCCCTCGCGCGCGCTGGTCAGAAATTTGGTGATAACCCCGGTGTAAGGTGAGTCGGCTCGCTGGCGGCCACCGAAAACGTTGAAGTAGCGCAGGCAAACGGTTTCGAGTCCGTGCAGACGATGTTAGACGCCGCAGTAATATTCGGACGCCAACTTCTTCACGGCATAGTGACTGAGCGGGTTCTTCGGCACATCTTCGCTAATCGCACCGGACCCCGCGTCACCATAGACCGCAGCCGAAGAGGAAAAGACGAAGCGCGGAACCTTGTGGAGCACCGCCGCTTCGAGCAGAGAAAGTGTTGTCGTGAGGTTGATGTCGTGCACCTCGCGCGGGCGCTCGATGGAATCGATGACGGACGAGACCGCTGCAAAATGAAAAACCGCCAAGCATCCGGGGAGGTGCTTGGACAGCAAGGCATCGTCATCCGCCGAACCACGGACCAGTTCGGCGCCACGCGGCACATTGCGCTCGAAGCCGTTGGACAAATCGTCGAGCACGATCACCTTCCAACCTTCGGCCAGCAGGCGTTCGGCGACATGCGATCCGATGAATCCGGCACCTCCGGTGACAAGGGCTTTCATTGAAAAAGTTTACAGTGGTTCAGCTCGCAGTTTTCAGTCCGGAGAGACCTCGGACCACTCCGCCTGCAAGCCGAGCCTGCGCAGCCACTCGAGCAGGGTACCTTGATCGACGCGATAAGCGCCGGCGAGCATGGCGCGGATATCCTCCATATGTTTTTCCGAACCGCCTTCACGAAAGAATATCAGCTTGTTCACGATGACCGACTCGGGCGGGGCGAACCAAGCTTCGCCGGAACCGAGAGGCAGACGCTGACGATGGCCCAACTCCCAAAGAGCCAGCTCGCTCTTGCCGCAGAGGTAACAGTCCGCGCGCATCGCGCTGTGCTGGTGGATGATATTGAAGTGACCCCGCGCATCGCGCTGCAACTCGGTCTGCAGAACTTCGGTCGGCGGCAAATAAAAATCATCTTCGGGAAAAGCGTCGAGCAAACGACGGACTTGCAACGGCTGCATCGCGAGGACCAAGTCCGCATCCAAGGTCAGA
>JBEDBL010000025.1:0-21687 GCA_041177245.1 Verrucomicrobiota bacterium
GGGCGTGACCGGTGCGCACCACGGCGCGGATTTTTGCGCGTCGGCTCGACGCTGCTTTGTCGCTGGCGGGGAGACCGACGTGATCGCCGATGGACGCATCGGCATTTCGCGGGCGCAGGAATTACCGTGGCGGTTCTCGCTGCGCGGCAATCCGTTCGTCAGCATTCCCCCGAAAAAAACCAAGCCGCGGAAGTGAATCCGCGGCTTGATTGTAAAAGGATTATCCCCCTTGTGTCGGCTTACTTGCTGTAGCTGACGGGAGCCGGAGCCGGCTTCGGCTTGCTGGCGCAAGCGCCGAGGCCGAGCGAAGCGGCCGCGAAGGCCACGATGGCGATAATTTTGACGATGTTCATTACTGATTCACCTCCTTCTGTTTCTTTGCGAAGGAGCAACTTTGGCGGCGGGTCCGTGCCCAGACAATGAAAATCTGTCCCCGCGATGACACAGGGGGATGGGCTGTTTCCCTACGCGACGATGCGGACGGCTGTGCCCCGCCGGACCAGCCGGTAGAGTTTCGCCATGTCCGTGTTGCGCAGGCGCACGCAACCGTGGCTGGCCGGACGTCCGATCAACCTCTCCTGGTTGGTGCCGTGGATGTAAATGTAGCGTGCGAGGCTGTTGGCGTTGGCGCGGTCGAGTCCGTCGAGGGTGAGGATGCGCGAAAGAACCAGATCTTCCTTGCCTCCCGGTCTGGCCCGCCGCCCGGTATTTTTGCGCGCCCGGAAAATGGTCCAGAGCGCCGCGGTCCCGCCGATTTTGCGGGCGATGCGGAAACGTCCTGTCGGTGTCTTGTAGCTTCCTTCTTTGGAACCTAGGCCGAACTTCGAGGTGGAGACCGGAAACTCGGCGGCGACTTTGTGTCCGTCCATAACGCACAGGGTCTGCGATGCGACATCGACGAGAACGGAGCGCGCGGGGGTTCCCCGGAGTGCTTTCTTGTTCGCACCGCGGCGCTTGGATGGTATTTTGGCCGGCTTTCCGATGAGCAGGAACTACCATGTTGCAATCGCGGGCGCAACCGGCGCGGTGGGCATCGAAATGATGCGCGTGCTGGAGCGGCGGAATTTTCCGGTGGGCAAACTCACGCTGTTGGCTTCGGCCAAGTCGGCCGGGAAGAAGCTCGATTTCCAGGGTGCACCGGTCGAGGTGCGCGAGTTGACGGCCGATGCTTTCGGCGGGGTTGATTTCGCCTTGTTCAGCGCGGGCGGGTCTATTTCCAAAGAATTCGCCCCGGCGGCGGTCAAATCCGGCGCGGTGGTCATCGACAACTCCTCGGCCTTCCGCATGGATCCCGATGTTCCGCTTGTCGTGCCCGAGATCAATCCGGAGGCGGCGCGCGCGCACCAAGGAATCCTGGCCAATCCGAACTGCACCACAGCGATCACGCTGATGGGGTTGTGGCCGCTCCATCGCGAATTCGGCGTGAAGCGCTTGTGGGCTTCAAGTTACCAGGCTGTCTCGGGCTCCGGCGCGAAAGCGATCGAGGAATTGAAAGCCCAAGTGGAAGCGTTGGCCCGCGGCGAGGATGCGCCGCGCGCGGTTTATCCGTGGCAAATCGCATTCAATGTCATCCCGCAGGTCGATGCCTTCCTCGACACCGGCTACACCAAGGAAGAAATGAAGATGGAAAACGAGGGACGCAAGATCATGGCGCTGCCCGCTTTCCGCGCTTCAGTGACGTGTGTGCGCGTCCCCGTCTATCGCGCGCACAGCGTGGCGGTGAGTGCCGAGTTCGAGCGACCAGTTTCGGTCGCCGCGGCGCGTGCTGCGTTGGAGAAAGCGCCCGGCCTTCGCGTCGTCGACGAGCCTTCCAAAAACGGATACCCGGTGCCGTTGCATGTCGCCGGCAAAGACGATTGCGAGATCGGACGACTGCGCCTCGACTGCGCCTTGGACAACGGACTGAGTTTTTGGATCTGCGGCGATCAACTGCTCAAAGGTGCGGCGCTCAATGCCGTGCAGATCGCCGAGTTGTTGGCGGGGTGAGCTACAGCTTGGCCGCGGTGTGTAAGTGTATGGCCGCCGCGATGATCGGCTGGGCCCAGTCGGGTGCGCCGGAAAGATCGGCGGGAGCAGTGATCTTGCCCTGCTTCATTTCGAGGAGCAGAACCGGCCGCGGTTGGTAGCCTTCAGCCGGATCGGCCTCCGTTGAATTGTCATAGACGCGCAGATGGTCGATGCAGGGCAGAAGACGGACGAGGTTTTCGCGGCTGCGATTCCAACGTTCACGGATTTTTTCCTCAGGGATGTCGTGACCGCCATGGGCCACGCGGCTGCGGACGCGACGGAGATGCAGATCGGCGCTGGCCAATCCGCAAAACCAAATATGCAACCGGTGGCTGGATTGCGCGGCGCGTTCGAGTAGTTGCGCTATGGTGCGTCCGCCGAGCGTGGTCTCGAAACGGTAGTCGCGTCCCTCCGTGATCGCTTGCTCCAATAGCGACTTGCCGATTTGCCACGCGTGGGCGTTGGCCAGAGTGAGGAGGATATCGGGGTGGAAAGTGCGGATTTGCCGGGCTATCGCGTCTGGGTTAAAAACCGGAGAGCCTTTGCGGTTGAACTCTGACTCCCCGATGCTCGATTTGCCCGCACCGTTGACTCCGGCGAGGACGTGAATGATCGACCTCTCAGGCATCGCTCGTTGTTGTTTTCCGGATTTTGTTCTGTTGCGCGGCCCAGACAGCGGCTTCGCCTAGTTCCTCGGGAGTTGCATTGAATGCGCGCTCGGCCGCAGCGCGTTGTTTCGGGCCTTGCATGCGATCGAGTAGACCGCGGTATTCGTCGTGCAGTTTTGCCAACCAGTCGGGATTTTGTTGTCCGGTCAGCGCTTCGTATTGCTCGACGGAAAGCAGCACTGCGCGCGGTTTGTCGTGGCGGGTGATAGCCACCGCGCGCCGGGCGGCGACCTGTTCGAAGACGTCGGCGGTGGCGTTCTTGAGTTCCGTGGCCGAGATAGCAGGCATTTCAGCCACGCGCGGCGCGGGGGTGGACGGGTTCAGGTAGGAAGTGCTCATCCGACCAAAATAGCTATTTTAGCTAAAATAGCAAGATGGCTGACGGCGGACTTCAGGTCGGGCGTCCCGCGACAAGCAGGCAGATTTCTCCGCGGGGCGGCTGTTTTTCGGCGCGGGCGGAAAGTTCGGCGGCGGTGCCGCGCCAGTATTCCTCGAATTTTTTGCTCAGTTCGCGCGCCACGCAGACTCGGCGGTCGGGGGCGAGTTCGGCCAGCACTGCGAGAGAGCGGGCGATTCGGTGCGGCGATTCGAAGAAGATGCTCGTCTCGCCGCGTTCAAGGGCGGCAGCCAGCACGTTTTTGCGGCGCCCGGATTTCACCGTAAGGAATCCGCCGTAATAAAACTCGTGCAAAGGCAATCCCGAGCCAACCAGCGCGGGAAGGATCGATGACGGCCCGGGCAGCACGGTGAATTCCAAACCACGCTCGATGCACGCGTGCACCACGCGATAGCCGGGATCGGAAATACCCGGCGTTCCGGCATCGGTGAGCAGGGCTATATTTTCGCCCGCGGCGAGACGTTTGGCGATTTCCTCCGCGCGCTGCACCTCGTTGTGCTCGTGCAGGCTGACCAGCGGACGGCTGATGTCGTGGTGTTTGAGCAGGATGACGGCGTGTCGCGTATCCTCCGCCGCGATGAGGTCCGCCTCGCGCAGCACGCGCAGTGCCCGCAGGGTGATATCCTCCAGATTCCCGATCGGGCTGGGGACGAGGGTGAGCAAGCGCTTAGAAACCTTCGCTGAGGCGACCGGCGATTTTGACCGCCGCGTCAGAGAACGCGAGCGGCAGCGCCTGGATTTCGTCGGTCTGCAGATCCGCCGTGACGAAGAAACTCGTCCGGCCGTCGACAATACCTTTCATCAGTTGTTTGCCGTTCGCGCGCTCGACAACCTCGTATTCCACGGTCGTAACGAACATGTATTCGCTGGTGGCGAGCACGTTGCCGCGCACGGCGCGCGCCGGGCGGCGTTCCACGTTGGTGAGCGTGGTGTAGAGGATGGCGTCTGCGCGGTCGGTGTAGCTGACTTTGTAGGTGCCGTCGGTCTGGATTTGTTTGACAACGGTATCGGCGAGCAAGCCTTCCACGTTCGGTTCAAGGGTCGTGTTCTTCGAGGTCGGGACGGACAGGATGGTGATGCCGCGCATCATGCTGGGCCGCGCGTCGCCCAATTGGTAGGCGCATCCGGCAAGTCCCAAGGTAGCCAAGGCGAGAAGTGTGGCCGCTTTTTTCATCATTCTGTCGGGAGATCGGGCTCGACCGGAGGCAGGTTGGCGTCCGGCTGGAGAGGTCTTACATCGTCGGCCGAAGTGCGCAGTTCCGGTTTCGGCGCGGGAAGTTCCTCCGGCGGTTTCACGTCGGCGACCGGCGGCCCGGCGTAGTTGCTCAGCGCCGAGGTTTCCACCTGGTTCTGCAGGCGCCGTCGCATGGCCGCGCGTTCGCTGGTTTCAGTGCGTTCGGGTCCGGAGCGCAGCTCGTCGTCGCCGACTTCGGCGCGGATTTCCTCGATACGCTCGTTGGCTGATTTTGCCTGATCGGAACCGGACTGGCGCCGCACGAGCTCGCTGTAATAGATGACGGCTGCGCGGAAGTTGCTGTTGCGGTCGTAGAACTGCGCGATGCTGTAAAGGTCGGAGGACTCGCGCCCGCTCATGCGGTCCAGGTTGTCGCGGGCCTGCGCGGCTTTTTCGCTGTTCGGGTATTCCATGAGGAATTCCTCGAAGGTGTTTTTCGCCTCGATGGCGTCGGAAAGGTCCTGAGAGCGCGAGCGTGCCTCGGTCAGTTGCACGTAGCCGATCTGGTAGAGTGCATCGTCCGCGTAATCGCTCGACGCGTAGCGGTCGAGCACCACCTGGTAGGCGGCGATGGCCCGCGCGTTTTCGTTGCGGCTTTCGAGCGACTGGCCGAGTTTGAACTGCGCGGCCGGCGCGAACTTTGCGTAGGGCGCGCTTCCGAGGAGTGCGCCGTACATTTCATCGGCGCGCTCGTAGCGCTTGCGCTTCATGAAATCGTCGGCGATGGCCAACTGCGCGTTGGCGGCCTGGTCGAACTCGGACGCCTGAGGATACCCCTCGACGAAATCTTTGTAAGCGTCGAAAGCGCGGCTGAGATTGCCCGATTCCTCGAGGAGTTGAGCAACGCGGAACTGCGCGGCCGCCGCGGATTTGGAGACCGGGTATTTTTTGACGACCTCGCGGTAAGTCGCCACGGCGCGACTCGTGCTTCCGGCCGCTTCGAGGTCGTGACCTTGTTGCAAGAGCGATGCGGCCTCCGCGTCGTTGGCCGCGGTGGTCGAAGGCACGACGGTCTGCGCCTGCGCGCCGGCGGCGGCAAGGAAGATGGCTGCGGACAAAACGAGTCCGCGGATAGCGCGATAATGACGCATCAGAGGGGCCGAAAGTAGGAAGCCGCCACGAAGGCGTCAAGCCGCCAGCGGCCGCGGCTCAAAAACGCCTCCAGAGCAAGGGGACAAAAAGGACAAGGACGGCGAAGATCTCCAGGCGGCCCATGATCATCAGGGCCGAGAGGAGCAGGTGGGAGACGTCCTTCATCCCGGCGTAGTTCATCATGGGACCGACCGCATCGAGACCGGGGCCGATGTTGAACAGCGTTGCCGCCACCGCAGTGAAACTGCTGACCAGGGAAAAGTGCGGCTCGAGCACGGACACCGCCAGTGTGCTTACGGCGACGATCACGCCGGTCAGCGCGAGAAAAAACATCACGTCGAGCAGGTAGCTGTCGCCCACGTTCACGCCATTGATGCGCACCGGGACAATCTGGTGCGGGCGGAACGAGTGGACCATCTGGCGGCGCAGCGTTTTGAAAAAGACGACCACGCGACCGACTTTCACGCCGCCGGCGGTCGAACCCGCGCAGCCGCCGATGAACATCAGCGCGACGAGCAGCCCGCGCGAAAAATTCGGCCACTGGTCGAAATCGGTCGAGGCGAATCCGGTGGTGGTCATGATGGAGGTCACCTGGAAGGCCGCGGCGCGGAAGCCGTCGGCGAAACCGGAAGCCTTGCCAAACCAGACGATGTCCGCCGCGATCAACACCGAGGCACCGAACAAGATCCACAGGAAGGCCCGCGTTTCCTCGTCCTGCCGCCAGCGGTTCCAGCGCCCGGCGAGCAACCACGCGTAGAGCATGAAGTTGATCGCGCCGAGGGCCATGAAAAGGATCAACCACCACTCGATGGCCGGGCTGCGGTAATACATCACGCTTTCGTTGTGCGTGCTGAATCCGCCCGTGGAAATCGCCGCGAAAGCGTGGCACACCGCGTCGAACACCGGCATGCCCAGCACAACCAGCCCGGCGATGCAGGCGGCGGACAGCGCGACATAGATCTGCCACAGGCGCATCGCGGTCTCGCGCACGCGCGAGCTGAATCCCTCGCTGAATTTCGCGCTCGATTCGCGGCGGAAGAGCGACTTGCTGCCCGCGCCCACCATCGAGAGGACGGCCACGATGAGCACGAGGATGCCCATGCCTCCGAGCCACTGCGTCGCGGCGCGCCAAAGCAGCAACCCGCGCGGCCACGCGGTCACGTCGCGGATGACGCTCGCCCCCGTCGTGGTGAATCCCGAGGCGGACTCGAAGATGGCGCCGGCCACCGAGAGTGATGGCGTACAGAGAACGTAAGGCAGCGCGCCGAAGAGCGTGCTGACGATCCAGCCGAGACCCACGATGGCGATCGCCTCACGCCGGAGAATTTCGCGGCTGCCCCCGCGTCCGGCCGCGGCCAGCAGCGATCCGACGGCCGCGGTGATCAGCGCGGAAATCGCCAGCGCGCGGTCCGCGCAGCGGCCGGGTTCGTTGTCGAGCAGCGCGTAAGCCAGGCATCCCGTCATGGACACGGCCATGAGCAGCAGCAGGTAGCCGAGCACGCGCGAAAGCTGGCGGTAATCCATGGCGTGCGGAAAATCAGCCGAGCAGCGAGAGCAGCGGTTTCTTCGCCTCGGGCGCGACGATGGCGACGAGCGTGTCGCCCGCGCTGATTTTGTCCTCCGCGGCGGGAACCGAAGCCTGGTTCCCGTGCTGCAAGGCGATGAGCCCGCTTGCCGCCGGCCAGGAAATCTCGCCCACGTTTTTTCCCGCGGCGGCCGCGCGCTCGGCCACGGGCGAGGAGAGAATTTCTATGCCGCCGGGCAGCGTGCGCAGAACGGTGGAGCCTTCTTCCGTGACAAAGCGCGACAACTCGCGCGCCACGGCAACCCGCGGACTCACCGCGTCGAGGATGCCGAGTTGCGCGCCCGATCTCTGGATCGCATCGGCGTAGTCTGCGCGGTGGATCAAAGTGAGGCACGCTTTGGCGCCGAGATCGCGCGCCTGCAGGCAGGCCATGACGTTGTCTTCGTCGTCGGGTGTCGCCGCGACGAAAAAGTCGGCGTCGCCCGCGCGCTCTTCCTTCAGTTCCCGCAGGGAGGTGGCATCGGCGTTGATCACGGTGCAATTCTGCAACTGGCGCCCGAGGTTTTCGCAGACCCTCCTGTCCTTCTCCATGATGCGCGTGCGGAAGGCGCCGCCTTCGAGCGTCTGCGCGAGGGCGAAGCCGTAGTCGCCGCCGCCGAAGATGATCACGTTCTGCTGTTCGCCGGCCTCCTCCGCCGTCTGCAGTTTGCGGATGCCTTCGGCCAGGCGTCGCGGGTGACCGTAAATGGTGATGAGGTCGCCGGCCTCGAGTGTGTCGTTGGCATGCGGCACGATGAGACTCCCGCGGCGCAGGATCGCGCCGATGCGCACGCGCGCCGGCAAACCGAGGTCGCGCAGCGGGACGGCCAGCGCGGGGCTGGCGGGCTCGAGGCGGATCTGCTGCAACTCGATGCGGCCGCGCGCGATTTCCTCGACCACGAGGCAGTCGGGGTTGCGGATCGATTTGGCCAACTCGACCGCGGTAAGGCGCGCGGGACTGAAAAGGTAATCGACGCGGAATTGCGCGGCGTAATCGTACAGCCATTGTTCGCGTTGCATGGCCAGGCTCGTGCGCGCGATGCTGCGGCGCGCGCCGAGCGATTTGCCGATCGAGGTGCAGACGAGGTTGGTGTGGTCATGGCTGGTCAGCGCGAAGAGCAGATCGCAACCGGCGATTCCCGCCTCCTCGAGAGTTTCCACGCTCGCGCCGCTGCCGTGCAGCACGCGGCTGTCGAGATGGTCGTTCAACTCGTCGGCCAGCTTTTCATCCTGCTCGATCAGGCAGATGGAATGTTCCTGATCCGACAAAGTCTGCGCCATGTGCAGGCCGATGGCTCCGGCGCCCACGATGATGATATTCATGTCTTGCCCGCATGGTGCGGGTGAGGCGGGAGGTGCGCGCAAGAAAAAAGCGGGCCCCTTCCGGAGCATCGGGCTGGCGCCGGGCCGGAGGCGTGGCAGATTGACGGCATGCAAGACACCGCACGGACGAGCTTCCTGCTTCCGGCCTACAACGAAGAGGCGTTGGTCGGCCGCGCTGTCGCCTCGATCCGCGCCGCGGCGGAGCGTTGCGGCCTCGGTTCGTATGAGATCGTGGTTTGCGACAATGCCTCGACCGATCGCACTGCGGACATCGCGGAATCGGCCGGCGCTCGCGTGGTCCACGAGTCGCATCGCCAGATTGCGCGGGCGCGGAATGCGGCGGCGGCGGCTTCGACCGGGATGCGGCTCGTCTGGCTCGATGCGGACGCGATGCTCACCCCCGAGGTTCTCCGTGCCACCCAGGAGTCGTTCGCTTGCGGCCGCTTTTGCGGAGGCGGCGCTCAGGTCGAATTGGAGGGCGAGGTCCTCGGCTGGTCCGCGCGGCGCACGGTCGACACGTGGAACTGGATCGCGCGCACCTTCCGGTTCGCCGCCGGTTCGTATGTTTTCGCCCGCCGCGACGCGTGGGCCGAGACGGGCGGTTTCAACGAGGAGGTCTACGCGGGGGAGGAGATCGGTTTCGCGCGCGAGCTCAAAAGATGGGGCAAGGCGAGAGGCCTCGGGTTCCGTGTCCTCGAGCATCCCGTTCCTTCGTCTGCACGCAAAGTCCGCCAGTTCACTCTCCGCCAGACGCTGTGGCAACTGGCCGTCTGCGCGTGGCCCGGCAATCTCGGACGGCGGGACCGATGCAGTTTTTGGTATGAAAGGCGGGCAGGAGTTGAGGGTTGAAAAATGAGGGCTGAGAGGAGTTTTTTTCTCCCTCAACTTTTCCAATGATCTATCTCGACAACAACGCGACCACTCCACTCGATCTGCGCGTGCGCGAGGCGATGTTGCCCTTCCTTGCGGAAAACTTCGGCAATCCTTCGAGCCCGCACGCGCCGGGACGCGCCGCACGCGAAGCGGTGGAGAAAGCGCGTGCCCAGGTAGCGGGTCTTTTGGGTGCACGTGTCGACGAAATCGTTTTCACCGGCGGCGGGACGGAATCGATCAACACGGCAATCCGTGGCGCGCTGTCGGCGCAACCCGGCAAGCGGCACATCGTCACGTCGTCCATCGAACACAGCGCGACGAAAAATCTCTGCGTGCAACTCGAGCGCGAGGGATGCGAAGTGACTTGGCTGTGCGTGGATTCCGGCGGACGTCCTGACCTCGATGAATACCGCTCGGCCGTGCGCGAAGACACTGCGGTCGTTTCGATTGTCTGGGCCAACAACGAAACCGGCGTGCTCTTTCCTGTCGAGGAGATGGCCCGCATCGCCGACGAACGCCGCATCGTCTTCCACGCGGACGCGGTGCAGGCGGCGGGAAAAATCACCATCGATCTCATGAATGTTCCGTTGCACCTGCTTTCGCTTTCCGCGCACAAGATGCACGGGCCGAAGGGCGCCGGCGCATTGTTCGTGCGCTCTGGTCTCGGCCTTCCGCCCCTGTTGCTCGGCGGGACGCAGGAAAACGGCCGCCGTGCCGGCACCGAGAATGTTCCCGGCATCGCCGGCTTCGGCGTCGCGGCGGAGTTGGCGGACAAGGTGCCCGCCGCGGAAATGCCGCGCGTGGCGGAAATGCGCGATGCATTCGAGCGTGGCATCCGCGAACGTTTTCCGCAGGCGCGGTTCCACGGCACACCGGATTTCCGGCTGCCCAACACCTCGAATTTTGCGCTTCCCGGCCGTGCCGCGACCGACCTGCTTGCCGTCCTCGACCGGCTCGGGGTCTGCTGCTCGGTCGGGTCGGCCTGCGTGAGCGGCTCCCCGCACGCCTCGCATGTGCTGCGTGCCATGGGGGTGGACGCCGGGGAGGCGAAATCGAGCCTCCGCTTCTCCTTCAGCCGCATGAACGGCCCCGCAGACGTCGAGGGCGCTTTGGCCGCCCTGGACGAGGCTGCGCGGCGGCTCGGCTTGGGCGGTTGACGCCCTCTTTGCGCCCCTTTTCCCATGCGCCATACCCTGTCCGTCCTTGTAGAAAACCGCTTCGGTGTGCTCACCCGCGTGGCCGGCATGTTCAGCGGCCGCGGCTTCAACATCGACACGCTCAACGTGGCGCCGACGCTAGATCCCTCGATGTCGCGCATGACCATCGTGGTGCGCGGCGACGACAAGACGCTCGAGCAGGTGGTCAAGCAGACTGAGAAACTGGTCGATGTGATCAAGGTGGACGATTTCCGCGATGACGAGTTTGTCGACCGCGAACTCGTGCTCATGCGCGTCAACGTGAACGAGAAAACGCGTTCCGAGGTTTTGCAAATCTGCGATGTGTTCCGCGCCAAGATCGTCGACGTCCGGTTGGACAAGCTCCTCATCGAGATCACCGGCAACGAGGGCAAAATCGCGAAGTTCATTTCCCTGATGGAGCACTTCGGCATCGCCGAGATCACGCGCACCGGCAAGGTTGCCCTGACACGCACAGCCGACAACCCGTAGAAAATTTTCCCATGGCAGCAAAAATCCACACAGACAAGGACGCCGACCTCAAGCACCTCAAAGGCAAAACGGTCGCCGTCATCGGTTTCGGTTCGCAGGGCCACGCCCACGCGCTCAACCTCAAGGAAAGCGGAGTCAAGGTCATCATCGGCCTCTACCCCGGCAGCAAGAGCCGCGCGGTCGCGAAGAAAAGAGGCTTCCAGGTGTTCAACACCGCGGATGCGGTGAAAAAAGCCGACGTCATCTTCGTCGCGGTCCCCGACACCAGAATCGCCGCCGTCTACAACAAGGACATCGCGCCCCACCTGATCAAGGGCAAAACGCTGCTCTTCAGCCACGGCTTCGCCATCCATTTCAAGACGGTCAAGCCGCCGAAGGACATCGACGTGATCATGGTCGCCCCGAAAGGTCCGGGCCACATCGTCCGCCGCCAATACACCGAGGGCAAAGGTGTTCCTACGCTCATTGCCGTTTACCAAAACCCGAGCAAGCAGGCCAAAAAGACCGCGCTCGCCTGGGCCAAAGGCATCGGCGGAACGCGTGCAGGTGTGATCGAGACAACATTCAAGGAAGAGACCGAGACTGATTTGTTCGGCGAGCAGGCTGTGCTCTGCGGCGGCGCCTCGGCGCTGGTGCAGGCCGGATTCGAAACGCTGGTCGAGGCCGGTTACCAACCCGAGATGGCCTACTTCGAGTGTCTGCACGAATTGAAGCTCATCGTCGACCTGATGAACGAAGCCGGCATCGCGGGTATGCGTTTCAGCATTTCCGACACCGCCAAGTGGGGCGACGTGCTCGTCGGCCCGAAGGTCATCGACGCGAGCGTGAAAAAGCGCATGAAAGCGGCGCTCAAGGACGTGCAGTCCGGCAAATTCGCCCGCGAATGGATCGCCGAAGACCGCAAAGGCCGCAAAAAATACAACGCGTTGCTCAAAAAAGGCGAGAAGCACGGCATCGAGAAAACCGGAGAGCGTCTCCGCGGCCTCATGCCTTGGATCAAGAAGCGCAACCTCAAGGGCGCGCAGGCCTCCTACGCCTGATAGTATTTCCCCCATAGAGCCCCGCGGCGCCGCAAGGCCCGCGGGGTTTTTTTACCTGCGAAGGAAATCAAACGCCGCAGAGTTCACCGAGGACGCAGAGGAAGGGGAAAGTTTTCTCTCTGTGATCTCTGAGGTCTCCGCGGTTGATGCCCCAAGCTCGCCCTGCTGTTCGGTATCGTCTTAGTCTGCCGTTCATGCCCGTCGCCTCCGCCAGCAAGCCGGTCCGTCTCGCCGACCTCGACCAGTCGAAATCGCACACGCCGGAAAAATACCGCGAGAAACTGCGCGCCGGGCATTTGCGTTTGCTCGAGTTGCAGCACGCACTGAAGGATTCGAAGCGCGGTGTGGTCATCATCGTGGAGGGTCCCGATGCCGCGGGGAAGGGCGGCATGATCAAGCGGTTGGTCGAGCGCCTCGATCCGCGCCATATCCGCGTCTACTCTACGATCAAACCGACGGAGGAAGAATACGCGCACCATTATCTCTGGAGGTTTTGGAACAAGCTTCCGCGCCGCGGCGAAATGGCCATCTTCGACCGATCGTGGTATGGCCGTGTCCTCGTCGAGCGGATCGAGGGGTTTTGTTCGAGAGTGGAATGGAAGCGCGCCTACCGGGAGATCAACGAGTTCGAGCGCGTCCTGCACGATGACGGGACAATCATCGTCAAAATCTGGTTGCAGATCACCAAGCAGGAACAGATGGCGCGGTTCAAGAAACGCGCGGCCGACCCGATGAAAAACTGGAAGATCACCGAGGAGGATTGGCGCAACCGCAACCGGTGGAATGCCTACCTCAAAGCCGCCGAGGACATGTTCGTGAAGACGTCGCCCGAGTTCGCGCCTTGGCAGATCATCCCGGCGAATTTCAAGTGGTATGCACGGGTCAAAGCGCTCGACACGGTGTGCAAACGCCTCGGTGCCGCACTCGGGGTGAAGTGATCGCTGGAGGGTGGCCGTCCCCAACCGCCGCGTCGGCGACGCCCTTAACCGTTACGCCCACGTTCAAGGTGCAACCGATGCAACACGCGGTGCACGATTGGCGAAGCCAGGATGCCCACGCTCGAGACGACGACCAGCGTTCCGAAGAGCGCGTAGAGTGCGGAAAACATCTTCAGCGTGTCGCTCGAGTTGCGTTCGGTGTAGAGCGGTCCGGCACCGCTGATGAGCATGCTCGCCTCGAGGAACGAATCCACGAAGCCGAGCTTTTCCGTCTCGGTGTCCTTGGAGATCACCATGTATCCCGCGGTTCCCACCGCCAGCGCCACGGCGACAATGCCGGCGACCAACAGGATCTGGCGCAAAATCCGGCCCGCAAAGACATGACTCGGGGCGAGGGGTTCGGAGTGGTGTTCCCAAGGCATAGGTGTGAGCAATCTCTTTACGCCGGGCCGGGCCGGATGCCAACCCCGCCGTCCACGGTATCCGCTTCAGACGTATTTCTGTTGAACCAGCGTGAACGTCCGGCTCAAACGAGTGTCTAAATTAACAGAGTAAACAAGGTGCTCGGTATGTCCTCTTTACTCTGTAAATCCATGGCCGCCAACCTTGACAACAGAAAAGAGTCTGGGACATTCAAGAGTCCCCAGATGAAGTTCGCCCCGACATTGTGGCGGCGCTTTTTAGTCGCCATGGCGGGCTGCCTCCTCCTGACGGGGGGCCAGCTCCCGTCCGCCCGCGCCGAGGGGCTGCTTCAGTTGTTCAACGTTTCTTGGTCGGAAATCACCAAGAAAATGCCGGAGTTGGCCGAGGCGGGCTACGGGTCGCTCTGGTTGCCCCCGCCGACCAAGGGCTCGGGCGGGCTTTCGGTCGGTTACGACTTGTGGGATCCGTTCGACCTGGGATCGAAGGACCAGCGCAATTCCGTGCGCACCCGCTACGGCACCGAAGCCGAGTTGCTCGAGATGGTCGAGACCGCGCACCGCTTCGGCATCCGCGTTTATTTCGACAACATCATGAACCACCGTGCTTTCGACGTGCCCGGTTACAACGAGAACACGGCGATCGACATCTACCCCGGCATGGTGCCGGAGGATTTCCATTTGAAGAAAACCGAGGACGGCTTCTATCGCAAATGGGACAACACGCGTGATTGGAGTAGCGCGTGGCAGGTGCAGAACCTCGGCCTTGCCGACCTGATCGACATCGCGCAGGAAACGCCTAACGCCAACCACGGCACCAGCGAAGGCGCCACGCACCCGAAATATTCTTTCATCCGCGATTTCGACCGGCCGGAGCAATACGATACTGACAAGGACGGTAACCAGGCCTACTTCGGCGTGCTCATCGATCAGGCCCGGGCCGAACTCGGCACCAACGCCACGACCGCCCAGCTCAAAACAAAAGCGCAGGAATACATCAACGCGCGCAAGTCGTCTTTCACCGAGGACGTCGGCGGCTACCTCATCCGCGCGGTGCGCTGGGAGATCGACCGCGCCAAGGCCGACGGCCTGCGTCTCGACGCGGTGAAACACGTGCCTGATTATTTCTTCGGCCAGCAGTCCGGAGCGGACAAAGACAGCAGCAATGCCGGCTATCTCGGAGGCGTGCAATGGCAGTTCAACCGCACGCGCGGTTTCAGCGATGCGAATAATCGCGATTCGGTCTTCGATGAAAAAAAAGCGCGCGACGATGCCATGCTTTTTGGCGAGCACCTCGGGCAACCTCCCGGTTACAGCGGTTATTGGGACGCCGGCATGCGGTTGGTCGACAACGATCTCCGCAGCAAGTTGAACAACACTCTGGGAAATCCCGGAGCGACGCTCGCCGGGCTCGATTCGCCCGGCGCCGGCGGGTTCACCCCCGGCCTCGGCGTCGCGCACGCCAACAGCCACGACAGCGATTACGCGGCGCAGAAAGAGTGGCAGCATGCGTTTTACATGACCCGCGAGGGCATCGGACTCATTTACTCCGACGGCTACAACAAAGCCGAAACCCTCGGTGAATCCGGCGGCGCCTTCCCGCGCCACGCCAACACGCAATACCTCGGACAGTTCAGCGACCCGCGCATCCCCAATATTCTCGCTCTGCACAACGACTTCGCGCGCGGTTTGCAGGAGGGGCGCTGGAGCGACGGCGACTATCTCGCTTTCGAGCGGCGCGACAACCGCAATCCGGACGGATCGACGCGCAGCGCGAGCGCGGCCGACGAAATCACCATGGTGATGATGATGAACGACAACACCGCGGCGGGGCAGTCGCGCGCCATCGCCACGAGTTTCCCCGCGGGCGCCTATCTTCATCAATACGCGCGCGGTTCGGGCATGACCGGCTTCGAGGTCTACGCGAATCAACTGGGCTCGGTCATTGTCCCGCCCGGCGGATATTTTCTTTTCGGTTACCGCACGCCCGAGTTGTCAACGCTCTGGACCAATTCCGCCATCACGCTTTACCAGACCAATTCCGCCGGCGGACAACTGGAGGAAGTGCCGCGCATCACGGTCACGCGCAAGGACGGGCGCGACGGCGATCCTTCGTTCAATCCTTACAACCTGTCCAACCGCGGTTATCCCACCAACATCACGCCGGCCAAATACACCTACCAGACCACCGTGCCCGTGGTGAAAGGGAGTATGCCGCTCACCATCGTCGCGCGCGCCGATGGTTCGGCGGAAAACATCCTGGTGAAACTCGACGGCGGTGTGGATCTCAACTCGCACATGGCGATGGGCAACACGAACGAGTTGGCCAAGCGCGACAATCCGCCCGGACTGCGCACCGACGTGTTCCTCGGATACGAGCAACCGGTTTTCGTCGAACGCCAAAACCCGGAAAAATTCGCCGCCGTGGATTCGGCGCGTTCGAAGATCGGGTCGCCGGGCGCGGAGACCTACGTCAAGACCATCGGTGCGGGCGTCACCAACATCGCCGGTCCGACCAATGCCAACAACTGGTCGAATTATGGCGGCTCGGTGGTCTCGTGGCATTACCACGATCCCAACGGCTTGGTCGGCGGAACGAATGTTTCCCTCCCGCAACTCGCCGAAAACGGCACCAATCTGGCGGTCTGGTCGAAGACCCCTTCGGGTCTCGGTGGTTACAAGATGTTCGTTTACTACACGACGAACGGGACAAGCTGGCCCGAAGGAGCCGGCGGTATCGGACAGGGTGCCACGCGGGTGGCGGAAATGAATTGGCGGCACGACCAGACCAACGGGGACAACGGCAGTTGGTGGAGCGCGACCAATATCCCCAAACCCGCGGCCAACACGCAGTTCCGCTACAAGATCGGCGTCTACCAGACCGGTGCGAATTCCCGGTGGCCGACCGGCCCGGCGGATGTCGCTTTCAAAAAGGACATGCTCACCACCTTCCGCGTGACGAATTTCAGTCCTGCCGCGGTGCTGCATTTCCCGCACAACGACTACGCGCGCACGCCCACGCTGGGTGCCACCTATTCGAACTGGCCGTTCGCCACGCGCACCGGGTTGGCCGAGGGATTCCACGTGCTGCGCGCCCGCGCCTTCCTCAATCGCGGCACCAACCAGGCCCCGCTTTATCAGACATTCGTCCAGACATTCTACTACGACGCGCAGACGCCGCAGGGTTCGATCGCGTGGCCGCAGAACAACAACGACGAAGTGGGCGGTTCGAGCTACGAGCTGGTTGTCCGCACCGACTCGACCGTCGAGGAGGTCTGGTATCACATCGATGATTCCGACGCGCAGAACAACGACGCGGCGACGAAGCAGTTGAACGGCAACGGTGCCGGGTTCGAACCTTTCGATGACGCCAACCAGAGCGGCGCGCGCGATCCCACCGAGGAATTCACCGACATCAACGGCAACGGCACTTACGACGCCTCGGTGCCCGCGGGTTGGGCCAAGGCCACCGAGGTCACTCCGCCGGTCGGCATCACGCAGAAAGAATGGCGCTTCCGCTACAACAACATCCCGGCAACCGGCACGGGCACAGTCACCGTGCGCCTGCTCGAGGCTTCGTCGTCCCGCAATCTCACGTTGGGTGCCGCGCAGGCCAATGTGACCGAGTTGACCCGCACGGTGAACACCCGCGGGCCCGACGAGCGTGTCATGATCGCCTGGCCCCAGAGCGACGGCAACCGTGTCGACGACAACTACACGATGAAAGTTTATTTCACGAAGGCGCTGTCCGACGGGACCACGACCGAGTCGTTGAAGAACCGCTTCACCTTCAGCATCGCCAGCCAGTCGTCGGGAAGTCCCGACGGAGCCGTCATCCAGTCGCGGACCAACTTCACGATCAACTACAACGTCAACGACCAGTTCCACGAATTGGCTATCCCGTTGCCCAACATGTACAACGGCATCGCCGACTTCTTGCACTCGCTGAAAGTCGTTTACACCTTTCCCAGCGATTATCCCGAGGCGTCCAAGCGCGGTTTGAAACTCGAGGCCGTCCGCCTTGTCACAGCCAACCCGAGCACCAAACCTTTCATCCGCATCATCCGCCCGACCGAACTGGGCTCCGATGGAAAACCAACGGAAATTATTTTGCCCGACGTTCCCGACGCGCCGCCACCCGGTGACGTGCTGGATTATGTCGTCCAGGTCGAAACGAGCGTCGGCGTGACCAATGCGCCGACATTGACCGGCATCGCTACAACCGGAACGCCCACGGTCTCTGAAAGCACCAATGCCAAAACCTGGAGCTACAACTGGCGCATTACGGTCCCGGGCAACTACACCATCGCCGCCGAGACAACGCTCAACGGGCAGACAACCACCACGTCGCGCAACGCCCGCGTCATCCTGCGCCAGGTGGCCAATCCCTCCGGAAGCGACAGCGCCGACGACGACAACGACGGCCTGGTCAATATCGACGAGACGAACCGCAAAGATTTGCCGACCACCGGCGTGGAAAATTGGAGCAACGGTGACGTGCATGTCTACAACGCGACGGGCCGCAGCCTGCCGACGAGCGTCGACTCCGACGGCGACAAGCTTCCCGACGGACTCGAAGTGGGATGGCGGGTTGCAGCGGTTCCGCCGACCGATCCCGCCGCCGACACCAACGGCGATGGTATCCCCAACTTCCGCGGCGATCTGGATCCTCCGCTTTACGCCGTTCTGGAAAATGCCGGCGCCGTGCCGGGCGTCGGCAATGCCTCGCAGGGCGACACCCGCACGCGCCAGGCCGCAGGAACGGTCACCGATCCCACCAACGGCGACTCAGACAGCGACGGGATCCCCGATGGCGTGGAGGACGCCAACATCAACGGTTGGACGGACGGAGACGGCAAATCCCTGCCGCTCACCGCGACGATCGCGCAATACACAACTGCGCGTCCCAACTCCGGCGATTGGCCGAACAACCTCATCGATTCTTTCGAAACGTGGACCGAGACGAGCCCGACCAAAGCCGATTCGGACGACGACGGTTTGCAGGATGGCTACGGGGAAGACAAAAACGGAAACGGTTTCATCGACGGCGATGCGGACAATGACCGCGCCTACGATGCGGGTGAAGCATGGAGCGAAACCAACCCGCTGAAGAAGGATACCGACGGCGATGGGTTGCCCGACGGATGGGAGAGCCAATTCGGCCTCGATCCGCTCGACAACGGCGCTGACAACTTCAGCACCTCTGCCGCGAACGACGGAAACGCGAACAACGGCGCGATCGGCGACCCGGACAACGACGGGGTGAACAACGCCGACGAACTTGCCGGTGGAACAAACCCCAATCAACCGAACAATCCGGGCGGCGGAGGACCGGGTGAGGGGACCGTGCGCATCGGTGAATTCACTGATTGGAACTACAACGACCTGCTGGCTCTCGACGAATACAACGAGGGTGGAAGCCAGGCTGCGGACGTTTACCGTTCCTACAACGACACCGACAACTCGCGCGACATCGTATCCTTCTCCTTCCGCGACGGCGGCGCGACCGACGGGCGCGTTTATTTCCGCTTGGACTTCCTCGACCTCGCCGCCAACGCTTGGCAGGGGGAAGTCGACGCATACATCGCCATCGACACGGGTAATCCCTCGGTCGGCGAGGCGGCGTTGCCCAACGAGGTCGACATCGCGACAGAAATGAAATGGGAAACCGTGGTCGCTGTTTACGGACAGGACTTCGGCACGGTCTTCGTCGACACGCAGCGCGGCAACAACACGGACAACAAATACCAGAATCCGAACACCTCGTTCGGCGTCCAGACCCGCGCATTCGGCGCCCCAAGCCTGAATCGGGCGGCATGGTCCAGCACCTACGATGCGGTGGAAATCTCGATCGACCGCCAAAACCTGATCGACGCCGGATGGCAGGGAGACCCGAACACCCTCAACTTCCAAGCCTTCACGACCAAACCGAACACCACCGGCACAAACACCGGCGACATCTCCGGACGCAATGATATCCGCGACACCATCTCGGACGACTGGTTGGCTTCCGACTACTGGAAGGATCAGGACAACATCAAACTCAACGAGAAGCTGTCCTATTATTTCGGTCGCGACACCACACTCGGCAATCCGAACAACCGGGAGTGGAACGACCGCAACAAATACGCCAAGGTCATGCTGCTGGCGCACGCCAACCAGGCGATCTTGCCGGGCAGCACGATCCAGTCTCTCGTCCGCAGCGGCACACCGGCGACCGGCTATTCCCGCTTGTTGCAGACCCACGAGTCCTACAACGCACCGCTCACGCTGCATGTCACGCCGACGCTCGCGTCCGCACTGCAATGGGCGGCCAACCCTTCGGCGGGCGCGTGGCCTAACAATGACGGTCCGTCGTTCAACGCGAAAATCCGGAGCCTCATTTCTTCCGGCCGCATTTCGCTTGTCGGTTCGACCTTCTCGGACCACGTGCCGAAATACTTCCAGCAGGAGTTCAACAACGAGAACAAGGCGCTGGCCGAAAGCTTCCTCGATGGAATCTACGGTTCGAACACGGCTTCGCGTTCTGTTTTCTGGGCTCCCGAACGCATCCTCGACACGCCGTCTTTGCAGACGATCGCCGGCATGGGTTACGGATACACCTTCGCCGACCAGATGCGGCATTTTCTCAAGTGGTTCGGGCGCAGCTCCGCCCTGGGTGAATCCGGTTACCGGCTCAACAGCGTCAACGGGATGAAAATTTTCCCCATCCATGATGTCACCTCGGCTTACCTCGACCAGACCCTCGACGGCGGATCGGCCCTTGCCGTGCGGCAGTTGCTCTCGCGCCGTTCGCGCAGCGGCGCGCAAGACCAGGTGGTCGGACTCTGGAAAGACATGGGTGATTTCTCCGACAACGCCAAGGCGACGAGCTATGACTCCAATGTACGCTGGCTGGCCAGCCGTCCTTGGACCCGCGTGGTGACCGCGCAACAAATCGCCGCCGGTGCCGTCAGCTATAAGGGAACCGATGGCAATACCTACACCAACTGGGGCACGGTCGATCGCGGCACGGGCCAGTCGCTCACGCAGACGGCCAAGGATTGGGTCGATTGGGCGACAAGCGGGAGCTACGACAATTGGTACAACGGCTCCGCCAATGAGCAGGGCCTTCGCGACCGCACGTTCGGCACGGCGAACACCTTCGGTCGCGTGGGCGTGAACGGCAACAGCCACAATGCTTGGCTCGCCGCTTACTCCTTGCCGTCCTCCGGACTGCGTAACCTTGCGCAAAGCGTCCTGCACAGCGCGATGTTCCAGACCGCGTTCCACAACACGCCCGCAGCCGATCTCTCGAAATACAGCACGGGCGATTACATCAATCCCGACAAAGGGACGGGCCAGACGCTGGCCGACTTCGCCCGCTTCAGCCAGTCCCAGGCCCGTTTCGCCAAAATTTACGAGCGCGTGCGCCAATGGAACTCGGGCGCCACGGCCACGACGCTCGGCAAGGAGCAGTCCGACGTGGATCTCGACGGGCAGACCGAATACCTGCTCTTCAACAGCCGCGTCTTCGCTGTGTTCGAGCAGAAAGGCGGACGCATGACCGCCGCCTGGCTGCGTGATCCCGCGACCAGCAAGGTGTGGCAGGTGGCGGGAAATTTCGCCGCCTACAGCAACACCGAGAACGAGGACGAGGGCGCGAGTAATTTCATCGGCACGACAACCACGATCAGCGCGCACCGCACCAGCGGCTTCAAGGACTGGTGGGCCATCGGGGGCGCCTTCGGCACCGGCAACAATACGCCGGTCAACGCGACCTACGCCGTATCCGACGCGGGTGCGGCATCATGGACCTTCGTGCAGGGCGGCATCAGCAAAACGATTTCCCTGCCCAACGCGTGGAGCGGGAACATCAGCGCGGCCTACGCGCTGAGCGGGCCGAGCCGGGTTTACGTGCGTTTCGGTCTTTCGCCCCATGTGCTCGATCTGATGCAAAACGGCCAAGCCAACCTCGGCGCCGCGCAGACGTCATCGGGCCGCGTGAACCTGGTAAACACTACTGTTGCCGACGGCGCGGTGCGTGCCTTCGTCCAGACAACATCGAACAGTTCGATCAACACCGCCGCAAACGACGCGGGCGGTGCGGGTTTCACCACCGTCAACATGCGCAACCAAGCGCAGACGCATCAGGTCGAAGTGGAAATTTCCGGAAACACCACCGTCGTGCTCGGTTTCGACCAAGGCTCCGATCTCACACAGCCGGTCGACAGCGACAACGACGGCATGGACGATGCTTGGGAAATTTCCAACTTCGGTAACATCGACCGTGATGGCACCGGCGACTTCGACAACGATGGTGTGACCGATCTCGACGAATTCATCTTCCTTTCCAATCCGAAAGACGGGTCGAGCGGGCGCCCCAGGGTGGCACTGGCGAAAATTCAGAGCGGTTTCGAAATCAGCTTTCCGACCCAATTTGGCCGCAACTATCAGGTGCAAGTGCGCGATGATCTTTCCTCCGG
>JBEDBL010000026.1:0-21277 GCA_041177245.1 Verrucomicrobiota bacterium
CCTCATTGGTCGTGAGTTGTCGCCAGTCGTGCGAAGTGCGCGACGCGTGGCTCTACGCCGCGGCGGGAGGTTTGGTGCTAGGCGGCTTGATCGTCATCGCGGCGATGCTTTGCGGCAGTGAGTGGCTTGATTTGCCGGTCCTCACCGATTTTGCCTGGCTTGGCCTTCTTCCTTTGGTCTGCGCCGTGGCCTTTGCTTTTGCTGTGAGGTCAGGTGCGCGGTTGCTCGGCCTGCAAGCATTCGCCTTCGGCGCGCTGATGCTGCAGTGGGCAACCTTCAACGTGGCCGTGCCGCGGTTCGGTCAACTCGATCCGATTCCCGCCGTGATTGCACAGGCTGATACTAGGTCGGGCGGGCGCTCCGCTTTGGCCACATGGCGTTTTTCTGCGCCCGGGGTTGTTTGGAACTCGGATCGTCCCGTCAAAGCGTGTCGCTCGGTCGATGAGGCCGCCCGGTTCCTGCGTTCGTCTTCATCGGGAAGTGCATTCCTGCTTGTTTCGTCGGATGCCTTGGCCGAGCTGGCCGCTGTGATGCAAGGAAACGTCCGCGTTATTGTAAAACATCGGCCTCTCTTCCGCCGTGACGCGGTTCTCCTTGTTTGTGCCCGCTAAGGGGCTAGCGCTTTTCCCCCGGCGCCGAGACCGCTAATGGGCAGCGCGCCTCTGCGCGGGCGCGTGGGATGTCGCTGTTGCCGCTATTACGAAAAAAAGCACGAAAAACAGAAAAGTCATTCGTCGTGCCGTGAGTTGCAACAGTAGATCTGTGGTTCCGGCGAGGAGAAACGCAGCCATGCAAAGCAGGCCCGTTTTAGCCGGGCCTGTTCCGTTTTCCTTTTTTGCCAAGTGCCAGAGAACAATGACCGGAACCGCGAGGACCAAGATATTGAGCAAAAGACCGCCAATGCCGCGCACCGCAGCGGCGTCGAGTAATTCATTATGGGCGTGTTGCGGCGGACTCTCGTGCGGTGCGTAGGGACGGATCGAGAGCCAGGCGCGATCAAGGTTGGCGGCAAAATCGTCTCTTCGCATGCCGCCCAAAGGAGCCGAGACAAAGGCTTTGAACGATTCCCGGGAAAAGGCAGCGCGCAGCGGGTCGCCAACGCGAAGAGTTTCACGAACGCGGTCTGCGAAAGAATTGTTCGGCAAGAGAGCCGAGGCGGCACCGACGAGAACCAGCGCCAGGCAAACGGTGACGCCCTTTCTGCGGTTGCCCGGTGCGAAGCCCAAAAAAATTGCTACGGGCAAAACCACAGCAAAGATCAACCACGAACCTCTCGAACCGCTGAGGATCGCAACGACAATGCCGGCGATTGCCCCGGTTCGCAGAATTGCCTTGGTATAATGCGCGGGACCGCTCCACGAGACCATGGCAGTGCATATCACTGCGTAAACGGCGCCAAGCATTCCGAAACTCGTGGCGGCAACTTGGGTGCTGGCCCGATGTGTTTCGCTTGCGTTGACGACCTGCCAGACCCCGACACAAGCGCCCAAGATGGCGGCTGCGGCCAAGGAAGCTCCCACCATCGAAGGCTTGAGTTCCAAGCGTCGCAATCCAACGCCGAGAAGCGGGGCACCGAGCAGCGACAAATAGGGCTCAAGTTCACCCGACGGTTCACTTTTGAGCCAGCAGATCGCGGCGCTACCGAGGGCGAAAACCACGATGGAAAAATTAACCGCGGCGGCCGGGTTGTCCCTCGGTTCCCAAGTCCAAGTTCCATCCCAAAGACAAACCGCGCCATAGAGCATGGCACAAACGCACGCCGCCATGATGGCATGCGGGGTGAGAAGGGAGAGAGTGAGTCCCGCCGCGACGAGAGTCATCGCGGGCGCCCGCAACCGCTTCGATAGGGCCGCGGTGCCACACGTGCTGTGCCGATAGTTTGCCAACACGTGCAAATCCTAACAGGATAGACTCACGGTCGGTAAGTATTTCGCTGCCGCTGTCTTTGTATCCAAATGAAAATACTCCTGATGGCGGGCGAGGTCTCGGGCGATTACCAAGCTTCGTTCTTGGCGCGCGCCCTGCGCGAGCGCGAGCCTTCGGTCGAGATCTCCGGAACAGGTGGCGCGCACATGAAAAATGCGGGCGTCCGCCTGTCCCACGAGACGGTGCATTTGAGCTCTGTGGGTTTTTTGGAGCCGATCAGGCATATTCTGCCTCTGCGCGGAATTTACCGGGATGTGACCCGGGTGGTCCGCGAGGAGCGTCCCGATGTTGCCGTGCTCGTCGACAACCAGGGGTTCAACCTGGCCGTGGCCAAGGTTTTGCGGTCGTTGTCCGTTCCGGTTATCTTTTATTTTCCCCCGCAAATCTGGGTCGGTCCGTTTCTCTTCGCGCACTCGGTGGCGAGAAACAGTCGTCTTGTCATTTCCGCTTTTCCTCTCGAAGCGAAAATTTACCGCGAGAAATACGGGGCAAATGCCGTGAGTTTCGGTCATCCATTGCTCGATATTGCGAAGCCCGCGAGCGACGCGGATGCTCGTTTGCGTGGTTTGGGCCTAGACCCCGCGGTGCCTCTTGTCGGACTGATGCCGGGCAGTCGACCGCAGGAAGTCAAGGTTCTCGCGCGTCCGATGCTCGAGGCGGCTCGCATTCTTCTGGCCGAAAATTCCTCGTTGCAGTTTGTTCTCCCGGTAGCCGCGGAGCACGTCAAAGCAAAGCTTGCGAGGGAAGTCGCCGCCGTGGGATTGGATGCCAAGGTCAAACTCGTGGAGGGTGATGCCTACACTCCTCTCAGTCGCTGCGAGGTTGTGCTGGCCTGCTCGGGGACCGCGACACTCGAACTTTCCCTGTTCGGCGTGCCAAGCGTTGTTGCTTACAGGCTGGATCCCGCATCGCACTGGATCGCGCGAAAATTGTCGATCACTCCCTACGTGGCCATGCCCAACGTTCTCCTCGAAGAAATGGTGGTTCCCGAAATCATCCAATACAGGATCACCGGCGAGCACTTTGCCGCGCGCGCGAAAGAGGTTCTTGGGCAACCGGATCGTGCCCGCCGCATCCGCGCGCGCTTGGCCGAAATACCTTCGCATCTCGGTTCGCCCGGAGGCGTGGGGCTCGCGGCCGATCGTATCCTGAACGAAGCGCGCCGGGCGCGTTTGGCCGCATGAGCACACCTTCCGATTGGCAGAGCGCGCGGCGCATCGGCGGCTTGCTTGAGCCGCACCGGTTAGCGTTGTGGTTGTCGCTGATTCTAATGGGACTTTCCAGCGCGGGTCTGCTCGGGTTGCCGGTTCTCGTCCGCGGAATGCTCGAGGGCGCGGCCCGGGAACAACCTCCCTCGGCATGGCAGGTCGGCTCGATGGCCGCGATATTAACCGTGCTGGCGGTCTGCGCCTATCTCTCGGCTGTTCTGCTCAACATCGTTGCGCGCAAGGTGTGCGCTCAACTCCGGTCGGAGTATGCCCAGCGCTGGCTGCGCTCGTCGATGAGCGCCCATCGACGCATTCCCGCCGGAGAATACGCCGAGCGCCTCAATACTTCGCTTGCGGACGTCGATTGGTTTATCCGGGGCAGTCTGGCCAACGCGCTGGCTCTTTTGGTTCTCATGACCGGCGGCATAGTGATGTTGATTTGGATAAGCTGGAAGCTGGCTTTGGTTATTATCCTGGTCGGTCCGTTGGTGGTGGCGGCACTCCATGCGATCGAGCGTCACGGTCGCATATGGCTCCGCAAGGGGCGCGGCGAGGCGGAGAAAATGGCCGGCCTCCTGCAGTCCATGGTTCTCGGCCTGGATGTCATCAAATCCTTCAACGCGGAAGATGAGGCCCTGAAGCGTTTCGGAGCGCGACAATGCGTTCTGCTCGAAACCCAAAAAAAAGAGTCGGTCGTCACGTCTTTGGTCGACCCTTTGCTGGTCTTCGCCGGCGCTGCCACGTTCCTGCTTGTTGTTTTCTTTGCCGGACGGCTTGTGGCCGCGGGCAGCTTGGATCTTCCGCAGTTCATCACGTTTCTCGTCTATCTCATGTTCGTGCTGCCCAATCTGCGGAATCTCGGAAACCAGATCGCGCGCTGGCGACATGTCAAAACTGCCTTGGACTTTCTGGACGATTCCTCGCACATGCCCGCCGAACCGGACAACGGCAAAGTAAGATTGTCTGCAGACCGGGGACGTATCGAGTGTCGTAACATCGTTTACCGCCATCATGAAAGGGAGGCTGGGTTGGAGGGCTTCACCTGCACCATCGAGCCGGGCGAGCACGTCGGAGTTGTCGGCGAGAGCGGAGCAGGAAAGTCGACACTGCTCTCGTTGCTGCTCCGATTTTACGAGCCACAGCGCGGCCAGCTTTTCATCGATGGGCAAGATATCCGCGACTGCGCGCTCGCGTCGGTCCGCGGGGCCATTGCCTATGTTCCGCAGGAGACGATTCTCTTCGACGGGACGATCAGGGACAACCTGCGCTTGGCGCAACCTTCGGCCACAGACCAAGAAATCCGGGTGGCCTGCCTTGCCGCGCAAGTATGGCCGTTCATCGAGTCGTTGCCCGCCGGATTGGACACGGAGACGGGCGACCGCGGGCTGCGCTTGTCATCCGGCCAAAGACAACGCCTGGCCATCGCGCGGGCGTTGCTGAAGAAGGCGCCGATTTTGCTTCTCGACGAAGCAACCTCCGCACTGGATCCAAAAACTGAAAAACTCTTTGCTTCGGCCCTGCACAGGGAGGTTGCGGGGCGCACCATGTTGGTTGTTGCCCACCGCTTGGCTGCGGTAGCGGCTCTACCGCGGATTATTTTTATCAATCATGGTGTCGTTGCCGCGGAGGGGACCCACCGCGAACTGCTCGCTGGGTGCGCAGAATACCGCTTGCTGGCCGGGGCGGATTCTTAAGTGCGCTCTGGTGCTTCAGCGGCGATCGAGGCGAAGCAGCATCCATCCGCCGATGACAAGGGCCAAAATATTCGGGATCCAGAGGATCAAATAAGGATAAGCGCCGCTGTTGTCGCGCAGACTGTGGGCCAGTTCCACAAAAGCGAAGTAGGAAAAAGCCACCGCAAGGCTCATTCCGAATCCTGCCGACGTCTCCCGCCTCTGGGCCACAATGCCGAGCGGAACCGCCACAATGGCGAAGGCAAGGCTGGCAAATCCCAGGGAAAACCTTTTGCTGATCTCCGTAACCAATCCTGTGCGGGTGTGGGGAGGTTTGACTTCCGAGACATCCGAGGAGTCTTCCGAAAGGAACCTCAGCAGTTCCGGTAATGTGTAGGTTCTGAGTGGTCGGGAAAGCAGTCCGCCGGCCAAGTCCCCGAGCGGAATCGAAGCGGTCATTTGCTTCGCGGATGTGCCGTAGCGAATTTTGAAAATATCCTTCGGTGCCTCGCCGTCTCTCAGTTCCACTTTTGCGTTCCACAGATCCAGCACCAGAGACTGGCGATCCGGGCTCACTCCGACTTTTCCGTGCGTGGCGCGGACGATGGTCTTTGGCATTCCGTCTTCGTTCTCTTCGAAGAGGGTGACGCCCGACAGCCAATCTTGATTCTTGGACTGGATGTAGATTTTTTTGCCTCCAAAGTCGTCCATGATTTCGCCGGCAACGAATAGGGAGTCTGGATTGCTTCGCGCCATATCGGCGAGCGATCGTCGCATTGCCAGTTCGGCGCGCGGATTCACGGAGGCGTTCAGCCAAATGCAAAAAAGACTGAGCACGATGCCCGCAGCGATGACGGGCAGGAAAGTTCTCACAAGGCTGATTCCGCAGGCGCGAAGGGCGACGGTCTCGTGATCGGCAGACATCCGGCCAAGGATCAGCAGAGTTGCCGTGAGAAATCCCCAGGGAACGGTGAAGGTGAGGGAAAAGGGCAGCACGCAAGCCATGAAGAAAAGGAGGTAGCGCGCGGGAACATTGCGATTGATGAGCAGATCCAGCGCCTCCTTGAAGACATTGCCGAAAACAAGGACCACGCTCAGGACCAAAACGCCGTAAAGAGTGGCGGTCAGCACAGACCCGCTGATGTAGCGGTCGATTAGCGACATTCTGGGTCAGGCGCGATCGGCGCACCATTGTCGCGGTTGAAAGCGAGAAACTCGGCGGCCAGGGCCGAGGTGGCAGAAACTGCGAGGTCGAATGGTTCCAAGCGTGTTGCAGCCGATCTATGGCAACTCCACCAGATCCTTTTCAACGCCCGAAGATCTTTGCCGAGGTGTTTCGCCGTCAATCCGTTCCTTTTCAGTCCGGTGTAGTTGAGGCAGCGCGGCGTAGCAGGATTCCCGGTCACCATGGTGAAAGGCGAAACGTTGTGCGCTACGTGGCTCACTCCTCCGACCATGGCGAGGCGGCCAATGCGCACGCCGTCCTCGACCCGGACGAGACCGCTGATGTTCACGCTGTCGCCTAGGACGACCCGGGCCCCGATGGTGGTTCCGTTTGCCAGAATGGTGTTATTGCCCACGCGACAACCGGGGCCCAAATGGCAGCAGCCCATGAGGAAATTGTCGTTGCCGATGCATGTCGGGTGGTCGGATTCGGGACTGGCCGCGATGCATACGAATTCTCTTATGAGATTGCGGTTACCGATAAGCACTAAAGGTGCGCCCGAACTTGGGGATTTGTCCCGATCGCTTACGCCCACGCATGCCCCTGTGGCAATGGTGTTGCGCGCACCGATCGCGACTCCGTCGCCGATGGTGGCATGAGGCCCGATCCAGGTTTCATCACCGATGGTTGTCTCCTTGCCTATGGTGACATGAGCGCCAATCGTGACATCGCGACCTATCCGGGCGAGGGGATTAACCGAAGCGGTTGCATGAATCATTCCGTTTTCTCCCAGACGAGTGGACACGAACCGGCATAATTCATGCAGTTTTTCGACGCAGCAAGTCGGATCCTCACTGGCGCTGGTGCTGACAGCGGTTCCGTGCCGAAGATTGCTTTCCACCGCAAGGCTCTCCGTGTGAGATGCCGTCTAACTCATGGATCCGGTAGTGCCTCGAATTGACTTGTCCCCCGAGCGTTACGCACAGAAAATATGCGAACGCAGTGTCATTACCCTTGCTCAGGCCATCACCCTGATTGAAAGCAGTTCGGCCGATCATGCGGCGAGGGCGGCGGAGTTGATGAAGTTGCTTCTGCCGCATCGGGATCACTCGGTGCGAGTCGGGATCACCGGCGTGCCTGGCGTCGGGAAAAGCACATTCATCGAGGCTTTCGGATTGTATCTTTGCGAGCAGGGGCATCGCGTGGCGGTGCTGGCCGTGGATCCGACGAGCGTGGTTTCGGGTGGCAGTATTCTCGGAGACAAAACACGAATGGAGAAGTTGTCGCGTCATCCGGCTGCTTACATCCGTCCGTCTCCTTCCGGTGGCGCGCTCGGCGGGGTGGCGCGCAAGACGCGGGAAACAATCACGCTTTGCGAAGCTGCCGGGTACGACGTGATTCTGGTTGAGACCGTCGGGGTGGGCCAGGGCGAGATTGCGGTGCGGTCGATGACAGATTTCTTTCTCCTGCTGGCCCTGACCGGCGCCGGGGATGAACTGCAGGGATTCAAAAAGGGAATCGTGGAAATGGCCGACGCCATTGCGGTGACCAAAGCGGATGGCGACAACGTCGCGGCAGCGGAAAGACTGAAAGCGGAGATGTCCCAAGTGATGCACCTCCTTGCGCCCGCCACCGCCGGATGGAAGCCGCAGGTTCTGGCCTGTTCAGCCGTGAATGGCACCGGTATTCGCGAGTTGTGGGAGTTGATTGAAAAGTTCCGTGCCGAGATGACGTCGTCCGGTGAGTGGGCGGCACGCCGTTTGGCGCAGGTTCAGGAGGGGCTAGTGGAGTGCGCGCGCGAGCAGGTGTTGGCCCGCATTCTCGACAGTCCGGCGGTTCAGAACGACTTGGCTGCGTTTGGTCCGCTCGTCGCGCAGGGAAAAATAACTTTGCGCGACGCCGCGGCAAAAGTGGCGGCCGATTTTCTGGCGGATAGTTAGCAGATGGCCAGACCTGTGGCCGGGTCGAAAAAGCGCGCCCGGGAAAGTTCGGCAGTGAAGCGGAGAGTATGGCCTATATCTGCGCGCGGTTCGGCATGGGGCACCCTTGCTATGAGTTGGTGGCCTGCGGTGCGGGCGTAGATCCAAGTCTCCGGGCCGACGGGTTCGACCACATCGATACGCGCTTCGAAGGTTGCCCGCGGATCGGGGGCGGACAAATCGCGCGCGTCGGACAAATGTTCTGGACGGAGTCCGAGGACGACTTCTTGACCGTCCCGTGAAGCCAGCATCCTTGCTTCGTCGCCCGTGAAAACCAGGCGAAGGCGGTGCTCGCTCCGTTCCGACTTTTCGACGAAAGCCATGCCGTCGCCATCGCGTTCAATCCTTCCACTGACCGTATTGATACGAGGGCTGCCGATGAAGCTGGCGACGAAGAGATTGGCTGGGCGGTGATAAACTTCCAATGGCGGGGCGATTTGCTGGATGCGTCCCTCATTCATGACCACAATTCGGTCGGCGAGGGTCATTGCCTCGATTTGGTCGTGTGTAACGTAGACCATGGTTGCTTCGAGTGTCCGGTGCAACCGCGACAACTCGGCGCGTGTTTCCACCCGCATCTTCGCATCAAGGTTGGAAAGCGGTTCGTCAAAGAGGAAAGCTTTCGGTTCGCGCACGATGGCACGTCCTAGGGCGACGCGCTGGCGCTGGCCGCCCGAGAGCGCCTTGGGTTTGCGCTCGAGGAGATCGTCGGGTTCGAGCAAGCCGAGAAGTTTCGCGGCCTTCCCGACGCGGTCGCGGATCACCCGCTTCGGGACACGCCGCAGCTCGAGCGCATACGCCATGTTCCGGTAAACGCTCATGTGGGGATAAAGCGCATAGTTTTGGAAGACCATGGCCAGATCACGGTCCTTGGGTGGGATGTCGTTGACGACCCGCCCGTCGATCCGGATGGTCCCGGAGGTGATGTCCTCGAGTCCGGCGATCATGCGGAGAGTCGTTGTTTTTCCGCAACCGGAGGGCCCGACCAGCACCATGAATTCCTTGTCCCGGATGGTGAAGCTTGCGCCCTCGACGGCGACTTTCCCCGGTTGTCCTTTGGAGCCCGGGTAGACTTTGCGGAGATTTTCGACGGTGATTTCGGCCATGGTTATTTGAGTCCGGTGGTGGAGATGCCGCGGATGAATGCCCGCTGGGCGAGGAAAAAGAGAACGACGACCGGCAGGATGACGAGGGTGGAACCGGCCATGAGCCAGTGCCATGCCGTTCCACCGAAAGCGCTTTGAAAATTCTGGAGGCCGAGAGCGAGCGTGAACTGTTCCTGTCGCACGAGAAAGATGAGCGGACCCAGAAAATCGTTCCATGTGGCCATGAACTGGAACAGGGCGACGGTGAGCAAGGCCGGCTTAGCCAGCGGCAGGATGATCTGCCAGAAAATGCGGAACTCGCCGCAGCCATCCATGCGCGCGGCTTCAGTCAAGTCGCGTGGAATGCCCAGGAAGAACTGGCGCAGCAGGAAAACGTTGAAGGCGCCGGCCAGAAACGCAGGGACCCACAAAGGCTTGAAGGTGCCGATCCAGCCGAGCTCGCGGAAGAGGGTGTAGACGGGGATCATGATGACCGGAAACGGGATCATCATTGTGGCAAGGAGGAGCAGGAAGACGCTGTCACGCCCGCGCCATTCAATGCGCGAGAAACCGTAAGCGACAAGTGCACTCGAGACCACCGTGCCGACGACATTGAGCAGGGCGAGCATCAGACTGTTGCGCGCGTGGAGCCAGAAGGGGCCCATGGCGCGCATGGCATCGGGATAATTTTGCCACTGCGGCTCCGATGGCAGCCATTTCGGCGGCAGCACCATGGTCTCGTTGAGAGGCTTGAGCGACGTTGAAATCATCCAAGCGAAGGGAAGGATAAAGACGATGCTGAAGCCGATCAGCAGCAAAACCGCGGGCCAGCGGTTCCCTCGGCGGGCGATGGGGTCAGCGTCCGGCATAGTGCACACGTTTCTCGCCGAAGCGCACGACAACAAGGGTGAGTCCGAGGATGAGAAGAAAAAGCACCAATGCGAGCGCCGCGGCGTAGCCCATGTTCCAGTAGTCGAAGGCGCTTTGATAGATGTAAGTGGCGAGGAAAAGGAGGCTGCGTCCCGGCCCGTCGGCGCCATTGGTCAAAATGTAGGGTACAGCGAAAGTTTGCAGGGAACCGATGAGGCCCATGATGACATTGAAAAAAATGACGGGTGTGAGCAGCGGAAGTGTCACGTGGCAGAAGCGTTGCCACGGGCCCGCTCCATCCATCTCCGCGGCCTCGTAGAGTTCGGCGGGAATTTCTTGGAGCCCTGCGAGATAAATGATCATGGCGTTGCCGACGCCCCATAACCCGGTGAGGACGAGGCCCCATATTGCCCACGAAGGATCGTTGAGCCAGTCGGGTGGCTTCAGTGCCGTGCCCGCGACCGCGTTGATCGCGCGCAGCGGCCATTGGATTACCTCGTTGACCAATCCGACCGAGCCATTGAGCAGCCATTGCCAGAGGATGGCGAGAGAGATGGCGGGAACCAGCGAAGGCAGGAAAAAAATCGTGCGATAAATGCCGCGGCCCCGCACCGGCTGGTTGAGCAGGACGGCCAAGCCGATGGCCAATACCGTCGAAAGAGGAATGGAAACCGCGGCGAAGAAGAACGTATTGCGCAGGGCAAGCCAGAACACTTCGTCCTGCACGAGTTCGCGGTAGTTTTCCGCGCCGATGTAGACCGGGTCGGACAGGACGCTGTAGTCGCACAACGAGAACCACAGCGAGGCGAGCAGCGGATACGCGGTCAGTGCGCCGAAACCGACCAGCCACGGGCTGATGAAAAGCAAGCCGTGGCGCAGCCGCGTCTTTTCGCCGCGGTTCATAGTTGCGTGCGCCACTCCGCGAGGCGCTTTTCTTCGTTGCGGTTCCAACGCTCCGTTTTTTTGTCGAGGGCTTTTTGCTGTCTCTCGCGGAGCGCGGACCGCGCCTCGCCGGGTGACAGGCGACCGAGAAGAACCAGATTCATGTATGTTGTCATGTCGTTCGCATACTGGGTGACCGTGGGCAAGGCGAGGATCGGTTTGACGTTCGGGCTCTTGGCTAGCTCAATAAAAGTCTGCAGATAGGGATGCGGGTGCGCGGCAAGAAATCCGGGGCTGACCGCGCGCAGCGGCGTGAATTTTTTCTGTCCGAGGCAAAGTTTCTCCATCGCGGCCTGCGTCTGGGTGTAAGCGATGAACTCCATGGCTTCGTGCGGATGCTTCGCGCCGGCCGGGATGACGAGTATGTCGCAATCGGCGATCGCGATGGGGGATCCTTGGTGGGCGGCCGTTGCCGGAAAAGGCGCTACGCCGTATTCGAAATCGGGCGGGGCGTATTGGCGTATGAAGTTGTCCATCCACACGCCCTGCATGACCATCGCCACCCGACCGCTGAAAAAAGGGTTTTGCGGAGATGCGAAATTTCCGAAGGCTCCGCGAAGCCGGTTCATCTCGCCGCCGCCGAAACGCCGCGCGTAGCTCGCGGCCCATTCGAAGTGATCGTGCGCGGGCTTTGCGTCGAGCAGCAGTTTTCTTTGGCCATCCCAATCGGAGCCGCCGAACCATTCGCTCATTTGGCTGTTCCACCAGCCCGGTTCCTGGGGCATGTGTCCGATTTGCTCGAGGGAGCCGTCGGCACGGCGTTTGGTCAACCGCTCGTTGAACTCTTCAAGCTGCTCCAGGGTGCGGGGCGGTTGTTCGGGGTCGAGCCCGGCCTCGCGGAACATCTTCTTGTTCCAGTGCAAAGCCGTGACACTGGGCGTGGATGGCAGCCCCCAGAGGTGGCCTTTCTGGCCGCACATCTGCCAGAAGATCGGGATGTAGGCAGCTTCGCGAATGCCTGCTTCGCGGGCCAATGTGTTGAGCGGGGTCAGCGCGTTGTTCTCCACATACGAGGTGAGATACATGGCCCACAACCCGACGATGTCCGGCGGGACGCCCCCGGCGGTGGCCAGCATCATCTTCTGGTCGATCCGGCTGACTGTCATCATGCGGACGAACACGCGATTCTGCGATCCATTGAAGTCATCGACCACGGCCTTCATTGCCGCCGCCTCCTCGCCGGTCCACTTTTCCCAGTATTCCACGACAACACGTTCCTTCGGGACAGGCGCGGCGATCAGGGCTGCCGGTTGCAGCATCAGGCCCGCGAGGATGACTAGGCGATGCATATGAGCAGGGAGCGCAGGTCAGCAGGCTGCGTGTATCGGAACTCTCGTGGCTGGATCTTCGAGCGCTTCATTTCAAGTCAACGTCCGGGCCCAGCTGCGGGATTTCAGGGCCGCGCATGAGTTTTGGTGAGGGGACCGATCTTTCCAGCGGAAAGATTCAGCGTGGTGCTCCGCTCCCGATGGGCAGCAATTCGCGGGCGGCTTCTTTAGGTTGCCGATCGATATCGTAAAGTCCCCAATGTTTCTCGGCGCCGGCGGGATTGGCGGCATCGCCCTTCCAATCCTCGTCGAAAGCTTCGAACCAGAAAACGGTGACATTGTTCGAGCGGGCCCAACCTGTGAGGTCGCGGAAATATGTCAGTTGGTTGTCCTCGCTGGCCTCCTGCGGGAATTCCGAGGCTTCTGTGGCCCAACCCGCTTCGGCGATGGCGAGGGGAAGACCGGGCACGGCTTGCTGCACGGCCGAAAGATTCTCGCGGGTAAAATCCATCGCGTCCGCCAGCGTTTTTTTCTCCCACACCGGGTAGGTGTGGACGCCGGCGAAATCCACCACCGCGGCAAGTTCCTTCCCGTGGCGTGCCCACGCGGCGTAGTTCTCGGCCGTGGTCACAGGTTGCTCCAGCGCCTCGCGGGCCTCTTTGAGAAACCCGGCCAAGCGTTCCACGGGAACGCGGTGGTCGTTCCAGTCGACGAGGGTTTCGTTGCCGATATTGACCGCCGCGACCACATCGGGGAATTCGCGGGCGAGGGCGATGGTATTCTTAACTTCCTGCTCATTTGCCGCGCGGTTGGCCGCCAATCTTTCCTCAGGTTCGGGCGCGCCCACCCAGCCGCAGGATCCGTAACTGCTGACTTCGGCGTTGAGCCACGCGCCGAGCATGACCTTGAGCGGGAGTTTTTCGCTGCGGATCAATTCGAGGACGGTGCGGGAGTTCTCCCGGCTGTCGTAGAGGCGGAGCAGACGGAACCCTCCCGACTGCGCAAGAAGTTTCAGGTCTTCGAGGATCTGATCGCGCGACGGATTGTTCGCTCCCTCCCCGCGGTCGGGATGCTGCCCGTGCCGGAATCCGGAGTAGCAGACGGCAAGATGCTGTCCTTCGAGAAGTGCGGAGGACTTTTGCGGCGCAAAGTCTGCCGCAACCGCGGCGCACGCGGATGCTACCATGAAGCAGAGAACGAGGCGCATGTCAGGCAGCGGCTCCGACGCGACCGCGTCTCTTTTCCAACTCTTCGCGCACGGCCCTGGCCTTTGCTTCCGAAAGGGGATAGGGCGCGACGAGAGCTATGGCGATAAGTGACGCTATGGCGGGAACGCCGACGTCAAGAAGACGCATGAGGAGGAGCGTGTGAGCGGATTGCGCACCGCCGAGATTGACGTCGAAGCCTGTGTAATTGAGGGCGTAGCCGGAGAGGGCCAAGGCGAGAGCCATACCGAGTTTTACCACCCACCAGAAGACCGCGCCGAACATGCCCTCCCGCCTTTGTCCGGTTTTCAGCTCATCGAAGTCGCACACGTCGGCAATCATGGACCCCATGAGCACGAAGAGGCCGCCTAATCCGAAGGCGATGAATGGGGTGGGGACCAGCAGGAGGTAGGGGTTTGTCTTGCTGTAGCAAAACCACTTGAGCAGATAGCCGACCACCGAGATTCCGGTCGAGATGAAGAACGTCCTGCGCTTGCCGATGCGGGTGGCCAGCCATGTGACGAGAATGATGACGAGGAAAGTAGCGGCGGCCGACAGCGTCCCGTTCCAACCCATCAGCTTCGCCCCGAGGTCCTTGTCCCCGCCGTAAACGTAGTAAATGATGACATACGAGCTGAATGCCGACACGAGCATGAAGCCGTTGAAGACGAGGAATGTCGCTCCGCAGAGCAGGAGAAACGGGCGGAATTTCATCGTGGTGAGAAAACCGCGAAAGAAGTCCTTGGTGTTGCGTGCGAAGTTCTTGAGAAAACCGTCATCCGGAGCCGGGGTGTTTTCGCTCTCCGCGACGCCCTGCATCCGTTCCCGGCAGAGCAGGGCAGGAATAACCCCGGCCAGCACCACGAAAACCCCGATGATTATCGCGAGGCAACGCGCCCCGGCGACGGAGTCGGAGAATAGGTTGTCGTTCTCCATGAATGCGTAGAACCAAGGAACGGCCACCCAGGCGAATTGCCCCATGAAATTCGACACGCCCATGAGCCGGGTGCGCTCGTTGTAGTCCGGGGTCATCTCGTAGCCCAAACCGACCCAGGGTGCGGCGTAGATCGTGTAGGCTATGTAAAAAAGGTTCGAGCCGATGAGAAAATACCAGAAGTAGAAGTGCTGGTTGTAGCCCGATGGCAATTGCCAGAGCAGGGCGAAGACCAACCCCGAGGCAATGGCGCCGACGAAGATGAAAGGCCGCCGTCTTCCCCAACGCAGACGCGAGTGATCCGAGATGTAGCCCATCACCGGGTCGATCATGGCGTCGGTCAACCGTGGCAGGGCCATGAGCGTGCCGACGACGACCGGGTCCATGCCCAAGCCGAGATTCAGCACGATGGCCATCATGCCGATGGCGGCGCCGAGCAGGTTGTTGACGAGCGACCCTACGCCGTAGGCGAATTTCTGGAGTTTCGGGATCCGGTCAGCAGAGGCTGTGTGGACGTGGTGGGTTGGGTCCATGTTCGGTCAGGCCCGTTCGCGGGATCCAAGTTGCCGGCGGCGTCCGGTCTTTATTGCTGCATCGTTGCGTTCCCGGTCATCACCGTTCCCTTTTTGAATGACCGGGCACTGCCATCGGCCATGACTACGTTCGCGTATCCGTTGTGCCGATAGCGCATCGAGGCGTTGTTGCCTGTGTCCTTATCGACGCCAGGGGCTATTGCTGTATCGGTCGTCGTGGTGCTGCTGATTTTTGTGAAATCAGCCGGTTTCTCGATAGAATAAGGCGACCAGCCTTTGTTGCCCGGATTTTGACACATATCCGCGCAGAGGATGAGGCTTGACGCGTTTTTCACCGAATCCAAAGCCATAGGTTCTCCGCCCTTAGGCATGAGCCCGCCATGCATGCCGTAGGTTACTGCAACCTCTCCACTTGCTGCGCTGTCGACCTTAATTTCGCAACCCGGGCAAACGAAAATGCTTTTGTTCTTTTTTGAATCCACACCGGTGTAGGAGGCAATCTTAACTGCCCACTCAGGGGTGCCACCGCTTCCAGCAGGCGGCAGAACCATGTCATTGTCGGCGGCGTATCCTATAGTAGCCACTCCGATTTGGCGGAGATTCGAAAGGCAGGCGGAACTCTGCCCCCTCTTCAGGGCACCGGTTAAGGAGGGGATCGCGAGTGCGGCGAGTATCGCGATGATGGAGATTACGACAAGCAGTTCGATAAGCGTGAAAGCGGAAAATTTGTGGGGGAACTTCATACTGGATGTAATCTAGTTTTCTCCGCGCGGATCGCAACTGTTTTTGTGCGCTTGCACGTGCGGGTGCCACCCAAGAGACGCCCGCCGCCGCCCTGCATGGACAGCTCGAGGGCGGATGCAAGAAGCTCAACGAAATCGTCAGGTGGGCGGAAACGAATGTTCCGCACCGCCCAAGGCATGCGTTGGCTAAAAGCTTGCCGGGTCAGGGCGTGAGGACCGACCGCAAGCGCAGGAACTTCTGGGTTCCCGTCATCGGCGTGGTGGCCCGGCGTTTTTGCAACACCGTCCCGTTGGTCGTGACGTTCTGCAGATTCGTGATTGTGATTCCGTTGGTCGTCCAGTTGGTGATGCCGAGGTTGGTCACCGCCATCGGCACGGTGGTGACATTCGTGTTTGTGCGCGCGAAGTAGGTGAGCACCAGCTGGTTTGTGCCCGCGTTGTTGGTCGTGGTTTGCTCGGGAAACAGGCTCCTTGACAACGGATTGGTTCCGGTGCCGCCGAATGCGTAGCGGGAAATGTCGGAGAGACCATCCGACCCGACATTGGTTCCGCCGTTGGCCATCGCCACGGTCACGGTTCGATTCGTTGATGCACTGTTCGTCTTACTGTCGGTCGCGGTGTAAAGCACCGAATAGGTGCCGGGCACCGACGTGTTCACAGGGTTGTTCGTTATGACGGCTACAGCAACATTGTCGCCCGCATCGAATGCGGTCGCACCCGCATCGGAATACGAGCCACCCCATGCGACCGAGACTGGGTTTGAGCCCGCGATGGTGATGACCGGTGGTGTCGTGTCCGAGGGGACGACGTTGGCCAAGGGATCTTGATAGACGCGCACATAATCAACTTCGTACGTCGCGTTGGTCAGAGCCGAATCGATCGGTGTGCCTCCGAGGTAGTCGCCTCCCATGGCCAGATTCAAAATCATGAAGAAGTCCTGGCGGAACGAGCCCGCATCCGCTGTGGGCGGGGTGAGCGTCGCCTTGTCCACTCCGTCCACGCTGAAGACCATATTGTTGCTGTTCCAGACCACCGCGTAGGTGTGGAATTGACTGGACGGGTTGGTCACCGAGGAGCGGTTGGTGGGTTGCACCGGATTTGACCCGTTCCGGGAAGGCGAGTGCAGAGCGTGCCCGACGGTGTTGGAGTCGGACCCGGTGCCGCGCCACTCCATGACATCGATCTCGCCGCAGGTGGGCCACCCTACCGTGGAGATGTTGGTACCCATCATCCAAGCTGCTGGCCAAGGACCGACACCCGAAGGCAGCTTGGCGCGAAACTCGATCTTGCCGTATTTGAAGCTGCGTTTGTCTTGAGTTTTGATCCGGGCCGAAGTCCAACTGCCAGAGGACTTCACCGCTTGGACGACGAGGCTGCCGCTTTCCACCCTCAGGTTCGTGCTGCTGCTAGTGTAGGTTTGCTGCTCATTGTTGCCCCAACCGCCGCCCCCGGTCTCCGGGGTCCAGTTGCCCGTGTTGAGAGCGGAGCCGTCGAACTCGTCCGACCAGACCAGGCTGTAGGTCCCGCTGCCGACCGTTACATTGGGTGCGACCGCGTCGAGACCGACGGAGAGGTCGTCGAGATAGACTGCGCCCGTGTCCGTCGAGGCGTTCTGCACAAACTCGGCGATCAGTTGCACCTTGGCCGCCCCGGCGGGGATGGTGCCGTTGGCAACAAGCAGAACCCATTTGTCGGGAACATCGGTCGACGCTGTGATGGTGGTCACGTCATCGGAACCCACTTGCACGTTTGCCGCGTCCATATAGCGGAAGCCGTATTTGAAAGTGCTGCCGCCGCTGAGCGCGTCGATGCCGAACACCTTGGCGGCGCCGCGCGCGTGGATGGCTTGGCCGGCTGTCAGGCCCACGGTGCCTGCGGTGGTCCACTCTTGGTAAATCACGCCAGTCTGGCTCGGTCCGACCCAGACTCCCCCGCTGTTGTAAAAGTTTTGTCCGTAAATCTTGGCGGCCTTGGTGCCGGCGTAGGCGGCAAATGTAACGCCCGGATCGTTATTGGTTATGCCGGAGTTGTAGACCGCAGCTCCATTGGTCACCAAATTCTTGCTTACGCCTTCGAGGGGATATTGCAACCAGCTCGTCGGGGGCAGTCCAGGACCGAAGTCCGAGGTATCGGATTCAAAGCCACCGTTGGAGAGCTCGAAGGGTTTCGTCACAAGATTCAGGCCGAGGGAGTCGAGTTCGACAATCTTGCTGCCCGCCTCGATGCCGAAGTTGTAGTCAGTCATGAGCACGACGAGTTGGAACGCGGGCGCGCTGGGGTTGAAACCTTGGCTCGTGGCCGAGGAGAGGAGCGACTGATTGTCGGTGTAGCTGCCTCCCTCCGGCAGGAGGATGGCCACGCGATCATTGGTTCCGTCACCCGTGTCATCGACCCACTGACCGAGGGACACTCTGCCTGTGGCTGCTCCGGCACTGCTCAGCGACTCTAGGTAGACTTGAACTTTGTTGTTCGTTGCGCTGGAATCTCTTCCTGAGGCCCGCAAAGAGGCGGAAATGGAACTGCGGAGCGTGTCGATCGAGCCGGGCGAGGCGAAAACCTTTTTAGCTCCGTAATACCAAGGAGAGCTTCCAATACCGTTGAACGAGTCGACGTCGAGTTTGAGGGCTGCGTTGGCCACGGTGACCGAGCCGTATGAGTCAAAAGCCGTCGTGCTGGCATCGTAGACGGGTACCCATCCGAGGGAAGCGGCGGTGCCGCTGTTGAAGTTGTCCGAAGCGGCGACGGGAGTGGTTTGCAACTTCACCACGAAAGTTTGGTCGCCCGTTTCCTTATCGTTACTCAGGATGGTGAGTGTGTTGTTGTTGGTCAGTGGTGCGTTGGAGGACGGTGTCACCGTGGCGGTGAAGCTCCTGTTTTCGCCCGGTTGCAGGGTAGCGGGAGCGCTGCCGCCCAAAGTGAAGGTGGTTCCGGAGAGAGTGACGTTCGAGATAGTCAAGGCCTGCGCCCCTTCATTCTGCAGCACGATAGGGTATGCGGTGGTGTAGCCGATGAGAGGAGCGAACAGATTGTTTGTGCTTCCGTTCGTGCGGGAGACACCGGCGACTTTCACCGTGAGTTGCGGTCCGACGACCGAGGCGCTCTGTTGCGAGAGAACCAGAGTGTCTATCAGTGCGCTGGCTTGTTCTGCCCCGACCGTGCGGCCGAGGGGTTGGACTTTGACGGACATCAGCCCGTTGATGGCCGTTAGGTCGTTCGAGGAAGCGTTGTAACGGACCGTGTAGGTGGCCCATTGACCGAGGTTCGCGGCCACTTGGTCGGCAATGTCTACCGCTTTGAGATTCAGTGTATCATTGCCGTTCATGAACGTGACCAGTGTCTGCTCCGCCACGTAGTTCGGCTCGAATTTGCCGCGGAAGGTGAGCGTGAAAAAGCTACCGTTGGTAGGACTGAAAGCGATCTGGTTCTGCATGAATCCGGCGTAGGGAAGACCGGAAAAGCCCGGAATGACGGCGACGTTGGCGTTGCCGCCTTCGCCCCAACCGGCTGTGGACAGGTAGGCACCTTCAAAAAAGGACCAGTTGCCTTGACCCAAATCGAAGTTCGGGTTGAGCAGCAGTTGCGATGGAGTGGGCGAAGGAGCAAAACCGTTCGTCGCCGCGTCGGTGACGACAAGTTTAACGTCATCGACCTCCACCCGGATGTTGCTTGCGCTCAGGTCGAAGCCTGGGTTCTTGCGGCCTCCCGTGGCCGCAACGGTGGGATTATTGCTGTATGCCACATAACCTGTGACGCCGAAACGATTGAAGCCACTTAGCTCGACAAGAACTTGATAGTTGGCTGCGTTGGTCAGGAAGTTATAGCGTGTCCCTTGGGCTGTGGTGTTGGTTAGGGCCGTATTGTCCAAAGTTCCTCCGATGGTCGTCCAGTTGTTGTTGGTGAGGAAAATCGGCTCGAACATTACCCTTTTGTAACCGCCAGTTACCGCGCCGGGGTCGTCGCCGGCGGCCTGTAGCTTAAGGATGACCACAGCGCCGTTGGTCGGCATGCCCCGCGCCCTGACGCGCGCAGACAGGGAAATTTTTGCCAAGTTGGTCTGGCCGAAGCCGCCGTTCGTGTAGCGGCTATTGACTGTGGCCAGCGTGGTGTTGGCCGCCCAGCCGCCATAGTAGGTAGCGGAGTTCACTGCAGCGGCGTTGGGTGACAATGCGAGGTATCCGTTGGTCGGCGCGGTTGCGAAAAGGCCGCTGTTGTTGGTGACGGGACGAAGCGTGGAAACCCCAGCACCAGGGGAGCCGGTCAGTGCGGTCGAGCCCCAAGCCGGGTAGGTGGAGTTCGTGTCGTTGAAATCGAGGTTCAGTAGCGTCGTGTTTGTTTGCGCCTGCAACGAGGGAATGGTCGGCAAGGCGATAGCAGCAACAACGAGGCCGACAAAGCGGGGTATGTTCAGGAGGGGTAACATAGGTCTATACCATATGCATTTGCGGTAGTTCGTCAAACGGCGAAAACGCCGGAAAACGGGCCTTTTGTCGACGGTTTGTGCGGGCAGGAGGGAGTCCATGTCTTGTTTTTACTTAAACGTTCGACCTAATTACGGCGCAGTTTGTTCAAAAGTCGCCGAATGCCAAAGTTCTCCGTCCGTTCACGGAGCACCGGACGCCCAAAAATCGCAGCTACCGGATCAAACGGTTCGCATCCAACTCAACCACGATCTTCCGCACTTTTCCGGTGCGCCCTAGCACGTGGCGCGAGCTATCCGCGTCCAAGGCCAGATCGGCCGAGCGGGCGGACGATCCGTCCGCTCGCGTGACGGTGAGCGCATCGCGGTCCGACAATTGGTAAACAAAGGGCGTTTGGCAAACCGTGAACGCGAGGCTCCGGAGCGGAAGGACGAGAGTCTTCTTCTTTCCGTCCGTGCCGTAGTAAGTGAACTTTGCGGCTTTCTCGCCGAACTCCATTTCGTGCAGCAGCGACGGCCTGATGGTGATTTTGCCGCCCTCGATGAAGACGCCCAGCTCGCCGAAGCGGCACAGGATGTCCTCCTTCACCTGACCGGTGAGACCGGGTTGCTTGGCGCCGGCGTTGGCCGGGGTATGTGAATACGGCTCCATCGGAAAAGCGCCGTATTCCTGCGGTGTCTTGGCATCCCCGATTCCCCGGCGGATGTCGTAATAGGCCGCCGCCAAGGCGCGCCGCACGCCCGCCGGCGCTTTCTCGCGCTCCGCTTGAAAGCAGATTTCCTGCGCGGCGAGCAAAAGCTTCGAGACCATGTGCCAGTAGATGCAACCGAGTCCCTCGTAGCCGTAAAAGGTTCCCGAACGTCCGGTGAACGACTGGTGGTCGAACATGTCCTCGTAACTCCGCAGCAAGCGCGCGCGCTCGGCTTTGACCAACCCGCGCAGCGACTTGTCCTCCGCCAAATTGTCGAGAATTTCCCCGAGTTGCCGCTGGTTGCCGATGCCGGGCCTGAAGTGCACGCGTCCGAGCGGGTCTTTTTCCACAAGCGAGCGGTCGCCGTCGGCGATCAGCTTGCGCAGTAACCGGCTGCCGCGCACTTCCCGCGGCGCGATGTTGTTGCGCTCGAGAAAGCGCGGCAATTCCCGCTCCGGGTAGAGCAGGTAGCTGTGCTGGTCTTTGCGATACATGGCGCTACGTCGCAGCGCACGCAGCAGGTCGAGGGCTTCGCGCGGGGAGAGCAGACCCGAACTGAGGATCGCCACCTGTCCCTCCAGCATTTCGTAGAGGTGCCGCACGGTGACGCGGTTTCCGCCCTCGAAAGCGATGAGAT
>JBEDBL010000027.1:0-21272 GCA_041177245.1 Verrucomicrobiota bacterium
TCGCTGACTATCTCCGGGGTGATCAGCAACACGGGATCTCTGGTCAAGACCAACGGCGGAACGCTCATTCTCTCCGGAGCGAACACCTACAGCGGCACGACGCTGATCACCAACGGCGTGCTCAACATCCAAAACAACACCGCCCTCGGCGCGACCAACAGCGGCACGACAGTCGGTTCAGGCGCGGCGCTGGAATTGCAGGGCGGTATCACGAATGGCGCAGAAGCATTGGCGCTCAACGGCACTGGGATCAGCTCTGGCGGTGCCTTGCGCAACGTGAGCGGGGACAACACTTACGGAGGCACAATTACCAACGTGACAGCCTCGAGGATCAACTCGGATGCGGGAACTCTCACTCTGAGCGGAGCGGTCAACGCGAACGCCTTGGCGCTGACTTTCGGTGGCGCAGGCAACATTGCTGCCAACGGCGCGATCACCAACAGCGCGAGCACGGTGACCAAAGACGGTGCGGGCACTTTGACGCTCGCGGCATCCAACACCTACTCGGGCGGGACCACGATCAACGCCGGCACGGTGGCGATCAGCAACGCGGCATCGTTCGGTTCGAACACGGTGACCTTCGCCAGCAACAACACGACCGTGGCAGCTTTGGCCGGCGTCCTCTTTACCAACAACATAGCCCTGACCGGCGACGGCACCGTTGATGTGGGTAGCTTCAATCTGACGAATAGCGGAATCATCTCGAACACCGGTAGCCTGACAAAAGCAGGCGCGGGTACGCTCATTCTCGGCCGAGCCAACACCTACTCGGGCGGGACCACGATCAACGCCGGCACGGTGGCGATCAGCAACGCGGCATCGTTTGGTTCGAACACGGTAACCTTCGCCAGCAACGGCACGAAGATGGTGGCTTTGGCCAACATGCTTGTCACGAACACCTACGCATTGACCGGCAACGGCACGATGGATGTGGGTGCCAACCTCGTCATGACCAACTCTGGAGCGATCTCGGGAGCAGGCGGCCTGACCAAGAGCGGCACCGGCACAGTGGTCCTCTCGGCCAGCAACAACTTCAGCGGCACGACCACGCTTAGCGCCGGTGTGCTCTCCTTGGCCAACACCAATGCGTTGAGCGCGAGCACGCTGGATCATTCGAGCGCGGGTTCCGTTTCCTTCAGCAACTTGACCGGCGCCAACTTGGGCGGCTTGCAGGGATCAACCGGCATTACTCTGACCAACCTCGCGGGCACGGCGGTGGCGCTCAACGTGGGCGGCAACAACAGCAGCACGACCTACTCCGGCGCCCTCAGCGGCGGAGGCAGCTTAACCAAGTCTGGAGCGGGAACCCTCGCTCTCTCCGGCGCCAACACGTATTCTGGCGGAACACTGGTTAGCGCGGGCGCGCTCTCCGGTGACTCGAGCAGCCTGCGAGGCAACATAACCAACAGTGCAGCGGTGGTCTTCAACCAATCGACCAACGGAACGTATGCGGGAGTTCTCAGTGGCGGCGGTTCGCTCGCCAAGAACGGCGCAGGCACGCTCATTCTTTCCGCGAGCAACAGCTTCAGCGGCGGCACACTGCTCAACTCCGGGACGCTTTCGGCGGGCAACGCGTTTGCCTTCGGTTCGGGCTCGGTCACGTTGACCAATGGCACGACCCTAAACCTCTCCAATTTCAGCATCGCCAATACCCTGATCAACAACGGTGGTACGTTGACCAACGTCGGCACGGTGAGTGGCGCCGAACTCAACGCTGGCACGACGAGCCTCTCCTCCAGCAACAGCACCGTTGCGGAGGTGAGCGGCACAGCCACCGTCGATGTCTCGGGCGCCAACACGACGATCACCAACATGACGGGCGGCACGGTGAATGTTGCGGCGACAAGCACCAACAGCACCCTGCAAACAGTCAGCGGAGGAACCGTCAATGCTTCCACCAACATCACGGTGCAGACATACAACGGCGGCAACATTGGCGTGACCAACGGATCTTCCGTCGCCATTGCTTCGGGCAACTCCGCCGGTTCGATCAGCGGCGCGGGCAATCTGATCAAGACCGGCTCTGGAATCCTGACTCTCTCCGGCAACAACACCTTCAGTGGAGCAATGACCATCTCCAACGGTGTGGTTTCCATCAGCACCAACGCGGCGCTGGCCGGCACTTCGGTGATCAACATGAACACCAATACGACGCTGGCCTACACCGGCGGTTCGGCCACACTTGACCGCAATATCTCGGTAACGAACGGCACTGGCACGATCCAGAATACCGGCGGTGGAACTCTGACTCTCGCAGGTTCACTTTCCAAAAACGGCACGGTGCTCGTTTTTTCCAACGGTGCTTTCAACGTCACCGGTGTGATCAGCGGCTCCAGTGCCAACTCCGACCTTGTGGTCGACAACGCCACGGTCACGCTTTCGAACGCCAACAGCTACAATGGTCCAACGTACATCCGAAACGCCGGCAATCTGACGGCTGCCGTTATCGGTGCGATGCCGACCAACACCCGCAGTGCGGTGATCATGGACGACAGCGGCTCCGGCAGCTCGGTCTTCAATGTGACGGCCAGCCAGCAGATTGCTTCGCTGACCGGAGCGGCCAGTTCCACTAACACCATCGCGACGAATACTTCACTGACTATCGGGACAAGCTCGGGCAACACGACTTTCGCCGGTGTGATCAGCGGCGGGGGCACACTGGTCAAAGCCGGAGCAAGCACACAGACACTCAGCGGCGCGAATACCTACTCGGGGGGAACGTTGGTCAGTGGTGGACTGCTCTCGGGTAACACGACGAGCCTGCAAGGAAGCATCACCAACAACGCGGCCGTGGCTTTCTCGCAGTCGACCAACGGAACTTATTCGGGCGTGATGAGCGGTTCGGGTTCCCTGACCAAAAACGGCACCGGTATTTTGACGCTTTCCTCCAGCAACAGCTTCAGCGGCGGGACGACGATCACCGAGGGTGAATTGCACGTGAATTCCGCGGGCGGGCTCGGGACCGGCAGCGTGGCGCTGACCGGAACAAATGCCGGCAGCCGCGCCGCTCTGCACTACAGCAACACGCTCACGCCGCTTTCGGTTGGCGCGCTCACTCTCAGCGGCAACGCGGCCATCGATCTTCAGGCGCTGTGCAGCATCCAAAGCACTGGTGCGATCACGGTCAACGGCACGAACAACTACATTTCCCTCGGCGGTGCCAATTGGAACCTTGGCACCAACACGCTGGTCTCGGGAACTTCGCTCACCTTGAACGGCGGATCCTCGATCCTGCTGACCGGAACGACGCTTAACGAAGGAGCGCTCGGTCTCGGATCGACGACCAACATCGGCCGTAGCAGCTTCACCTTCGGATCGAACTCCACATCATTTTACGTGACAACTGCCGGGGTGGCTTTCGATGTGGTTTGGTCCGGAGCGCAAAACAGCCTCTGGAACACCAATGCCGCGAACTGGCAGCAAGCCACCAACGGGTTGAATCCTTCAGGAACGAACATCGCGTTTGCCACCGACGACGACGCCTTCTTTGGCAACGCCGCCACGGCTAGCGCCATCACCGTCGACACCGGCGGAGTGCAGGCGGCCGAGATGTATGTCACCAACTCTTCAGGCACGGTGACTTTCAACGGCGCATCGCTGGCTGCGCATGATCTCACCAAAACCGGAGCCGGTAATTTGACGATCAGCAATTCGCTGGCCTTGATCGGCAACGATGCGGCTGGCCCGATCTCCGGCGTGTTCAGCAACAGCGGCAGCGGCAATGTCACTTTGGCCGGTGCGTTCACCGAGGGATCGCTCGTCCAAAATGGCGCGGGTACAGTGACCCTATCCGGGGCCAACAGCTATGCCGGAGGCACAACGCTCTCCGCGGGTGCGTTGCGCATCGGCAACACCTCGGCTCTCGGCACCGGCGCCCTCGTGCAATCCGACGGCACCTCGACTTTGCAGATCAACGCGGGCGGGACCATCGCCAACAGCATGGCCCTCTACAAAGTCGCGTTCCTCAACGGCGGCAACACGCTTTCGGGGACGATCACCAACATGAACACCGTCTACGATGTCGCCGCCGGCACGACCAACACACTGTCCGGATTTGTCACCGGACCGGGCGGACTCGAGTTGGTCGGCGGCGGGGTGCTCGCTGTGACCGGTGCGACGAACAACTACGCCGCAGCCACGACAATTTCCAACGGCACGCTGCGCGTCGGCACCTTGGCCAACGCTGGATCGGCCAGCAGCATCGGCACGAATGGCTCGATCGTTCTCGCCGGATCGACGCCGACCAATGCGGTGTTCGATTACACGGGCGGCAATGTGACCATCGACCGCTCGCTTGTCCTCAACAATGGCGGCGGAACCGTCGCCATGGCCTTACCCTCCACGACGATGACCATGACCGGCTCCGCCTCGGGTTCGGGGGCGCTGGTCTTGTCCGAGGGAACGATGGTGTTGAGCAACACGGGCACGCCGGATTCCTTCGCTCCTGCGTCCATCCAAGTCGACAGCGGGGCCACGTTGCAACTCGGCGCCAACAACCAGATCGGCAATTCCACCGGCCTCATTCTCAATGGCGGCACATTCATTGTCGGCACGTCGACTTCCGGATATTCCGAGACGCTGGGAACACTGACCCTCAGCGCCAGTTCGACCATCGACCTCGGAAGCTACGCCACGGGACTTCGCCAGCTCACTTTCGCCGACAGTTCGGCCATCACGTGGTCAGGGACGCTCACGATCGCCAACTGGCAAGGCCTGACGCGGCAGTCGAGCGATGTGGCGGAGATTCTCTTCGGCACCGGAGGGCTCACCTCGACACAACTCGGGCAGATCTACTTCGCCAACCAGAACATCAATGGTGGCGTGCTTGTCGGGGCAAGCGGTGAGCTTGCACCGATCCCGGAAGCCGAAGTCTATTGGGGTGCCCTGGCTGTCGTGCTCGCCATCGCCTACCGCGAACGCCGCCGCCTGATCGCCATTCTTCAACAGATCAGGAGATAAAACTTGGCCACGGATTAACGCGGATAAGCGCGGATGACAGAAATTGTTTCGGGCCGGCACACCGGCCGAAACATATGTCGCCAAAAATTCCAAAAGTCCGACTGGAGGCAAATCAGTGCGGCCCGTGTTAGCGGGGCGCACTATTATCTTTTTTTTATCCGTGCCAATCCATGGCTAAAAAACGATCCGTGGCTGTGATTCGGCCGGAAATCCGCTAGCTTCCCCCAGTGCGCATCTCGCTGAACAAGCCGGGGACACTAGTCTCAGCCACTGCTCTTGTTTTCCTCTCCGGAACGGCCGCTCTGATCTTGCAAGTCTGCTGGTTCCGCGAATTCCGTCTGATTTTCGGCATGACCACGGCATCCGCCTCCGCGGTGCTGGCGGTTTTCATGGGAGGCCTCGGCTTGGGCAATCTCCTTCTCGGACGGCGCGCGGATCGGGTGCAGCAACCTTTGCTTTTTTACGCGCTTCTCGAAGCGGGGGTGGCGGTATGCGCGGCGCTCACGCCATTCGCCCTCGATGTTGCGCGGAACGTTTTCATTTCCACCGGCGGGCAGGGCGCTCTCGGGCGACCGTTGGCCACCTTGGTGCGTCTTGGTCTGACTGCCGCGGTCTTGGCTGTGCCGACTTTTCTCATGGGGGGAACGCTTCCTACCGCCGCGCGCGCTTTCACTTCCAGCGGAGATAACACGCGGCGCATGACAGCTTGGCTCTACGGGGCCAACACGCTGGGGGCGGTGACCGGCGCGTCCTTGGCGACCTTCTTTCTTTTGGAGAGCTTCGGTGTCCGTTGGTCACTGTGGATCGCGTGCTTGGGCGGTGCTTTCGTCTCGATCGGTGCATTTGTTGTCTCGCGACAGGCATTGGTAGGGGCGGCTGGCTCAGCAGCCCGCACGCATTCTACGGAAATACAGCGGCCCGCTGAGCCAGCGGACCCGACCGGTTCGGAATTTGTTCCCGCGCCGCCTTTCATCGTGTATGCCGCGGCGGCGACCGCGGGATTTGTTTTTTTCGCCATGGAGTTGGTGTGGTATCGCATGCTCACGCCGATTCTCGGGGGAACCACCTTCACCTTCGGATTGATCCTGGCCGTTGCTCTGGCCGGGATGGGCTGCGGCGCGGCGGCTTACGCCCTTTTCTTCGCCCGTCGCACCCCGACGCTTTTCGGCCTCGCTTTGACCTTTCTTTTTGGGGGGCTGGGCATGGTGGCGCCTTTTGCCGCCGGTGATCGTCTCGCCGTATTGGTGGCGTTTTTGAAGGATCACAACACATTCGCTTTTGCCGGTGAGATCGGGATCTGGGCTTCGGTCGCCGGGATGGTGGTATTTCCTTTCTCGTTTGTCAGCGGAGTGCAGTTTCCGCTCTTCATCGCGCTGTGCGGCGAGGGGCGGCATCAACTCGGGCGCCAGGTCGGGGTGGTGTTCTTCGCCAACACGGTCGGATCGATCGCCGGGGCGCTGGCCGGTGGATTCGGCCTGCTTCCGCTGCTCGGCGCGACCGGAGCGTGGCGGGCCTTGGCCCTGCTCATGGTTGCGGGCGGGGTTGTTATGTTTCTCATCGCTCGACGCACCTCGTCCGGGGCACTTGCCGGATTGCGTCCGGCTATCTTGGTCGGGGTGCCGGCCATCGCGGCGCTTGTTTTTCTGCTCGCCGAGGGGCCGACCGCGGCATGGCGTCATGGTGGCGTTGGTGCGGGCCGCGCGGAGGGATTGCAGCAATACGATCCCAACTCGGTCCGCGAATGGCGGAACCGCGTGCGTGGCTCGTTTGTTTGGGAGGTCGACGGCACCGAATCTTCGGTCGGTCTTTCCGACAACTCTTCTTTTGCTTTTTACATCAACGGCAAATGCGATGGCAACGCGGTGACTGACGCGGGCATGCAAATCATGCTCGGCTTGCTCGGTGCGGCGCTGCATCCCGAACCGCGAAGCGCATTGGTTGTCGGGCTTGGCAGCGGGGAAACTGCCGGATGGTTGGCACAGGTATCCTCTGTGGATCGCGTCGATGTGGTCGAGTTGGAACCGGCCATTCTCGAAGTGGCGCGACGTTGCGCGTCCGTCAATCACGAGGTGCTGGATAATCCCAAGGTGAATGTGCTCCTGCATGATGCGCGCGAGTTTTTGCTCGCCGGCAAAGGGAGTTACGACCTCATCGCTTGCGAGCCTTCCAACCCGTATCGCAGTGGTGTCGCCGATCTTTTCACTGCGGAGTTTTACCGCGCGGCGCGCGCGCGCCTTGCCCCCGGGGGGATTTTCCTGCAGTGGTTGCAGGGCTATGAGGTCGACGAACAAACTTTCCGCACCGTGCTGGCCACGCTGCGGTCGGTTTTTCCCCACGTCGAGATCTGGCAGACAAAAGGCAACGACTTGGTTCTTTTGTGCTCGGAGAAAGCTCCGGAACTGACCGCCTCCGAATTGCGGACCCGTCTCGCCTCGGAGCCTTTTGCCTCGGCTTTGCCGGCAGCTTGGTTAACCGCCGGGGCGGAGGGTTTCCTCGCGCATTACATGGGCGGCACATCCGCCGTGGATGCGTATGTGGGAGCGGGTAATCCGGTGCCCCGAAACACCGACGATCGCAATCATGTCGAGTATGGATTTGCCAGGACTTTGGGTCGCACGGGGCTGTTCGATGTGCGCAACCTGTTGGCGACGAGCCTGCGGATCGGGGACACGCAACCGCGCATTGTTCCCGCGGGCGTCGATGTCATCGATTGGGAATCCGTCGCGCGTGCCCGTCTGTGGGATTTTGCCGATGCGGGAGTCATCGGGGATGCTTCGGTGTCTCCAAATGCCCGAAATATCATTGCCCGCCACCGTGCCGGAGACTTGGAGGGGACAATCGCAGCATGGGAGGCATCCGAGCAGGCATCAGCCAATCTCGCTGAATTGTTGGCCGTGACGGGTGCTTACGCCGGGAAGGGCGACGAAAAGGCGTCACCGCTGATCGAGCGATTGCGCCCTTATTCGCCGGCCGCTGCCGATGTCTTGTCCGCCCGATTGGCTTTGGCAAACAAAGACGTGCCGCGGGCAGCGGACTATTTGAAGCAATGTTTCATGATCCTTCGCGCGTCACCTTGGTTGCCCGTGGAGTTGAACGAACTGGCTTTCCGCATGGCGGTTGAAATAGGGACGAACTCACCCGAGCATGCTCCCGGCATTGTCGAGGCACTGTCCCAACCTTTTGCCGCGGAAGCGGAGAAATCGGGACGCCTCAAAGCAGCCTGCTTCATCCTTGCCGCATCGGCCCCCGCCCAGGCGGCATTGCCCTTCCTCAAGGCGTATGAGCCCCACGTTCCTTGGGCGCGCGAATTTCTCACCTGGCGCCGCAGCGTCTATGAGGCCTCGGACGATCCGCTCGCTGCCAAGGCTGCCGCAGATGTCGAGGAATTCGAACGCAATGCCGCATCCGGGGCTCGTTGACGAGATGTCCGCTGACCGAAGTGGCGAAAGCGGCAGAGAAAATTTAGTCACGGATTGGCACGGCTAAACACCGATGGGAGAGGATGGCTTCTCGCCGGTTACGCCGGCACGAACCGCTTCTCGCCGGATTGTTATGGCATGTCTTCTTCGTGCTTCCCTTTTGGAGTCCTGAGCATGGCCCGTGTCAGGTGCGATGCTCCTGCCCGCGTCCATCTGCCTTAATCGGTGGCTGGATTCCATTGCTGTGCTTTCTTGCGGGAAGTCGCTAGTTTTTTCCCGTGCCGGACAGCAAAAAAACCATCCGATCGGTGACAGCGCGCGCGAGGCGCGCCGCATTGCGTCGTGCCGCCATTATTCTTGTCGTCACCGGTGCGTCGGGGCTTTGCGCCTACCATTTCCTTTTTCGTCCCTGGCGCGCGGCCGATCTGGCGCGCAAGTCGGTCGCCAGCCTCGACGCGGGCAATTTCCGGCTGGCTTTTGTCCAACTTTCCTCCGCGCGCGACATCCGCGCCGACAACCCTGCGGTGCTGCGCGCCGCGGCCATCTTCGAGGGGAAGCTCGGACGCCGGGAATCCCTCGATCTATGGGAGGAAGTCGCGCTGCGCGCCGCGCTGAGCAATGACGACCGTTCGCAACGCGCGGTGGCGGCCATGCTCTACGGCACGGACGAGCAATTCGCCAAAGCGGCTGCGGAACTCGACGGTGCGGGGGACAAGATCAAAGCGTGGGCCTTGCGCATCGGCCGGTTTTCTTTCCGCGGCAATCTCGATAGCGCCGTCGGCGAAGCGCGCCGTGCCATTGCCGAGACCGGCGATCCCGGATTGAAGCTCGGCTATGCCAAACTTCTCCTGCGGCGCTACGGCGCACCGGATTGGATTGCGCGCAAGTCCGAGGGCATTGCCGCATTCGAACAGATGGCTGCGATCGTCGACGAGTTGCAGGATACGCCCGAGGCGCAGCCGGCCTTGGCCTTCGGACTCGATTTTCTCAAGGCCCCGCCGGAATTCACGCAGCGTTGGACCGATGCCGCCTTCGCCGATCCGAGAGCGGACAATCCCGCGCTACTCCCGGCCGCCGAGGCGGCGGTCCAATCGGGAAAAATGACCGTGCAGGAGGTTCATACGTTGCTCTCTCCGGCCTACAAAAACGCGCCGACGGAGCGACGTGCCGCTTTTGCCCTCTGGCTCTCGGGACACGGACTCACCTCGGAAGCCGTTGCGTTCATCGATGTGGTCGAGGCGTCCAAGGACCCGGTGGCTTTCACCGCGCTGGCCGACGCACACGCGCGGCGGGGGGAATGGAAAGCCGTGATCGAAGCCGCAGATTCTTCCACCGGCCCTCCCGAGTCCGTGCGGGTTCTCACCCGCGCGCGGGCCGAAATAGGTCTCGGCGGCAGCGGGGACAAGGCGGTGAACAGCATCCGCCTCGGTTTGCAGGCCGCGGCACGCGAAGGACGGTTGCCCGCCGCGCTCGGCATGGCGGACAAACTTTCCGGCGGTCCGAAGGTGGCCAACGAAGAACTTCTTCTGCTTTGCGAAAACCCCGGCACGGCCGATCTGGCCTTCCGTCTTTTGCAGGCGCGCCTCATCGCTGGCGAGGGGACCGCAGCGCTGCTCGGCGCGCACGACAAAGCAAAGGCGGCCGCACCGCATGCGCCGACCGTGAAAGATTTCGGACGCTATCTCGAATTGTTCCGCGGCGGTCTGGCTGTCGAGCCTGCGGACACCGCGGCGGCCTTGCAGGCGGATCCGTCCTATATCCCCATGCGGATCACGCGCGCCCTGATGCTGCTGCGCCGCAACAAACCGGCTGAAGCCGATGCGGTGTTCGATGACATCACGATTTATTTCGACCAAATGCCTCCCGCCTACCAAGCCGTTCTCGCGGCCATCTCCGAAGCCAACGGCCGGTCGCTCGAAGCCGCCGCCATGGCCTCGCGGATCGACAAGTCGAACCTCACCACCGGCGAGAAAGATCTCCTGCGCAAAATCCAGCCGTCGCCGGGGCTATGAAAAGAATTTTGCCACGGATAAACACGGATAGACACGGATTACTTCGGCCTAGAACACCGGCACAAAACCTTATCGCAGAAAAACCGCGGTTCCTTATCCGCAGGAAACTCAGCGTGCCCCGAATCGGAGAAATAGCGTTGATGGCCGGAGGCAATCAGCGGGGCGCGCTGTTATTCATGCCTTTCATCCGCGGTTATCCGCGTCAGTTTGAACGCTTCGCTCAGCTCTTCGAGTTGTCTGTCTGCCTCGGGGCTATCGGCGGTTCGCAGATTCGGCTGTGGCTAATTTTTCTTCGCTTCCGCCATAGCCCAAAAATATCCATGGCTCGCCACCGTCGATCTGACATGCGAAAAAGGACGCTTCATATGACCGCCTCGGCCGCACTACCGCTATCCGCCCGCCTGCGCCTGCGCGCGGCGATTTTCATCGCGGGCGCATGCGTCATGGTGTTGCAAGTGCTCGGCACGCGGATCATCGGGCCGCATTACGGTGTGGGATTGTATGTCTGGACCGCGCTGATCGCAGTCACCTTGGTGGCGCTTGCTCTCGGCTATTGGCTTGGCGGGAAGCTGGCCGATAGATGTCCTTCGCTGACGTGGTTTGCCGGCGTGCTGCTCCTTGCGGCTGCAACCGTCGGGTTCATTCCTCTGCTGCGCGGTTTCATCATCGAATTCGGATGGAGCCTCGGCTTGCGCGGCGGCGCATTGCTCTCCGCTGCCGTGTTGTTTTTTCCGCCCTTGTTCCTGCTCGGCATGATTTCGCCCTTCGCCATCCGCCTGGAGGCGCCGGGCGTCGAGGCGGCGGGTCGTTCGGCGGGACGGCTTTATGCCATTTCCACGGCCGGATCGGTTTTCGGCGCGGTGTCGGCCGGGTTTTATCTGGTCCCGCATTTTCGCGTGCCGACCTTGCTCGCCGCCACGGCCGGGGCGCTTGCTTTGGCGGCGGCGCTCGCTGCGGCTCCCGGTTTGCGCAAACGCGTCGTGCTGCCGGCGCTGGTGCTCGCGGCTGTCGCGCTGTTTCTCGCCCGGCCTCGCGCCATGCCGGAAGGCTTGATTGTCGCGCGTTCGTTCGAGAACTCCGACCTGCGGGTGGTCGATTACAAAAACGAGCGCTTCCTCATGGTCGATCAAGCGCCCCAGTCGGCGCTTGGTGCAAACAAGCGTCCGCTTGATCAGTATGCTTACTTTCTCGCCTCGCGCGTGCTGCTCGCCCGGCCCGATGCGAGAAACGCGCTCATCGTCGGGCTTGGCGGCGGATCCTTGGTTTCTTTGCTCGGGGAGAAGGGGATCGAACTTGAAGCAGTCGAGCTTTCGCCCGAGGTCATCGACCTGGCGCGCGGTTACTTCGGCATGAATCTCCCCTCGGAAAAAGTCCACCAGGAGGACGGCCGCGTTTTTCTCGCGCGCCATCCCGGCAGCTACGACACGGTGATCCTCGATGCGTTCAGCGGCGATCGCATGGCCATGACGCTGGTCAGTCGCGAAGGATTGCAAACGGCCAAGGCCTCGCTTGTGCCCGGAGGTTTGCTTGTCCTCAACACGTGGGGCATCGACACGGAAAGAGGAAAACCCAACCGCGTGGGCGCCGCGATCCGCGCGACTTTGCAGGATGTTTTTCCGCATGTGCTCGCTGTTCCGGCGGCAGGCAATTTGCTGTTCTTTGCCTCCGATGAGCCCATCGCGCCGCAGCGCGACAAAGTTGTCCTCCAAACTTTCGATGGCACGCGTGATTTTGCCTGGCTCGAAATTCCGCCGGTCGAGTGGCCCGAGGGGATGCTGCTCACGGACGACTGGAACCCAGCTGACACGCTCGATGCCCCGGGCCTGGAGCAAGCGCGCATCCGCCGCCGTGGCGATATGCCTGCCCAAGTGCGAACTGCGCTGGCTTGGGAGTAAGTCAAAACTCCTCCGACTTCCGGACTGCGCTGCACGGGAGAAAATGTCGTCGGCTTCCAAACGATGGATCCGGAGTCGTCAGAGGGAATGATGCGGATCTCAGGACATAGGGAGGGCGCGCGGTTAGATGGTTTGAAAATTGTCTCGCTCGGAAAGAGATGTATTAAGTTGTTTGTAATGAAGAGTATACATTGAAGCATTGGCCTTTCCGCTCTACGAGAACAGGGGGCGGCTTTTGCCTTGTTGTGAATTGTTAAGAGGCGCAATTTTACGTCCTCATACCCTGTTGAGGGTATTGACGATTTTCTCTGTGAATTTTATAGGGAATTACTTTGGATACCGCTCCACGGCACACCCAACCCACTTCGCAATTCCCCGATATCAATACCGACCGTTAACCGTTCACATCATGATGAAAGCATCACTACATACCTCGTTTTTGCCGCGCTTCATTATCGCTGTCCTCGTCTTTGCAGCGTTGGCCACCGCAGAAGTTCGTGCGGCCCAGTTTGCCATTTCTTGGGATGGCGGGGCTTCGGACGGCAACTGGTCGTCAACCAACAACTGGAACCCCAACACGAACCTGATCGTCAACGATTACGCCAACGTCCAATACAACACGACGTTCACCGGAACGACCCGCACAACCTCGACGAACAACTATACCAACGCGATCTTCCGCAACTTCATTTTTGATTCGGCCGCGGGGGCGTTCACATTGACGGGCAATTCGCTCACGCTCAGCAACGCGGCGGGCATTGCCAACAACTCGACCAATCTCCAGACGATCAGCTTTACCGGGTTGGTTCTGGGTGCCGCGGCATTGTCCTTCGACGCGACCAGCGGCGAGTTGCTCATCAACAGCGCGCTCAGTTCTTCCGGTGCCTTCGGATTCGACGTGACCGGAACGAGGGTCACCTTGACGGCGAGCAACTCGCATACCGGCGTCAACACCGTGACCTCCGGTGCATTGCGCATCGCCAATGGCAATGCCCTTGGCACGGCGGCGGCTGGAACGACCGTGGCTGCCGGTGCGACGTTGGAGTTGACCACCAACTCTTCCGGGCAGGGCATCTCGGTGTCCGAGGCTATCACCAACTCCGGGACGATTCTCAATGTCGCCGGGAGCAACGCGATCACGACAACGCTCGCCTTGGGCGGTGCCACGACGATCACTTCCACCGCCGGGACTTTGACCTTCAGCGGCACGGGAGCGGCGATTGCCGGCACGGCCGATAACCTGACCTTCGGCGGCGCGGGCAATATTGCGGTGCAAACCACCATTTCCAATACCACAGCAACCCTGACCAAGACCGACGCGGGCACATTGACCCTGAGCGCGAGCAACAACTACTCCGGCACCACGACATTGACCGCCGGTGCGCTGCGTGCCACGACCAGTTCCAACGCTTTAGGCAGCGGGGCACTTTCGCTGGGCGGCGGAACTTTGGAGTTGGCCAACGATACGGGGTTGAGCTTTGCGCGCAACACGACGGTGACCAACAACAGCACGATTTCTTCCGGGCGACTGACAGCCGGTGCCGGTGTGACGCACACCCTAGGCACGCTTTCCATCGGGGCCTTCACGCTCACCTTGGGCACCGATGCCTCGGTGACTTCGGGCACCGCGGGGCTGACCTTCGGCGCGGCGACCTTTACGGGAGCAGGGACGCTTTCGGCGAACTCCGGAACCTCGCTGACCTTCAGCAGCACGATGGGCGGCAACTTTGCCAAGACGTTCACGGGTGCGGGCAACACGACGGTGAGCGGGATTTTGAGCGGTTCGGGCGGCGTGAACAAAAGCGGCGCGGGCACACTGATCCTTGCGGCAGCGAACACCTACACGGGCAACTTGACGATCAGCAACGGTGCGGTGCGCGGCATCTCCAACGCAGCGGCTCTCGGTGCGCCGACTTCGATCATCCTCGCAGGCGGCAACCTCGAGATGGCCAACGACACCGCACTGAACTTCAACGAGGCCTTGATTGCCTCCAACAACGCGACCATCACCTCCGACCGTTTGACGGCCGGCGCCGGAGTGACGCACACCAACAGCACGCTGTCCATCGGCGCGCAGACATTGACCATTGCCGCCGGTTCCAACGTGACCAACGGGGCAGGGGGCGTGCAGTTCTCCGGGACAACAACCCTCACCAGCTCGGGAGCGGTCTTTTCGGTCAACACCAACGCACAGCTCACGCTGGGCGCGGTGAGCGGCAACACCTTCGGCTTCACGGTTGGCGGCGCAGGCAACACCACGATCGGCGGCGTCATTGGCACGACCACCGGCACCGTCTCCAAGACGGGCGCGGGCACGTTAACCATGGGCAGCGCGGCCAACACCTACGGCGGTGTGACCACGATCGGGGGCGGCGTCCTGCGCGTGACCAACTTGGCCAATGCGGGTGCGAACAGCTCGATCGGCACCAACGCCACGGTGACCATCACCAACGGCGGCGTGCTCGACTACGCCGGCACGACCAACTCTTCGACCGACCGCGGGATCAACCTCGCGGCGGGCAACGGCGGTATCAGCGTGTCCAACGCCTCGGCCGCCGTGACCTTGAGCGGCGCGATCACCAACTCGGGCAACCTCGTCAAGAGCGGCGCCGGCACACTTGTCCTCTCCGCGAGCAACACCTTCAGCGGCACGACGACGGTAAGCGCCGGTGTGCTCTCCTTGGCCAACAACAATGCGTTGCGCGCCAGCACGCTGGACCACAGCGGTGCAGGAACGATTTCTTTCAGCAACTTGACCGGCGCCAACCTGGGCGGCTTGCAGGGATCGAACAACTTGGCCCTGACCAACGTCTCCGGCACCGCGGTGGGCCTCACTGTGGGTGGCAACAACAGCAGCACGACCTATTCCGGCGCACTCAGCGGCGGCGGCAGCCTGACCAAAACCGGCACAGGCATCCTCACGCTCGCTTTGAGTAACAGCTACAGCGGCGGCACGACTTTGCGCGAAGGCGAGTTGCATGTGAACTCGGCGCGCGGTCTCGGCAGCGGCAGTGTCAGCCTCACGGGCACCAACCCGATCAGTCTTGCGGCCCTGCACTACAGCAACACCGTTTCTTCGCTGACCATCGGTGCGCTGACCCTCAACGGCAACGCTTCGGTGGCATTGCAGGCCCTCAGTTCGATCTCCAGCACCGGTGCGTTGACCGTCACGAGCACAAACAACTTCATCTCGCTGGGCGGTTCGACTTGGAACGTCGGCACCAACACCCTCATTTCGGGCACCGCACTCTCCATCAACGGCGGGGCGTCGATTTCGCTCACCGGCCCGACTATCAACAACGGGACGCTTGCTCTCGGTTCGACCACGAACATCGGACGCGCCAGTTACACCTTCGGAACCAATGCAACTTCGTTCTACCTGACCACCGTCGGATTGAACTTCGATGTGCTCTGGTCCGGTGCGCAGAACAGCACGTGGAACACCAATGCCAACAACTGGCAGGTCGCGACCAACGGCCTCAGTCCTTTGGGCACGAACATCGCGTTTGCCTCGGATGACAATGTGTATTTCGGCAGTGCGGCAACCGCCGGTCCGATCACCGTGGACGCCGGAGGCGTCTTGGCGGGGCAGATGAAAGTCACCAATACCAACGGAACGGTCATCTTCAACGGCGGTTCGCTCTCGGCGCACAACTTTTTCAAATCGGGCAGCGGCCATCTCACGGTAAGCAACAACCTGCAGCTCATCGGCGACGATGCTGCCGGTCCGAACTACGGCGTGTTCAGCAACAGCGGCACCGGCAATGTCATTTTGGCCGGTCGCTTCACGGAGGGATCGCTGGTGCACAGCGGAGCGGGAACGCTCACGCTGACCGCCAGCAACAGCTTCGCTGGTGCAACGACAGTGAATGCCGGCGTTCTCAATCTCAACTCCTCCACGGGTTCTGCCGCGGGCGGCACCGCGAGTGTTGCGGTGGCCAGCGGCGCGACGCTGCTTGTCTCGCAGAGCCACCAAGTCAACAACACGGCTGCGGTCTCCCTGACCGGGGGAACCATCCGCACGGCGGGCGGGGTGAGCGAAGTCTTCGGCAACCTCAGCGTGACCGGCAGCAGTTTCCTCGACTTCGGGGCCACATCATATCCCACGGCCAGCAGCATGGGCTTCGGCACCTACACGCCGAGTTCGCTTCTCACGTTGAACAACTTCGACTTCGGCAGCACGCTGGTCTTCAAGACCGACCTGAGCAGCAGTATCACGAACAGTTCGCTCTTCGCCTTCAACAACGGCGGGATCGCCAGCTATGCGTGGAATGCCGGAACGAGCACCTTCACCATCACGGCCATACCCGAGCCCTCCACCTGCCTCGCGGCGGCCGGGCTGCTCGGCGCCATGCTCTGGCCCTCGCGCCGCCGTATCGTGCGTGGCACGAAGAAAATCCTCGGCTCGGTCCGTAATCCGCTGCCTTGAGTAAATCGTTCCCCGCGCGGACCGCGTCGCTTGTCTGCGATCGCTTGCGCTGTGCGGCAAAACTCGGGCCAAGATCCTTGCGCGCGTCCAAACTCTGCCTCCTGTCAGGAGTCATGCGAGGCACGAAAAGTTTTTCGACTTTTCGCCATCATCGGTAGGGTAGCTTGGCTCAGCCGACCACACGCCCGCAGCAAAAAGGCAGCGGTCCGGTCGCGCGACGACCGGGCTCTACCGGGCAAGGTGCTTGGTTAAGTCCCACATCTTTTGGGAACTGATCTTACGCACCCTCTTTATTGCGCCACACCGCGCAGGCTTTGCTGAAATTTTTAACCTCTTGAGCCAGATAACATTGCAATCCCAACATCGGCAGGTTTCAGCTGGCTCAGCCGACCGCACGCCCCCAGCAAAAAGACGGCGGTCCGCCCGCGGTCACCGCACCCTTTCGGGGAGGTGCGTGGTTGAGGGCAACATCTTTTGGGAGTTGGTATGAAATTACGACTTTCGTCCCAAAATTATTTTTGAGCTAATTACAAACATGGCGATTGCAAATGACCAAAGTTGCGCTAGTTTTTCAGATTCCCAGAGCGCCTTACCAATCATACACCTACCAGCCATGCACATGAATACCCTGTCCAACTCCACCCTTTCAAAGCTGCAGTTTTTTGCAGTCATTTTTTCGCTTTTCTGCATCTTTGCCACTAGGGATGCGCAGGCAGGTGACAGAGTTTGGAGTGGTACCACCAGCGGCAGTTGGTCGAATACTTCCAACTGGGGCGCTTCAGGTTCTCCGAACGGCAATGACACTTTTACTTTTGCCGGCACAAATAATTTGACGGTCACCAACGACTTGCAAGGATCCACCAACACGAACGCGTGGATCGCGTTTAGCAATACGGCCGGCGCTTTTGTCCTTAACGGTCCCACGACCTTCCTGACCGCTCCCGGTTCGCTGACCAATTTTTCGACCAACACTCAAACCTTGAATCTTGGCCTGACTTTTCTGGTTGGCACGAACAACATCGGCACTACCTCCGGCAACATCATTCTCAACGGCGTCATTGCCGGCACAAACATCACCAAGTCGGGTGCGGCGACGCTCTTCCTCAACGGGACGAACACCTTTTCGGGATTCCTGACCAACAATGCCGGAGCCATCAGCGTAGGCAACAACAGCGGCTTGGGCACGACCAACAACGGCACGGTGATCATCAGCGGCGCAGCCTTGGAGCTGACGACCAACAACGCTGGCGGCAACATCAGCATCGGCGCCGAGGCGCTCTCCTTGGCGGGCACCGGTATCAACTCCGCGGGCGCGCTGCGCAACATCACGGGATCGAACAGCTACGGCGGCTTGGTCTCGATCACCAATGCCACCCGCATCAACTCGGATGCCGGAACGCTGACCCTGACCAATACCGGAACGATCACGGGCGCAACATTCGGCCTTACTTTCGGCGGCGCGGGCAATCTCGTTGTCAACAGCATCATCGGCACCACGACCGGGACGTTGAACAAAGACGGCGCGGGCACCCTAACCTTGGGCGCGGCCAACACCTACACCGGCGATACAACCGTGGGAGCGGGGGTCTTGCGTCTGTCCGGCAACGGCCGGATTGCCGACGCTTCTGCGGTGGTGGTCTCAAACGGTGCGACGTTCGATCTCAACTCGATCAGCGACACGGTCGACGGCGTTAGCGGGGCTGGCGCGGTGACCTTGGGTAGTGCAACCCTCACGGTATCCAACAGCGCGACGAACAACCTTTCTGGTGTGCTCAGTGGGACGGGCGGATTGACCAAAGTCGGCGCGGGCACGCAAATTCTTTCGGGCACAAACAACAGCTACGGCGGCGCGACGACGATCGGGGCGGGCGTGCTCAGCGTGAGCAATCTGGCCAATGCGGGCGTCAACAGCTCGATCGGCACCAACGGCTCGATCATCATCACCAACGGCGGCGTGCTGGAATACCGGGGCTCGACGGTCTCGATCGACCGCAGCATCAATCTAGCCGGTGCCGGCGTGATCGGGGTAACCAACTCGGCAACCTTGCTGACCATTGCCGGGGCGATCACCAACACCGGTTCCTTGGTCAAGACGAACGCAGGCGAATTGATCCTGACGGCAAGCAACTCTTACGGCGGGACGACGACGGTCGGGGCGGGCGTGCTCAACATCCAAAACAGCGCTGGCCTCGGCGCGACCAACAGCGGGACAACGGTCATATCGGGTGCGGCGCTCGAGTTGGAAGGCGGGGTCACTATCGGTGCGGAAACATTGGCGCTGAACGGCACGGGAATCAGTTCGGGTGGAGCGCTGCGCAACATCAGCGGCAACAACACCTATGGCGGCACGATCACCAACGTGACAGCCTCGAGGATCAACTCGGATGCGGACACGCTGACCTTGAGCGGTGCGATCAACGCCACCAATCTGGCGCTGACCTTCGGCGGCGCAGGCAGCATAGCGGTGAACGGCGTCATCACCAACAGCACAAGCACACTCACCAAGGATGGCGCCGGAACGGTGACCCTCAGCGGATCGAACAATTACACGGGCGCCACGACCATCAGCGCCGGTGCTTTGCGCGCGGCAAACAGCAATGCCCTCGGCACAGTGGCGGCAGGCACGACGGTGGCCAGCGGTGCGGCTCTCGAGCTTTCCGGTGGAATCACGATCGGCGCCGAAGCGCTCAATCTGAGCGGCACGGGCACCAATGCAGGCGGCGCTCTGCGCAACATCAGCGGTGCCAACACCTACCAGGGCACGATCACCAATACGGCAGCATCGAGGATCAACTCGGATGCAGGGACCTTGACTTTGAGCGGTGCGATCAACGCCACCAACCAAGCGCTGACCTTCGGCGGTGCGGGAAATATAACAGTGAGCGGCGCGATCACCAACAGCACGAACTCGCTGACCAAAGACGGTGCGGGCACACTCACGCTGAGCGCATCCAACGCCTACACGGGAGCGACACTCGTGAGCAATGGCAAACTGGCTTACGGCATCTCCAATGCGTTGAGCAACGGGGCTGTGGTGGTCAATGGGGCCAACGCTGTGTTCGACATCAGCAGCTTTAGCGACACGGTGGGAGCGGTCACTTTGTCCAACGGAAGTATCACGGGAACATCGGGCGTCCTGACCGGAACCAGTTATGTGGTGGAGAACGGCTCGATCTCGGCAATCCTCGCCGGTGGGGTCACCTTGGTGAAGACCAACGCCGGCACCGTGACCCTTTCGGGTTCGAACGCTTACACCGGGGCAACGACGATTACCAACGGTGTGCTCAACGTTCAGAACAATACCGGCCTCGGCACAACAGCGGGCGGGGTGACAGTGGGCTCGGGCGCCGCCCTCGAATTGCAGGGCGGGGTAACCATCGGAGCCGAAGCACTCACGCTCAACAGCAGCGGTATCTCCAGCGGCGGATCACTCCGCAGCATAAGTGGTTCCAACAGTTACGGTGGTCTGATCAGCCTGGGCGCCGGTGTGGGCGTCGGCGTGGATGCTGGTAGCCTGACCTTGAGCGGGGGAGTGACCAACGGTGCTGGCAGCAGCTTCACCAAGCTCGGCGCGGGCACGCTCATCCTCGACAGCACGAGCGCTGCAACTGGCATCCTCACGGTTTCGGGCGGGACCATGCAGTTCGGCGCGAACGGAGCTATGGGAGCGGTCGCCGTCAATCTGACCAACGGCACCACACTAGACCTGAACGGCCGCAACGCGACCTTGGGCGCGGCTGGCAATCTCAATGTCTATCTGACTGGCGCGACGCTTAAGAGCGGCGCGGGAACCATCTCGCTCACTGGCACTACCAATAGCGGCGGAGTGACGGTCACCAGTGCAGCCAATGCCAACGCCTCGACGATCAGCGGCAACCTCAATCTGGGCGGCAATACCAACACGTTCAATGTGGCCGATGGCGCGGCGACAAATGACCTCGTCATTTCTGCAGCGGTGTCCAACGGCGGGATCGTCAAGACCAACAGCGGCGTCCTTGTCCTCAGCGCGAGCAACAGCTACAGCGGCGGAACCGTTCTCGGTGCAGGCACCCTGCGCTTGGCCAACTCGTCAGCTGCCGGTAGCGGCACAATCACGCAAACCAGCGGCAGCAGTGAGCTGATCATCGACACAACTGGCACCATTGCCAACCAGATGGATTTCTATAACCTGCGGGTGCTGGCCAACGCTGTGCTCAGCGGCGCGAAGGTCCTCAATAACGCCACCTACGACATTGCTGCCGGAACGACCACGACCGATTCGGGCGCATTAAGCGGCTCGGGCGGCATCACCAAGTCGGGCACCGGCACACTTGCCGTAACGGCGAGCAACACCTTCACCGGAGGCGTGAATGTCCTGGCCGGCGAGCTCAACCTCAACTCCTCGACCGGCTCCGCAGCAGGCGGCACCACGAGCGTTGCGGTATCCAGCGGTGCAACGCTGCTTGTCTCGCAAAGCAACCAGATCAACAACGCGGCTACTGTCTCCCTGACCGGGGGAACCATCCGCACCGCTGGCGGGGTGAGCGAAGTCTTCGGAAACCTCAGCGTGACCGGAAGC
>JBEDBL010000028.1:0-21241 GCA_041177245.1 Verrucomicrobiota bacterium
GACCAGAAAGGAAAGACCGGCAAGGACCTGAAAAAGATTTCTCCGGCCACAGACGGACGTTTCATCGCTTCCGCACTCATGTCCATCGCCGCGGGCGGGAAGTTTTTCGGGGGTGCCGACCTGCGTTTTGCCGAAAAGAATGTCTACTTCCACCTCGATAACACCCCGTTCACCAAAAACGCGGACGACCCGCTGATGGCCATTGTCGGCGCGCTGGCCGGTCCGCAGGTCGCGTCCAATCCGTGGGTGCGCGTACCCGCCGGCCCGACGGGAACGAGCGAAACACAAGCTGCGTGGGCGCTGTTGTTCCGTCCGACCGAGCAGGTTTTCGGCTCGAGCAAAGAATTGCGCTTCGAAGGGAAGGAAAAGGGCGAAGACCTCGGGGGAACACCGACCGAGATCCATCGCTACACGCTCAACGGAAAATGGATGAGCAAGGAACTGCGGCGCGTGATCGGCGAGACCATCGCCGACGAGAACATGGCCATTGTCGGTTTCATCCAAGGCCTGGCCACGGGCAAAAACCTCAAGGATGTCGGCAGCGCGCTCGACACCCTCACCTGCTCGGATGGCGCGATGAAAGTCTGGGTGGGAAAGAACGACACCTTGCCGCGGCGCATCGTTATCGAAACGAAGATCAGCGAAGGAAAACAGGTGCCGCTTTCGATCTCCCTGCGCGGCGAAGTCAACGCGACCTACGGCGCCAAGGAGACCATCGATTTCCCGCAGGAGTCAGTCACGTTCGAGGAACTGAAAAAGAGCGGGCCGTTCAGCCAGTTTTTCTAAACCGGATCAGTGCCGCGGTTCCGGCGGTCCGAGACGTTTGCTGTTGGTGTCGTGGCGCATCTGGAGAAGTTCGACCACGAGGGCGAATCCCATCGGCAGGTAGATGTAGGCCTTGGCCACGTGCTGGTGCATTCCTTCGAGGAAGATGGTCACGCCGATTGTCACGAGGAACGCGAGGGCGAGAATTTTCAAAGCCGGGCGGCGGATGATGAAATCCCCGATCGCTTTGGCGTAGGCGAGGATGACGGCAAAGGAAGCGATCACAGCGAAGGCGATGACAAGCAGATTGGGCGTGAGCCCAACCGCGGTGATGACCGAGTCGAGCGAGAAGACCATGTCGAGGAGCACGATCTGCACGATGGCAGTCCCGAAAGCCGCCGCCGCGCGCCCGCTGCCATGCTCGTCTTTCAACTCGACCACGTGATGAATTTCCTTAACAGCTTTCCAAAGCAGGAACAATCCGCCGGCGATGAGCACGACATCGCGCCAGGAAAAAGGAAAACCCGCGACGATCGGAGTCGTCAGGCTGACCAACCAGTAGGCACCCGCGACAAAGACGAGACGCGCGGCCAGCGCGATGAACAGGCCGAGCTTGCGGGCCTTGTCACGCTGGTGCTCAGGCAATCGCGAGACGACAATGGAAATGACCAGCACGTTGTCGATGCCCAGCACCAACTCAAGCCCGATCAGCAAGGCCAGCGTGGCGAGGGAGTTAAATGTAAGTGCGTCGGCGAACTGCGCGGCGAAATCCATCCGCAATTTATTCGCCGTCGCCCGGGGCCGTGTCGACCCGGAAAAAATGCCCGGCGCTATTTGCTGTCGAGATTATGGACGGGCTCCCACTCCTTTCCGGGAGGGCTCGCGACAAGTTCGCGGCAGCGGGCGAGCATTGCCGCGCACGACGAGAGTGCATCGGACGGAACGGACTCGAAGCAGGTGCATGCATCGGCGAAACGCCTTTCGCGGTAATGTTGCCATCCTTGCTCGTGCCGTCCGAGCCACTCCGGAGAGCATCAGCATCGAGCGGCACGGTGAAGATTTCGACGGGCGCAGCGCGTCCCTTCACCCGCACGATGTCGAGGCGAAGCAGGGGAATCTCCCCGCGCACCTGCTCCGCCACCGTCCCGCTGAGAACGATCGGGACCTCGTATTTCTTGGTGGTCCCCTCGAGCCGCGAGGCGAGATTGACGGCATCGCCGATGACGGTCGGTTCCATTTTTTCCTCGGAACCGATGTTGCCGAAGACAGCCTGTCCGAAGTTGATGCCTATGCCGAGATTCAACTCCGCACGTGCGCTCGCCTTCCAGCGTCGGCGCATGACCTCGACCGTCTCGAGCATGGAAAGCGCGGCCCGCACCGCGCGGAGGCAGTCGCCGCGCGCACCGTCGCTGGTCACCGTGCCCCACACCGCCATCACTGCATCGCCGATGAATTTGTCGAGCGTGCCGTGGTTACGGAAAACGATTCCGACCATTTCCGCGAGATACTCGTTGAGCTGGGCGACGAGAACTTCCGGATCGGCATGCTCGGTTAGCGCCGTGAAGCCGCGGACATCGGAAAAAAGGACCGCCACATCTTTGCGCGAACCGCCGAGCTGGGCGAGAAGTTCGCTTTCGTTGTCGAGCAACTCGCGCACAACATCGCGGGAGACGTAGCGCTCGAGGCTGCGACGGACCCGAAGCTTTTCGCGACGCTCCAGGGCAAAATCATAACCGAAGGCGGTGAGGCCGGCGAAAGACAGCGAGAGCGCAGGATAAAGCAAGCCGGGGATAAAATCGGCGTAGTTGTAGACCAACATGGCACCAGCCGCCGAAGTCGCGAGCACCACACCGAGGAAACCGAGCGCGAAAAGCGGGCGCTTGAAAAGCGTGTTGACCAACCAGGCGACCAGTCCCATGAGCAGGCAGGAAACCGCGACCGTGCCGGCGCCGGCACGCGTGTAGAAAGCCCCCGAAGCGGCTGCCGCAATGGCGTGCAAGTGTATCTCCGGACCAGGCAACGTGCCGACAGGCGTGCGGAAAAAATCGCGGAACCTTCCCGCCGAGGGGCCGAGCAGCACGATTTTATCTTTGAAGACGGCGCCGTCTTTCAAGTTGGCGCGCCACATGTCCGGCACGAAAAGGGAGTAAAGGGGAACCATCGGGAAAGAGCCCGGTTCGCAAAAGCGGATCAGCCCGGCATCTGGCACGGCGCGGGCGGAACCCGCTTTGCGCAGGGCAACAGCACCGAGCGATTCCTTTTCCTCGCCCGCATGGCCGCGCTTGCGACCGCGGAGTTGCCTCTTCGTCAGTTGGAGATCGCCGAGGAGAAGCGCGTCGGACACGCGATAATGCGCGGCACGCGCGACTTTGTCCTGCTCCGGCCAAAAGCTGGCAAACCCGACAACACCTCCGGGACGATCAGGCGGAAGGACGGAGTCGGAGGGCGGACGGTATTGGCTGGCCAGAGTTTGCGCCGCACCGGTGTCCTCGTAGATGGAAGCAACGATAGCACGGTCGGCATGCCGCTGGAGGGCCACTTGGAGTTCGTCATCCCCCGGACCGGGACCGGGAAAGTGCACATCGAGAACGACCGACTTTGCCCCGGCCCCGAGAACTTTCTCGATCACTTCGGCATAGACCGCGCGCGACCAGGGAAAACCCGCGCGCATAAGTGTCAAAATCCGGGAAGCCTCGATTTCCTCGGGCTCGAGTTGGGTCAGATCCAGCGATGCTTCGTCTAGGGCGAGAAAAACCAGGTTCCCCGGCGTGGGATTTTTCAGACCGTGCCGAACGATGGCGTCCTGCAGTGCGTTTTCAGCCAATTCGAGCGGCGCCAGAGGCACGAGCGAACCCAGCAGGGCAAAAACCACAGCCCATAGACCGCAGAGCAGGAGCAGTTTGAGGGGCCGTGCGCGGGCGCGTAAGAGGGCGTGGTTCCGCTTTTTTCTGTTGTTCAACACGATCGCTACCAATTTTCTTGGCCCTGGGGTTGTGATATAGGAAAAACAATTCGCGGTCACCCCGCAAAACCATCCAAAGCCATGCCCGCCTCCCGAAATCTCCTCACCGCGCTGCTCGCGTTCGTCGCCGTCTCCCCGCTCGCCGCACAAACTCCGAGCCGGTCGGTCTCGACCGATGCCGATGTCTCGCGTCGAGATATGGTCAACGCACTGACCGGCCAAGCCTTCGCTCCCGAACCCGGCTACGCGCCACCGAGCCCCGCTGATCAAGATCTTGGCGAGCAGCGGCTTCTTGTGCCTGATTCGCGCTACAAATCGCTCACACTTTTCGCCAACGCGTCCGAGTTTTACACCAGCAACGCCTCGTTGACCAATGGTGGAGGCCGGGGTGACTGGTTCACTGCCTTGCAATTCGGCGCAGTGTGGGTGCCGCGTATTTCGGGCAATCTTTACGGGGAAGTTTCCGCCCTCCAACAACTCTACCGCTACGCCGACCTGAGCGGCCTCAGCTTCAACAGCCTCGATGTCGGCGGCGGGCTCATTTACGTTTTCCGCGATCTCGGAGACCTGTCGGCTTTCGCCCGCTACAATTACAATCTTCTGACCGACGCATCTTCGAGCAATTCGATCTTTTACCAACAAACAATCCGCTTGGGATTGCAGAAACCTTTTGTCTTCAGCCGCGCGCACTCCGCCACGGTTGCCTTGAACGCCGATCTGAATCTCGACGGATGGCCGGATTACTCTCTGCGCAACCGTTTCGCCCTCCTCGCAGGTTACCAGGCGAACCTCACCCGCCGCCTGCAAGCCAACCTCTTCTACCAAATCGCCTACCTGCCGTTCCTCGACAACAGCCGGCAGGACTGGAATCAAATTCTCAGCGCCGGGCTCGCCTACAACTTCACGCCCTGGTTCAGCGTGAACGCCTCAGTCTCCGCGTCTTTCAATGATTCAAACGACGATTTCTTCACTTACTCTGTGCTCAACACCGGCGCGGGAGTATCCGCCATGCTGAAATTCTGATCCCCGATGAAAACCGCACCACTAGCACTCCTTGCCCTCGCCAGCGCCACCTGCGCCTTCGCGGGCAATCTCAACCAGGCCACGGTCACCCGCGTAGTCAAAAGCGTCGAGGTCATCCCTCAAGGATCGCAACCCAAACCGGCCGCCGTCGGCGAAATTGTGGGCGGCAACTCGGATATCCGCACCGGCGAGGAGTCCCGGGCCCAACTGACCTTCCCCGACCAGACGCTCGCTCGTCTGGGCGAGAACACCGTATTCAGCTTCGAGCGCGGCACCCGCGCTCTCGACCTCGAGAGCGGCGCCATCCTTCTCCAAGTCCCGAAGGACGCTGGCGGCGCCACCATCCGCAGCGCGCCCATCACCGCCGCCATCACGGGCACGACGGTCATGATGGAATACAGCCCGGGCAATCCCGGCACGGTCAAACTCATCGTGCTTGAGGGAACCGTGCGGCTTGCGCTGGCTGGACGTCTCGGCGAATCCGTGCTCGTCGGCGCGGGCCAAATGATTGCCGTCGCGGCAAATGCCCGAAGCCTACCGGATCCGTCGGTGGTCGACGTCCAGCGCCTGCTCAAGACCTCCCGACTCATCAAGGACGGCGAACTTGAATCGATGGGTTTGATCATGGAAACCGTCAACGACCAACAGCAACAACTCAGCGACGGCAAACTCGGTGAGGCTCCCCCGAGCACGGGCTCGCAACCGAACAACCCGGCAAATATCGCGGCCACCTCTCTCAACACGCAAAACCTCCGGCGCGACACGGTCCAGCAACCGGTGCCGCCCCCTCAGCAGCCACAGCCCGTTGCCCCGCCTCCTCCACAGGCGACGCTGCCGCCGCCTCCGCAACCAACGCCGCCACCTCCGCAACCAACCCCTCCTCCTGGTCCAGGCCCCACACCGCCTCCTTACTACTGAAGCACCGTTAAGCAAGACACAGACATCTGTGCGGCTGTGCGACAAAGCGCTTGCCGGTCTTTCGTACGCGAATGCAGTATTTCGTCATGAACGACAGCCCGCAACTCAAGGCGGTCTTGGCGCAATGCAATTCGCTAGGCCCCAAGGAGGCTTCAGCCAGTTTGTCGCTCCTTGCTCCAAGTGAAGCTTCGGAGGTCCTCTCCTCACTGCTGCCCAATATCGCGCAGGACATCCTTGCGCATCTTCCGCCGGACAAGCTTCGATCCATCCTCGCCGCAACGCCTCCGAACATCGCCAAGAAGTGGCGTTTGGAATCGTCCTACCCCCAAAATTCGGTCGGCAGCCTCATGGAGCAACCGTTCGGTGTGTTTCGCCCCGAAGATACCGTAGCCGAAGCGATCGAGAGACTGCGCGAGATCGCCAAGGAGCATCTCATCACCTACTGCTTTGTCACCGATGCGACGGGGCAACTTGTCGGAGTGGTCACCATGCGCGATCTGTTGCTCAATGCGCACGATCGCCTGCTCGAGCAGTTGATGCTGCGCGACATTTTCACCCTCAAGCCCGGCGAACCCCTGCTCGACGCGATGAAGGCGACGATGAACCGGCACTACCCGGTTTATCCGGTCTGCAACGACAACGGCAAACTCGTCGGGTTGGTTCGTGGTCAGGCCCTCGCCGAAGCGCAGGCCTTCGAGCTTTCCGCACAGGCCGGAGCGATGGTCGGCGTGGAAAAAGAAGAGCGCCTCGCCACGCCGGTCTGGCGCAGTTTTCTTTTCCGGCATCCGTGGCTGCAACTCAACCTGCTCACCGCTTTCATCGCAGCCGCGGTGGTCGGACTTTTCGAACACACCCTCGACCAGATCGTGCTCCTCGCCGTATTTCTTCCCGTGCTGGCCGGACAATCAGGCAACACAGGTTGCCAGGCGCTCGCTGTCTCCCTGCGTGCCATGACGCTCGGAGAATTGAAAGAAGGCAAAGAGTGGCAGGCCGTCGTCAAGGAAGCCACCCTCGGTCTCGCCAACGGCGCGCTCGTCGGGCTCACCGCGGGCGCCGGAATGGTCGTCTACGCGCAGATGATGAAAAATCCCGTTCCTTGGAAACTCGGCGGAATCGTTTTCCTCGCCATGATCGGAAGTTGCGTGGTGAGCGGCGCATGCGGCGCTTTGGTTCCCACTGTTCTCCGGCGCCTCGGCGCGGACCCCGCCACGGCCTCGAGCATTTTCCTTACCACGGCGACGGACGTGGTCAGTATGGGACTTTTCCTCGGACTCGCCACTTGGCTCATTCTCTGACCTAATCGCCGGTGGCTGTCATGGCATCGGACGAACACGCGCAACTACAGGAATCCCGCGAGGCCCTTTTGCGGGAGGTGCTCGACGAGGAACTCGGCGGACTGAACGAAGAAGCGTGGAATCACCTGCGTTCGTCCGTGCGTTGGACGCAACTTTCCGCTGGCGAAACCCTTTTTCGCGAAGGCGACGACGCAGACTCGATGTATGTCGTAGTGAGCGGGCGCTTGCGCGCCACGCGAGATGAGGACGGACACTCCCGAATTGTTGGTGAGATAACACGCGGGGAAACCGTGGGGGAAATGGCTTTGCTCACCGGCGGGAAACGCTCCGCATCGGTGCAGGCGATGCGCGACTGCGTGCTGGTCGGACTCGACAGCCCGGCTTTCGGGCAACTGGCCCGGCTCTGTCCCGAGTCGGTAATGCATGTCGCGCGCGTGCAATTCGAACGCATCCAGCGCGCCAACCGCCCCCGCAGCGCCGAGCGACTGCACCTTTCCGTAGCGGTGCTCGCCGCGGATCCCTCATCGGATGCGCCGTCTTTCGCGCGCCGGCTCGAGAAGGAGATCGGCCGCCGGGGAAAAACCGTCCTGGCGGAAAGCGGAAATGCACCCGCCGCCGCGGGCACAGAGGCCGACCGCAAATCACGCCTTGCCGTCTGGCTGAATGCACTTGAGGCCTCCGCACAGATTCTTCTCATGCCGTGCGGCGGGGAGGACGCAATCTGGACGCGTCAGTGCCTGCACAGCGCCGACCTCGTTCTGATCCTCGCGCGCGCCGGGCAAACGCCCTCCGTCCTTCACCACGAAATACCGGAGGGCGTGAGAAGCATGCTGGTCGTGCTGCACCCCGACGACGCCAAGCCACCCACCGGAACGGCCGCGGCGCAGGCGGCTTGCGGTGCCTCGTCTCATTTCCATCTGCGCGAAAACACCCCTGCGGATTTCGCCCGGCTCGCCCGCCTTCTTTGCGGCCGCGCCGTCGGTATATCGTTCGCCGGCGGCGGCGCGCGCTCATTCTGCCATCTCGGGGTGATCCGCGCGCTGCAAGAACACGGCATCCCGCTCGATATCGCCACGGGCACCAGCCTCGGCGCCATTGTCGCCGCAGGCGTATCGCTCGATTTGGATCTGGAAGATCTCAAGGGACGGTTCCGTGTCATGGTGCGGACGAACCCCACCAAACGCGACTACCTGCTCATTCCGCGGACTTCGCTTCTCTCCGGCCGCAAACTCGACCGCCTTCTTCCCCACTTGCTGCCCGACACGCAGATCGAGGACTGCTGGAAAGATTTCGCCTGCGTGTCGGCCAACATCACGAATCCCGGCGCGTACGTCCACCGCCAAGGTTCACTGTTGCGCGCCTTGCGCGCCACGGTCTCGATCCCCGGCGTCTTTCCGCCGGTTGCGACAGCGGAGGGTGATCTTCTCGTCGATGGCGGCGTGGTCAACAACCTGCCCGCCGACCTGGCCCGCGATGCCGGCGCCGGACGTCTCATCGCGTGCGATCAGGGCGGGACCACCGGGGGCAAAGGCAAGGCCGATAAACCGAACGCCATGGGCATCATCATGCGCTCTGTCATTCTGCACAGCCGCATCAGCGGACGCGCGTGGAAGACGGCCGCCGACCTTTACTTCGAGTCGCCGGTTTCCGACATCAGCCTTCTCGAGTGGGACCAATTCGACCTCGCGGTCAAACGCGGCTACGACAACGCACGCAAGGTTCTCGAGGGCATCGACCCGGCGCCTTGGCAATAGGATCTGTCCGGGCAGGCTTGGGCGCCCGAAGAACGTAAACTGCCGACGCCCCCCAGGCATCGCCTTTCGCGGTTTGCCAAAAAACCCGAGCACGCTAGGCTCACCGCACATGCCGTTTGTCCGAACCGCCCGCATTTTGTCCGTTGTGTTGCTCCTCGCGGCACCCGTATGCGCGGCCGAACCCTCCGCCAGCATGGTGCGGATCTCCACCACATCCCAGCAACCCGATTACACCAGCCCCTGGTCGCCGGGCGCCATCAGCCAGGGCGTGGGCGCCGGTTTCGTCATCGCCGGCAAGCGCATCATGACCAACGCGCACGTGGTGGGGAACGCGACGTTCATCACCGTCCTCAAGGAAGGCGACCCGAATCCATGGGAGGCGAGAGTGATCCACGTGGCACACGACTGCGACCTCGCCATCATCGCAGTCTACGACGAGTCGTTCTTCGAAGGAACCCAACCTCTCGAATTCGGCGGCATTCCCGCCCTCGAATCGGAAGTGAGCGTCTATGGCTACCCCATCGGAGGCGACCGCCTCTCCGTGACGCGCGGCATCGTGTCGCGCATCGATTTCACCGTTTACAGCCATTCCGATGTCGACAGCCATCTCGCCATCCAGATCGACGCAGCCATCAATCCCGGCAACAGCGGCGGCCCGGTCATGCAAAACGGCAAAGTCGTGGGCGTTGCATTCCAGGGTTTCCGCGGCGATGTGGCGCAGAACGTCGGCTACATGATCCCCACGCCGGTGGCGCGACGCTTCCTGCAGGACATCGAGGACGGGACCTACGACCGCTACATGGACATCGCCGCCACCTACTTCCCTCTGCTCAACCCTGCGCAGCGGGCCGCGCTCGGATTGTCCGACTCGGACGGCGGCGTCCTCATCGGCAGCGTCTTCGACGGAGGAGCCTCGGACGGCAAATTGCGCGCGGGCGATGTCATCCTCTCCGTCGACGGACGGACCGTTGCGGCCGACGGAAAAATCGAACTCGACGGCGAGCGCGTGGAAATGGCCGAGGCTTTCGAGCGGAAATTCAAGGGCGACAAAACCGAAATCGAATTTCTGCGCGACGGCAAAAAAGACAAGGTCGTGCTGGAACTCAGCCGTCCGTGGCCGTTCGAAATGCAGGCGCACGCCTACGACAAACGCCCCCGCTACGTGGTGGTCGGCGGCCTTGTTTTCCAACCTTTGGACCTAGACTTCATCGACACGCGCAAGGACCTGAAGACGCGGCTGCAATATTTCTTCAAGAATTTCGTCAGTGATCACATTTACCGCGAACATCCCGAGGTCATCGTGATGAGCGATGTGTTGCGCGATCCGGTGAACACGTATGCACGGCCTTTCGCGGACAACATCGTTTCGAAAATCAACGGCAAGGAAATCCGCACCTTGCAGGATGTCTCCGCGGCATTCGGCGAGGAGCGCGAATTCCACGTGGTCGAACTGCTCGGCGAAGGCCGGCCGGTCGTTCTGGAAAGCGCCGCCCTGCCCGAGGCGGAGGAACGCATCAAACAACGCTACGGGGTGACCCAGGCGCAAAACCTCTGATCGTCATGCGTGCATCCCTGATCAAAGTCCTTGTCATCGCTGCCGTGCTTTGCGCACCCGCGCCGTCTCGTGCGATGGAAAACCTGCGCGGCATTCTGGACTCTTTCCGACCCGCGGCATCGCCGACTCCGGCAAACCCGACCCCCGCTCCGGCGCCGGTTGCGACACCCGCCACTCCCGCTCCGCAGAAGGAATCGATACCCGCGGCGAAGCAACCTCCGGTCGTTCGCGTCAATGTCTCCGCCCAAGCCCCGAACTTCATGCAGCCGTGGCGCAAAAATCCGCGAACCATCCGTCAGGGCCTGGGCGTGGTGCTCATGGACGGACGCATCCTCGTCACCGCCGAGTTGGTTGCCGATCACATCGACGTCGAATTGGAAAAACCCGAAACCGCCATGAAGGCGGAGGCGCAGGTCGAGGTCGTCGATTACGACGCCAACCTCGCCTTGCTTTCGGCGCCGGCCGCGGAATTCCTGCAAAGCATTCCCGGAGCGCGCTTGGATCAAACCGTGTCCGTCGGCGACCGCGTGGAAATCATGCAGCTCGAGCCCAACGGCCGTCCGGTCAGCACGCCGGCCACCGTGACCACGATCGAGGTGGGCCCCTACCCGGTCGATGAAAACGCCTTCCTCCTCTTCCGGCTCAGCGTGCCGCTGCAGTCGCGCGAGAACAGCTTCACACTGCCGGCATTCAAAGACGGACAGCTCGTGGGAATGGTCATGCGCTACAGCCCGCCGACCCAGACAGCCGACCTTGTGCCGGCGCCAGTCATCGATCAGTTCCTCAAGGCAGCGGCGAAGAAGCCCTATCCGGGTTTCCCCCGGGCAGGTCTGACATTCTACGACACGCGCGATCCGCAGCTGCGCCGATACCTTAAGTTGCCGGAAGGGGCGGGCGGCGCCTATGTCGCGAAAGTTCTGCCGGGTTCGCCCGCGGAAGCCGCCGGAGTCAAAGTCGGCGACGTGCTCCTCAATGTCGACGGCCGAGCCATCGATCAGGACGGCAACTACCAGGATGAGCGGTTCGGAAAAATCTCCCTCGCCCATTACGTTTCCACCTGCCTCGAAGTCGGGCGCAAAATTCCCGTCGTCGTCTGGCGCGACGGCGCCGAGGTGAAACTCGAAGGCACGCTCGCCCCCCGCGACACCTCGCGCATGGTCAGCCAGCCCTACATCTTCGACCGCGAACCCGACTACGTCGTTGTCGGCGGAATCGTTTTCTCCGAGTTGTCGCGCCAGTTCCTCCGCGAGTTCGGCCGCAATTGGTCCGACGACGCACCGCTCAAGCTCGTTTACCTCGACCGCTTCCAGAGCGAATTGCCGCCCGACCGGGGACGCGTCGTTTTCATCAGCAACGTGCTCAGCACCCCGAACAACATCGGCTACGAAAACCTCGGATTTGAAGTGGTCGAGGAAATCAACGGTCGCCCGGTCCGCAGCCTCGCCGATGTGGCCACCGCGGTCGACAACCCGAAAGACGGTTTCCACCGCATCCGCCTCGCCGAAGATCCGGGGCTCCTCGTGCTCGACGTCGAGGGAAGCAAAGCCGAAGAGGACCGGATCAAAGAGCAATACGGCCTCACCTCCCTGCGCCGACTCGAGTCGCAGGACTGAAGGCCACCCGAATCCGAACAATCATGTCGTCCGTCCGCGTCCGCTTCGCCCCCTCTCCAACCGGATTTCTCCACGTCGGAGGCGCCAGAACCGCTCTATTCAACTGGCTGCACGCACGCCACACCGGCGGGACATTCGTCCTGCGCATCGAGGACACCGACCGCGAACGCCACAACGAGGAAGCCGTGCGCGGCATCTACGACGGACTGCGCTGGCTCGGACTCGATTGGGACGAGGGCGCGCAGAAAGGCGGCGACTACGGACCGTATTACCAGAGCGAGCGCGGTCCGGTTTACGAGCGATACCTTAAGATCCTCCAGGACAAAGGAATGATCTACGATGATGCGGGTGCACTGCGCTTCCGGTCCCCGCGCGAAACGGTCACCGTGCACGACGAAGTCTGCGGCTCCATCCCATTCGACCTTTCCAATCCCGGAACCCACCCCGACATGACCGTGCGTCGGCCGGACGGTTCGTGGATTTTCCACTTCGTCAACGTGGTCGACGACATCGAGATGAAAATCACCGACGTCATCCGCGGCGAGGATCACCTTTCGAACACACCGAAACACATCGAACTTTACAAAGCCTTCGGCGTCGAACCGCCTCGCTTCGCCCACATTCCGCTCATCCTCAATCCGGACGGTTCCAAAATGAGCAAGCGCGACAAGGGCGCAAGCGTGCAGGATTACATCGCCCAGGGCTACGCACCCGAAGCCGTGCGCAACTACCTCTGCCTCCTCGGATGGTCGCCGAAGGACAACCGCGAGATCCTCCCGATCGAGGAAATTGTGAAGCTCTTCGAGCTCAAAAACATCAACCGCCGCAGCGCGGGCTTCGACCTCGACAAATGTTTCTGGATGAACGGCCAATACCTCATCCAGATGCAGCTCGAGCGTTTCGCCGATCTGAGCATCCCCTTCATCGACCTGTCCGGCATCAACTACGGATCCCGCGAGGCCCTGCTGCCAGCACTCGCCTTGGTCAAAGAAAAGGTCAAGCACCTCACCGACGTTCCCTCGTGGATCGAATTTTTCTTCAACGACGAATATGCTTTCGACGAAGCCTCGGTCGACAAAGCCCTCCGGGCGGACGGTGCCCTCGAGCGCCTGCACGTCCTCGGCGACAGACTGTCGAGCGTCGAACCTTGGACCGCGGAGAACATCGAGTCCGCCTTCAAGGATCTCGCCGCCAAGCTGGGCATAAAGACCGCACTCCTCGTCCATCCGGCCCGTGTCGCCGCTACGGGGCGCAGCGTCGGTCCGAGCCTTTACCATTTGCTCGAACTCCTCGGCCGCGACCGCGTCCGCACCCGATTCGCCCGCACCCGCGAAAAGTTCGCTGCCTGACTGTAGCGTCGCCGGCCCCGGCGACGTCCGTTCCCCCGTGGCATTGGCTTCCGGCCAATGAGACCTCACCACCATCGGCTGAAAGCCGATCCGCTTTTCCACTCGCACTCAAGCCTCAGCCCTGACTTCGACAAATATCCCCTGCCATCTTTCCCGATCCGTGGCTTAATTCCATGCCATGCCCGACCTCCAACAAACCACCTTCACGTTGGACGACCTCCGCGCGCGCGCCGAGGGTCGCGGGCCCATTCCTCCGGATGTCCACGTCGCCGTGCTGGGTTCTCCTGTCGCACACTCGCTCTCGCCCGTCATGCAGAATGCAGGGCTTGTGTCCCTCGGCCTCGAAGCGCGCTACGCCAAGATCGAGTGTCCGCCCGGCGATCTCGCCGAAGCCGTCGACCTCGCGCGGAAAGCAAACTTCCTCGGTCTCAACCTCACCATCCCGCACAAATTCGAAGCGCTTAAGCTTTGCACCGAACTCGACGATACCGCGCGTCTGCTCGGCGCGGCGAACACCCTGCTCTTCGACGGACAACGCACCGGCGGGTTCAATACAGACGGTCAGGGTTTGGTCCGGGCCATCCGCGACTCTTTCGGCACGGACCTGCGCGATCAACGCGTCATGATCCTCGGCGCCGGAGGCGGAGCCGGCACGGCCGCCGCGCTGCAGTGCGCGCTGGAAAAATGCCCCCGCCTTGTGCTGGTCAACCGCACTGTGGAGAAAGCGCACGATGTCGCCGCACGGGCGAAACAACTCCTGCGCAGCGACCGCCTCGAGGGACCCGACGACCCGGTCACGGTGATTCCCTTTGAAGTCGATGCGCTCCGCGACCAGTTGGCCCGCACCGATCTGGTGATCAACGCCACGTCGCTCGGCATGAAGCGCAGCGACCCGCCGCTCATCCCCGCCGCGCTGCTCACGCCCGACCTCACCGTCTACGACATGATTTATCGTCCGGCACTCACGCGCCTCCTCGAAGACGCGCATTCCGCAGGGGCGCGCACCGCCAACGGACTCTCCATGCTCCTCCACCAAGGCGCGCTCTCGCTGGAAATATGGACGGATCGCCCCGCTCCGGTTGATGCTATGCGCGCCGCGTTGATCAAGGCCGCCGGCTGATCACCCGGTCGGGCTTTCAGGAAATCGCGGACACCTCTGCCGGTCCAGGCGCCACGAACAGTGCCATAGCCTAAAATGGACAAACTGCATCGAATTCTGTACATTTCTGCGCTGAACTGACAACACCATGAGCACCGTGACACTTACCGAATTCCGCAGTCAAGCGTCAGGCATGCTCGACCGCGTGGAGCGCGGTGAGACCATAATCGTGCTGCGGCACGGTCGCCCTATTGCCGAAGTTTCACCGGTCGCCACCGTCTCGGTTCCCTCTTGGAAGAGTCCGGCGCTCCGACTCGCAGCCAAAGGCGCCGCTCTGTCCCGCGCGATCCTCGCCGAGCGGGAAGAATGAAGACATGCCTTGATTCCTCGGCTTTTGCCAAGCGCTTCATCGAGGAAGCGGGAAGCACGGAGGTCGAAGAAATCTGCGCTGACGCGACCGAGTTGGGCCTTAGTGTCCTCTGCGTTCCGGAGGTCGCCTCAGCACTGAACCGCAGACGGCGCGAAGGCGCCTTGACCCCGGCACAATACCGGCAAGCGAAGCGGCGCCTCGTCGAAGATGTCCGCGACGCCGACATTCTCCAACTCACGCCCCCCGTTGTCGCCACGGCTCTAGAACTCCTCGAAACGAGCCCCGTGCGCGGAATGGATGCCCTGCACATCGCTTGTGCCCTCGAGTGGGGAGCAGAACTGTTCGCTTCAGCCGACCGGGTACATCTAACTGCTGCCAAAAAGGCCGGGCTTTCCACCAGACAAGTCTGACCGCCCTGCCGAGCCTCCGTTAAATTGCAAACTTCGGACCGCTGGGACTACTCGAGGATTTTCTCGATCTCCTCTTCACGCAACTGCATCGGGTGGCCTTCCCAAACGATCTTGCCGTCCTTGTTGACCAAAAAAGCGCGGGGAATTCCGGTGACTCCCATTTTCTCGTTGAGCCGCCCACCCGTGTCGGTTGCCACGGCGTAATCCATGGGAACATCCTTTTGGAACTTGCGGATGACGGCACTCGGCTCATCGGTGACGCCGACGACCATCAAGCCCCGGTCTTTGTATTTGGCGTGAATCTCGTTCAGATGCGGAATGCTTTCGCGACAGGGCGGGCACCATGTGGCCCAGAACTCGAGGAGGAGGGGCTTTCCCTCCACTTCCGGCGACGGCCCGAAATAATTGACCCGCAGATCGGGCAAATCTTCACCGACCATGTTGGCGAGTGCGGAGGGCAGGAAACAAACGGCGAGGAGGACAACAGCGAGGGGAGATGACTTTTTCACAAAGTCTAAAATAAGCGGTAATGGGCAATCAACGCAAGGCCATGGGCACACCTTGGAAGCCCGACTCGGGGGTGAGCAACTTGGGATATTTCGTCGCCCGGTGGCCGGTCGGCGTGAATGCGCGGGCATCGCTTGCGCCTTGCAGAAACGCGAGTACGGTCAACGACTGACCATGAAGTTCCGCATTCCGTCTCTCCTTGTCCTGCCTGTCGCCATCCTCTGTCTCGCGATAAGCCACACCCGCGCCGCAGATACCGAAGCCGAGGAGGCGGCCATCGTCAAAGCCGCCGAGGGCTTCGTCGAGGCCTTCCATCGCGGGGACGCCAAAGCCGTGGCGGCTTGCTGGACGACGGATGGCGACTATGTCGATGACCTCGGGAAACACTTCGCCGGACGCGAGGCGATCGAGAAAAATTTCGCGCAATTTTTCGCCGCGAACAAAGGCCTGAAGATCCGCATCGACATGGCTTCGCTGCGCTTTCCTGCGGACGGCGTGGCCCTTGAGGACGGCATGTCGGCGGTGCTGGCTCCCGACGGCTCGGCACCGAGCCGCGCCCGCTACAGCAATGTTCTGGTCAAGAAGGACGGCCAGTGGCTGCTCTCGAGCGTGCGCGAGTCACCCGATGCCGGTCCCAGCCAATACGAATTCCTGAGCGATCTCGAATGGGCGATCGGCGAGTGGATGGAGGACACCACGGGCGCCGAAGTCGGCCATATCAGCTTCTCCTGGGCTCCCGGACAAAACTTCATCGTGGCAACCCGCACGATGGACTTCAAAGACGTCAGCCTCCTGCAGTCCACGCAATGGATCGCGTGGGATCCGGCGGCGAAGACGATACGGTCGTGGAATTTTCATGCCGACGGAGGATTCGGAGAGAGCAGCTGGTCGAAGGACGGCGAGACATGGTCGATCAAGAGCGAGTCGGTTCTGGCCGATGGCACCAAAGTCGCCTCGACCACGACAATCGCGCGGGTTGACGCCGACACGGTCAAGACCAAAGCGACCAACCAGACGCTGAACGGGAAACCGATGCCCGACACAGCCGAAGTCACGATGAAGCGCATCCGCTGAACATCTTCCAAATCCGACAACATCCATCCTCTGCCAAAATACATCATGAAAGCCAAATCCATCGTCATCCTCGCCTCTGCCCTCACCGTGGCGCACCTTGCCACGCCGGCGTTCGCCTGGGGCGGTTCGCGCTCGGGCAGTTTCTCCAGCGACCGCGGAGGCAGCGTCTCGCACTCGAGTTCTACCTCGGGCGGCGGCGGTAGCTTTTCGCACCAAGGATCGACCACGGCCACGACCGCCAACGGGAACACCTACTCGGCGGGCCACTCCGGGTCCGGCACCTACGGCGACGGCCGCGTGAACTACCACGGTTCGACCTCGGGCGGCGGCACCTACAGCGGGAGCGCCTCGGTCTACCACACGGGCGGCTTCGGCGGCGTTTATTATGGCGGCGGCTTCGGCGCGGGCTTCCATGCCGGCGCGACAACCGCGGCGGTGGTCGCCACCTCTCCGGCAGTTGTGGTGGCTCCCGCCCCAGCGGTCGTCGTCGCGCCCGCCTCCGTGGTGGTCGCGCCTGCCCCGGCTCCGGCTGTGGTGGTCCCGGGCCCACGTGTGGTGGTCGCACCCGCTTACCGCTATCCCGTTTACCCGGCCCCCGGCGTCTACCGCCGCGCGCGTTTCCGCTAGCGCGGCATCGTAAAAAACATTGGCCCCCGGTGCCGCTACCGGCCTGCCCCATGCGCATCGCCATCTCCGGTTCCCATTCCCTGGGAAAATCCACTGTGGTCAACGACTGGGTCGCCGCGCATGCCGGTTACCGGCGCGAGGAAGAACCCTACCGCGCCTTGGGCCTGCACGGCCCTTACGAGATCCTCTTCCGCGATGCCTCCACGCGAATGCACAATGGCATCCAACTCTACTACAACATCAGCCGCATCCACCGCTACGGCACGCCGCAGGACGATGTCATCTTCGACCGTGCGCCGGTTGATTATCTTGCCTACTCGCAATACACCGCCAACTGCGGCACCACCGATATCGACGATGCCTTTGTGCAATCGATGGTTCCCGCCGTGCGCGAGTCGCTCGATCATCTCGATATCCTCGCCTTCGTGCCATGCTCGGAGGATTGGCCGGTGGCGATGGAGGAGGACGGCATCCGCCCGGTCGACCACGCCTACCGCGACGAAGTGGACGCAATCTTCAAGCAGATCTACCGCGAAGACCGCTTCGGCGTAATGCCCGGGAAATCCGCACCCCGCCTCGTCGAACTTTTCGGTTCGCGCGAACAAAGACTTGAGCAGTTGGAAGCTGCCATGACGGACCTCGGGAACGGCTGAAGCGGCGCCGATTTGCAGCATGCCCCGGCAAGTCGGGGAGAAGTATTCGTGAAGCGGAAGCTGTTCGGGCTTCGGTTCGCGCTTCACGGGCGACACAATCCGCCAAGCCATGAATCCACCTCCCACTCCGTCCCGTTTTTTCGAGGAGCTCGATTTCCAGACCACCCCCATCGGCGATCTCTCCCTGCGGCGGCGGCGGGTCGCTGCGCTCGACGACTTGGAAGTTTACGAGGTGGCGCTCGGTGCGGGATTTCTCATGTCCAGCATGTTCCATGAGGTAGAGGTCGCCTTGGCCGACTTGGCTCTAGGCACGCTGCCCGGACCGCTCGATGTCGTGGTCGGCGGTTTGGGTCTTGGCTACACGGCGCAAGCCGCGTTGCGGCACGAACACGTGCGTTCCGTCGTGGTGATCGAAGCCCTCGAGGCGGTCATCAGCTGGCACCGGCGCGGACTCGTTCCTCTCGGACTGGAACTCTCGGCAGATCCGCGGTGCCGTTTGGTGCACGCCGATTTTTTCGCGCTGGCCGATGCCCCGGTGACCGGATTCGATCCCGCCGCGAACGGCGCGAAATTCCATGCCGTGCTCCTCGACATCGACCACTCCCCGCGCAACCTGCTAGACCCGCGCAACGCGGCATTCTACCGGCCAGAGGGATTGCAACACCTCGCCGCGCAACTCCACCCCGGAGGCATTTTCGGTTTGTGGTCCGACGATGCGCCGGACGTGGATTTTCTCAACGCACTGCGGACGGTCTTTATCTCAGTCCGGGCCGAAGTTGTCTCGTTCGACAACCCCATCCTCGAACGCAAATCATCGAGCACCGTTTACCTAGCGGTGAAATAGCGCGCGCGCCCGACCCTCCCCGCCTCAGAACTTCGAGCCGATGGAGAAGTAGATGTTCTGGCTGGTCTGGTCGGCGTTGGCCGCTGCGGCGTTCCAGAAGAAGGACGCCTCGCACGTGTCGCTGAAGTTCAGGCCCACGCCCGCGCCCGCGTAGAAGTAATCCTGCTGCGGCTGCGTGGTTTGGAAGCCGAAAGGCGAGGACGGTCCGCCGGTGTTGAACGACGAGCTGATCGTGTAGGCGTTCTGCAGGAACTCGTGCTGCCAACTCGTGCTGACCATCGGCGTCACCGCGAAGTTCTTCGTCACCTCCCAGCGATATGCGGCCTGCGCGCCGAGCGAGTAGAGCAGGCTGCTGCTGTTGTAGCCCTGCACGAGATTGAGCGAGTCTGTCCCCGTCTCGTTGAAGCCCTGCACGTTGAAGTAGGTGTATTGCAGGCTGCTCACCGGTCCGAAGGCGAAGTTGCCCGCCTTGATGTCGTAGCCCGTGGAGAGCGCCACATCCAACTCGCCCGCCCCGGTGTCCCCGCGCGCCGTGCGGTCGATCGTGCCGAACTCGATGCTGCGGTCCATGTCGTAGGTGTGCCAGGCCCCGCCGACCAATCCGTTGGCGTAGAACCCGCCCAGCCCGAATGCCCCGAAGCCGCCGAAGCGCAGCGCGTTGTCCGTCACCCGGATGCCGTTGTCATACTGCGCCTGCAGTCCCTAGTAGCCCGCATACACGCCGGTCGACAGGTTCTCGCACCATTTGTAGGAAGCTCCGGCTGTCACCCCGCCACTCTGGCTCTTGTAATCCTGCAATAATCCGCCGCTGTTGGCCGTAGCGAAGACGCCCCAATGGTCGTCCTCCGCCTCTTCCACCGGCGCCCGTCCCCATTCCAACGAACTCATCCCACGCGCCGGGACGGCGCGATCCACCCGCGTCACTACTTCTTGCGCCCGCCCTTCCAGAACATCGCCTTGAGCGGGTGCTCGTCGAGGACGTTGCCGTCGATGCCGCCGAGTTTGGCGGCATCGTAGAGCTGGATACCGACGTAAAAATAGAGCGGGCAAACCGGCATCTGCTCGCAGACGAGGATTTTTTCGGCGGCACGCAGGATGTCGTGGCGTTTGGCCGGATCGGTCTCGGCCGCGGCATCGGCGATGAGCTTGTCGTAGCGCGGGTCGCTCCAGCCGGTGCGGTTGTTGCCGCCGCCGGTGACGAACATGTCGAGAAAGGTGTTCGGGTCCGGGTAATCCCCCACCCAGCTGGAGCGCGCGATGTCGAAGTCCAGCGTGCTGAGCGAACGCAGGTAAACTTTCCATTCCTGGCGCAGGAGTTGCACGTTCACCCCGAGCTCGCGCCGCCACATGCTTTGCAGCTCGATGGCGATGGCCTCGTTCAACTCGCCCTCGCTGTAAAGGTAGTTGATCATGGGAAAACCTTTGCCCTCGGGATAACCCGCCGCGGCCAGCAGTCTTCTCGCTTGCGCGATGTCGCGCTTGCCGCATCCGCCAGGCGGCTTGTAACCACCGGCGCCGGGCGGAACAAAGCTGTCCGCCGGCAACTCGCCAGCACGGGTGATGCGCTCAACGACGGACGGTTTGTCGATGACCAGACTGAATGCCTTGCGCACGCGCGGGTCGGTGAATGGCCCCTTGGCGCAGTTGTAGCGGAGGAAATACGTGCCGAGGAAAGGCGCGGCGTGGAAGTCTTCCCGCTTTTTGATTTCGGAAAGCAAGGCGGGCGGGACGAGCCCCTTGTCCATCATGAGATCGGCTTGGCCGCTGGCGTAGAGGTTGAATGCGGTGTTGGCTTTGCTCACCGGAATGACGTCGATGGTTTCCATCGCGACGTTTTTGGCATTCCAATAGCGCGGGTTTTTTCGCAGCCGGATGCGGTCGTTGAGCCGCCAAGACTCGAGCACATACGCGCCGTTGCCCGTGAGGTTCCCGGGTTTGATCCAGTTGTCGCCGTGCTGTTCGATGGCGTGCATTGGAACGGGCAGCAGCGTGACGAAGGAGCACAGGTCGAGAAAGAATGGCGTGGGATTGTCCAACTCGACACGCAGGGTGCAGTCATCGGGAGCAGACACCCCGACCTGGGCGAAGTCGGAGATTTTGCCTTCATTGAAGGCCTTGGCATTTTTGATGTAGTGAAGTTGGTAGGCGTATTCCGACGCCGTTTCGGGCGCGAGCGTCCGCCGCCAAGAAGCAACGAAGTCGCGCGCAGTCAACGCAACGCCGTCACTCCAAGTGAGTCCATCACGCAACTTGAAGGTGTAGACCCGTCCATCCCCCGAGACATCCCAACTCTTGGCCATGCCCGGCTGCGGTTTGCCGTGTTCGTCGAAGGTGAGCAGGCCCTCGAAGAGCGCATTGGCCACGCGGCCTTCCGGTTGGCCCGTGATCAGCGCGGGATCGAGCGTCTCGGGTTCCGCGCCGTT
>JBEDBL010000029.1:0-21213 GCA_041177245.1 Verrucomicrobiota bacterium
CGCTCGTCGACGCCGGGGATGTTGTCGACGGAGTCGCCGGTCAGGGCCAGCACGTCCGGTATACGTTCCGGCGGGACCCCCCATTTCGCTTCGACCTCGGCCGCGCCGAGCAGGGAGAAGCCTTCCTTCTTCTCTCCGACATCGGATTTATTGGTGGAGTAGATGCGCGTCCCGGCGTCGACGAGCGAGTAGATGTCTTTGTCGTTCGTCGCGATGACAATCTCGGCATTTTCTTTCCGAGCCTCCGCGGCGTAAGAGGCGATGAGATCGTCCGCCTCGTGGCCTTTGAGACTGAGGTTGTGGAGGCCGAGCGCAGCGACTGCTTCCTCGATGACGGAAAACTGCACCTCGAGATCACCGGGAGTTTCGTCGCGTTGCTGCTTGTATGAAGGCAACAACTCCATGCGGCGCTCGGGCAGGCCCGCATCCCACACCACACCGGCAAGGTCCGGCTTCACGTCGGCCAGCATCTTGCGCAGCGCCTTGACGAAACCGAACACGGCATTGGTCGGATCACCTTGGGAGTTTTTCAGACCTTGGATGGCGAAAAACGAGCGGTAGGCGTAGTAATGTCCGTCGACCAGCAGGAGACGCATGACTCTTTTCTATCCGGCCGAGGTGCCGTCGAACAGATCGAGTTGCGCCAGACCCGCCGCGCCCGACCGGGGAAGGTCGAGGCTCATCTTTTGCCCCAACCGCCGCACTGTCTCGACAGCCATGCCTTCGTAGTGGTTGTTGGCAGAAATATAGACGGCATCGGCGTCCGCGTGGTGGCGCAATTTGGTCGCCCAGTGGACCAGCGCGGTGTCACGCGGCCAGAGCAACTTCCCGTAGCGGTGCGTCTCGCTCCCGTCCGGCCGGTATTTGGTGCGGAAATCACCGAGAAGACGCACGTAGACATGCCGGGCGGTGACCGGCAGAAACCCGAAGCCGGACTTGTTTTGCTCGTGCAGAGACAAGTTGTCGGCCCAGACCCACGCGACCTGATGATCTTCGAGGAGACGCGCTGCGTGCGGCGTCTGCCAACTCTCGTGACGGAACTCAACCGCAAGCGCGAGCTCGCGAGGCCAAGCCCGGAGAAACGCGCGGAGCGTTTTTTCCTCGTGGGCGCGGGCATGGAAGGCAGGAGGCAATTGCAGCAGCGCGCAACCGAGATGCGGGCCGAGTTCCTCCCCCAAGCGCCGCATCATCCCGATTTCGAGAGCGGGATCTTCCAGACGCTTTTCGTGGCTCAAGGTTTTCGGGAGCTTGGGGCAGAAACGGAATCCAGGTCCGGCCAGTTCCTCCCAATGGCTCACCGTGCCGGCCGCGGGCAGGTGGTGGAACGTCGAATCCATTTCCACCGCGTGGAAATGACGGGCGTAAAATTGCAGCCAGCGGTTGCGCGGCAGTTCGTGAGGATAGAAAACGTCGCGCCAATCGTCGAAACTCCACGCGCAAGTCCCGAGCCAGACGCGGCCGGGTTGCAGCGCGTGCGCGGACATGGTCAGCGCGGAAGTTGCGGCGGCACGGCCGAGCCGCGGCCCCGCAACCAGGGAATCCGTCCCGGACTTTTGCCTTCGATGTAATAGGCGATGGCCGCGCGCCCCAGCGCGTAGGTTCCCGCACCCGCCACCCCGCCGGAGATCATGTTGCCCCAGACGGGCAGGATTTTCACCGCGGCGCGCGCGGTCTCGCGGAAGAACAGCCCGGCTCCGAAGCCGATGCCGAGAGAAGCGGCGAATTCGCCGGCCAAGCGCAGGGAAAACTCCCGGCCGCTTGTGTAAATGATGAGCGAAACCATGAACATCTGCAGGCTGAGCAGGACCGGAAAATCGGCGAGAGGGATCGGTTGCATTCCGATGACACCCGCGACGGCCCCGAATGCTTTGAGCACCGTGGCAGCGAGACGCGCCTGTGCGCCGCGCGCATGGATGAATCTGGCAAGCTCGAGCTGGGCGTCCTCGGGCAGAAAATCGCATATCCGGTCGCCGAGGCCGGAGCGCTCCACGGCGGCGAGGCCGTGTTCGGATGCGTCGCGCGGCAAATGTGCGGAGAAGACGACGGAGGACGACGCGCCCGCCGCGGCGAGGGACGACAGAACCGGCGCAACATCCCCCGCCCCGCCTAAAACAAGCACGGCCAATCCGGCGGGCGATCCTCCTTCGCGGGGAGCGGCGGCGGCGAGCACCTCGGCCGCGCGGCGCGCTTCACTTTCGACCGCGCTGGTGGCGACATACACGAAAAGATCGGCCGGTTCGCCGGAGAGAACACCCGGACCGCGCAAATCTGCGAATTCCACGGTGCCGGTGCCGCGCACCGGCGTCCAGGGTCCGCGCGTCAGCGGGGCATGCAAAACGGGAAATCCCGCGAGGGCATTGACGAGCGAGGGAAGCTCGAGATCTTCCGCGCCGAGGAAGGCGAGACGCGGCGGGCGCTGGCGAAGGAATATCTCCTTGATGGGATCGAGTTCGCGGAGGATCGGCTCCTGCAACGAGCCGGGCAACTTGCCGAGGAGGGCGACCAACTTTTCGTAGGCCGCGAGCAGCGCAGGACGGCTCATCGCAATGAAGGGAGAACGAGCGCGGCGTGGCCGTCGGGAGCCACGCGGCGGTGGATCAACTCGATGCGGCCGTCACGACCGATGACGAAAGTCGAACGTTCCGTGCCCATGGATTTTATGCCGTCTTTTTCTTTTTCCACCCAGACACCATAGGCCTTGACCATGCGGTGGTGAGTGTCAGTGAGCAGCGGAAAAGGCAGCCGGTATTTCTCGATGAACGCGAGATGCGATACGGCATCGTCGATACTGACTCCGAATACGGCTGAGTTGGTGGCGTTGATTTCCGACCAAGCGTCGCGCAGCCCGCATGCTTGGCGCACACATCCCGGCGTATCGTCTTTCGGGTAAAAATAGAGCACGAGCCGCCGCCCGGCGAAATCGGACAAACAAACCTCCATCCCCTCCCCGTATTCGCCTCCCACGGCGAGAGCATGAAAATCCGGGGCGGGATCACCGGGGCGAAGTTCGTGGCTCATACGGAAAAGATAGGGCAAAAACCCGGTCCGCGCGCGAAAAGAAAAAATCGCTCAGCCGACCATCCCGCCGGACAGGTCCTGCAATTCGTCGGCCACCCTCTGGCGTTCGTCCGGATCAAGCCGGTCGATAAAGAGGACGCCGTCGAGGTGATCTACCTCGTGCTGGAGCGCGCGCGAAAGAAGTCCCTCCGCCTCGAACTCGACCGGTTCTCCACCGAGGTCGAGCGCGCGAACCCGCACAGCGGCATGGCGTTCCACATCGGCATAGATACCGGGAATGCTAAGGCAGCCCTCGGGACCGGTCACGTTTTTGCCGGGGATCGGTTCGAACTCGGGATTGATCAGAACCATGGGCATGTGCTTGCGAACAGGCTGCGACTTGCCGCCGATGCGGAGGACGCTGGGTCGCTTCTTGGCCTCGCTCACGTCGATGACGATGATCCGCTTCGCCACCCCGATCTGGTTACCGGCGAGACCGCACCCGTCGTAGGCGTTCATGGTCCAGAGCATCTCGTCGGCCAGACCACGCAAGGCATCGTCGATCTTGCCGACCGGTTCGGCTTTGGCCCGCAGGACGGGGTGGCCGAGTTTGACGATCTTCATCATAAGCTTAAGGCTTCGCGCTCTCGGGCGGCCGCGTGAACGCCGGCAAATTGCGTATGCCTGCCTGGCGGATGGCGTCGAACAGCCGCATAATCACGCGGTAGGGAAGATTCTCATCGGCTTGCAGGGCAACCCCTCGACCCGGATGGGCTTTCTCCACCTCACGCAGTGCATCGGCAAGATTCTCGAGCGTCACCGTTTCGCCGCCGAGCCGCAGAGTCTGCTCGTTCTCCACTTCGAGAACGAGCGGCTCGTCCTTGTTGTTTCCCGCCTCGGCCGAGCGCGATTCCGGAAGCGCGATCTTCAACTGCGGGAGGTTTTTTTTGAAAGTCGTGGTGACGATGAAAAAGATGAGGAGGATCGCGAGGATGTCGATGAGCGAAACAATGATGACAGTCGGCGCACGGCGCTTGCGGGTGTAGAACCTCATCGCGGGAAGGTCAGCGCGCCTCCGGGTAGCACTTGGCGAGCAGGTCGGAAATCAGACCCTCCATCGTCACCGCCATCGTCTCGATCTTGCGCTGAAAATGGTTGTGGGCGATCAGGCTCGGCGCGGCCACGGCAAGACCGACGATCGTCGTGTTGAGAGCCTCCGAAATGCCGCGCGCCACAGCGACCGTATCGCCCGTGCCGCCGCCGCCACCCAAATTGGCAAAGATGGTGACCAAGCCCGAAAGCGTGCCGAGCAAACCGAACAGCGGGGCCACGCCGGTGGTCATCTCGAGTAGAGCAAGTCCGCTCTCCATGCGCACAACCTCGTGGCGCGCACGGACCTGCACCGCCTCTAGGTTCTCCTGACGCGGCCAGTTGCGGTGCGCGAGACATGTGGTGATGATGCGCCCGAGCGGCGAGGGATTTGCCTGCGCGGCACGGGCGAGATTTTCCATGGAGTCGCCGGGTTGGACGTTTTCCAGCGCGATCTCCAAATCGGGAGGAACAACAAGACGCTCTCGAAGCGCAAGTGCGCGCAACAGGATCACCGTGCCCGCGCTGACCGAGAGCACGAGCAGAAGGATCATGAAGAACCCGCCATTGACGAAAAACATCACTGCGCTGTGGAAAGCTTGGGTCATGTCAGTAGGAAATAATGCTGAAACTGAAATCGATCTCGATCCTTCCGCCGTCCAACACAGGCAGGACATCGGGCGGGATCGGAGGAATCTCCGAAGCACGTATAGACTCGATCGTCACGATTTCAAAACTTTCATTGGAGGTGTTCGAGATAACGCGCGGATTCCGGGCCTTACCGTCCTTCTCGACGGTGAAAACAACCTTGATCGTGCCGATGCTGAACATGTCCATGCGCGATCCGATGTAATGATACCAACTGGAACCGACCGCGTCGCTGATTGCCTTGCGGTAGCGGCCCAGCGGGGTGGAGAGGGCGGAGACCGAGGCTTTGCCGCGACTGTCAATGCTGCCGCTCAGGCGCGTGGCCCGGGTCATGGGGCGGTAGGACGGCCGCGCCGAGGGGACAGCGGGAGGCGGCGGCTGTTTTGCAGGCTTTACCGGTTCCTGTGCGGCGTTCGCAGCGATGATGGCGCCGTCCTCCTCCGGCTTCGGTTTGATTTCCTCGCGCTGCTCGGGCGTCTGCGGTGCGACCTGCGGAGTTTGCGGTGCGGGAAGCGAAGGCGGCATCTCGGGCGCAGGCGGGGCCGCGTTTGGTTTGGCCAAGGCCAGCTGGCGCTCCTCCAACTCGAGAACAGATTGGTCGCGTCCATCCTGCGTGGGCAACGGCGCACCGCCCTTGGCCGCATCCGGCGAAGCAGCGGCCGTGTTGCGATCCGACTCGAACACGGCATTCTCCGGCGGCGCGGATTCGGGCGCGGAGGTATCGACGAACGTCTGTTTTTGCGGCGCCGCCGGTTCGACGAGCGTGAGAGTGAGTTCCTCGGGCAGCACCTCGTGCGTTTCGTTCGGTTTGATGAAGAGAAAGCACGCGACGCTGAAAATACCGGTGAGATGCGCGAGCAACGACACCAACAGCGCAAGCAGCACGGCGCGACGCGCCGCTTTTCTTTCCGAAGCCCGGCTGTTCATCGCCCCCCCCGCGCGGCCGTCATGCGCGCATGATGGAAAAGATACTGCTGCGCGTAACCGGCGTGCGGGCCAAAACGCGAAGCCAACTTTTTCTCCAGCGCAAGCGGCGTGGGTTTGGCGCGCCCGCGCCAGTAGTGGCGCTTCATGACCCGCGCGATCCACGTGTCGACGGGGAAAGCGGATACCCTGCCGAACCCGAAAAGCATCGCGCAATTGGCCACTTTGCGCCCGACCCCGGGAAGTTGGCAGAGCGCTTCGCGCAGCTCGTTGTCGCCCAATGCGGACAGTTTCTCCAAATCCGCCTCGCCGGAAGCCACCCGCTGAGCCGTGGCGCGGAGATTTTTCGCCCGGTAGCCGAGTCCGCAGGCGCGCAAATCCGCCTCGGATGCGGACGCCAAGGCCCGCGGCCCAGGATAAGACCGGAGATCGGTGCCATGCACAGCGCCGCCGAACCGCGCGCGCAGCGCGGTCGACATCTGGCGTATGTGCGCGACCTGTTTCATGGACGAAGTAATGAAGGTGGCCAGGCATTCCCATGCCGGCTGGCGGATCATCCTCAACCCGCGGCAAAACTCCAAGGCCGCAAGCATGGTTTCGTCCTTCGGAAATCCGGCGTAGATCGACTTCAGATCGTGGTCGAGGGCGAAATAATGCGCCACCAAATCCTCATCTCCGGACAACACGTACAGCCTGCCCTCTTCCTCGCGCACCGCGGCATATCGCTCCTCGACGAGTCCCTCCCACGCGCCGTCGGCACGCTCCCGCCAGTGGAAGACCTGGCCGCACTCGAGGGTGGCCCGGAGATTGATTTGCCCGTTGCGCGGCACGGGTCAGTCCATGAGTTTGACCGGGACAAAAAACTCCAACACGCCGTGGCGGAAACCGTGCGAAACATCGATGGCGCAGAGCAAGCTCTTGCGCACATGCAAGGCGCCGATGCTGTCGCATCCGAGGAGCACGGCAGCGAGCGCACCGAGATCGGGTTGGTGTCCGACGAGCATGACCGAAGGCAATTTGGCGTAACCCTCGAGTTTGGGCACCGTGTCGAAAGGGTCCATGCCGCAGGCCGCCCAAGGCGCCTCGATCAGCTCCGCGGCAGCGAGGATTTTTCCGACGATTTTTGCGGTCTGCATCGCACGGGTCACCGGACTCGCGAGAATAACCGACGGCTCGATGCCATGGCGGCGGCAGAATTTTCCGACGCGCTCGGCCTGCGCTTCGCCCTTCGGGGTGAGGCGGCGCGCGCTGTCGCACACAGCCAAGACCTCGGCCTCGGCATGGCGAAGAAGGTAGAGGATCATCCCGACCTTCGGAGCTACATCACCATGCCGCCATCGACGACAAGCGTCTGACCAGTGATGTAAGCGGCCTCGGCGCCCGCAAGAAAGGCGACCGCGGAGGCAATGTCTTCCGGCGCGCCGAAGCGCCCGAGCGGAATGCGTTCGACCACGGCGGTGCGGATGCTCTCGGGCAACGCATCGGTCATGTCCGTCTGGATGAAGCCTGGCGCGACCGCATTGACCGTGACGCCGCGGCCGGACAACTCACGCGCGATCGTTTTGGTCAGGCCGATTAGGCCGGCCTTGCTTGCCGCATAATTGGCCTGTCCCGCGTTGCCCATGATGCCGCTGACCGAGCTGATGTTGATGATGCGGCCGCTGCGCTGCTTGGCCATAGGGCGCTGCACGGCGCGGATGAAGTTGAAAGCACCCTTCAAATTCGTATCGACGACGATATCCCAGTCATCGCTGCTCATCCGCATGCTCAGACCGTCGCGCGTCACTCCGGCGTTGTTGACGAGGATATCGACTTTTCCGAGGTCCTTGATGATGACATCGGCCAGTTCCTGCACCGCGTTGAAATCTGACACATCGACCGCGTAAGCCTTGGCTGCGCCGGGATGAGATGCGTTGATCGCCTCGGCCGTCTTAGCCGCATTGGCCTCGGTGCGGCTAACCACGGCAACCTTTGCGCCCCCGTCGGCAAGCTTTTTGGCGATAGCCTCACCGATCCCCCGCCCCGCGCCGGTTACGACGGCCGTTTGTCCCTTTAATGGCTTGCTCATAGACAAACATCAAACACCAAATGGGTGGTGAGGCGCAATCCTGACGAGGCTGCATACGCTCAACGGCGTTCACTCCGAAGCCTTACCCCTGATAATCTACTGCATACTCATTATTCCGCCAGCGACCTCGTTGATTTCTTTCTCGGGAACCCCAATTTCCCGTAGAGAGCGAACAACTACATCATTAACCGCGTCTCCGGAGTAGACGCCCTTTTCGAAAAGCTTTCTGCGGATTTCCTTCAACTCCAAGGCCGGATCAATTCGAACCCCTCTCTCCCTCCCCGGAGCCCCAAGAGAAAGTCTTTTCCACTCTTCGAATAGCTTTCTGACCTTCGCCTTGATGGTAAAATCGACCGGCACTGGTGTTGGTGCTACCACATTTTGTACTACCGCCGGTGGGGGAGGTTCTTCAGTGAAATACTGGTATGCGTAGTAGCCGCCAGCTAGCAACAAAATCAGGAGGAGCAAATTTCTCATGGGGGCAAGCCCTATAGATAAATCCAGCAACCACCCGGCCGCAAGAATCAAAAGAGAATCCACACCCAAGAACCAAGTGAGCCTCGCTTAACTTCTCCTTCGCTCAGCCCCCATGTTGGTTACAGGTGCATTGGTGATGAGCTGATTGGGGATCGAAATAATATAGCCTTCCACGGTGCGGACGCGCGTGCTGCGCAAGCCGATCCGTTCGACGACACCCGTGATGTCGCCCTGCCGGATTTTGTCCCCCACTTGGAATGTCCGGTCCATGAGCACGGCGATCGAGCCGAAGAGATTGGCCAGCTTTTCCTTGGCGGCGAGGGCCCCACGGCCAAGCTGGCGATACCGCGCCCGGCAAGAAGACCTGCCACGTGGTAGCCGGCGCTCTGCAAAATGAGCAGGGAGGTGGCGACCACGAAAAAGACTTGGCATGAACAGGCCAGCACTGGGACAGGAGTGGCATGCGTGCGGACTTCGGCTGCGTCCTCGAGAAAGGAAACCGACCATACCCAAAACGCATCCCACCCACGGCTGTGACCTCCGTCAGCAAGCCTTCAGCATCCTACTCAGAACAAGACCCGGCACTCGCAGCGCGAGCGTGAATATCTACCAAGTCAGCGGCATAGGACAAAAACCCGAAGCACGCCGAACCATTGATGGCAGCGTTCCTGGCAGAGTCGGTCTCTGTGCGCACCACTTTGCCCAGAGCCCGTTAGCACCAATCGTTGTTGACCGCTTCGGCCGGGATGCCGCGGAGGTCCTCCAACGCGGTGCGCGCATCACACTACTCAGCGATCCCCAACTGGGAGGCCTGAGCGCAATGCTTGTCCAACGTTCAAAACCGCCACCAACTCGATGCCAAAATTCGGCAGATTCGCCGACTCCCAACCCTGCTCCTGTTCATCACCGCCTTCACCCCCAAACAACTCGCCTTGCTTTGGCCTCGGACCCGGACGCGGGCCGCGCTCTGTGCGCACCGTGTGGGACATCTCACACAAGGCCGTTCTCCTTCTTTTCTTTACAGCGGACCCTCCAGCTCTCTTCCATGAGAAGTTTCCGATCCCGATGGATATTGCCTGGACTGAATTGATCAACATTTTCTTCCGTTTTGCGCACGTGCTCGCTGCGATCATGTGGATCGGTGACTCGCTGCTTTTCACGTGGATGGAGTTCAACCTCATTTCCGCGAAGAACAATGCAGGCGCCGGGAAACCCGATGATCCCGATTTGATGGGCTCGATGGATATGCTCCACGGCGGCGGCGTCTACCATCTTGAGAAGCGGATCCTCCATGCCGATGCCATTCCGGCCAAACTGCATTGGTTCAAATGGCAGGCCTACACGACATGGCTGACGGGGTTCGTCCTCCTCGGGGCGCTGTTTTGGTCAAACGGTTCGACGCTGGTCGATGCGACAAAGACAACCATTTCACCGACGACCGCCGTGCTTTTCAGCGTGGCGGGCCTGTTCGGCGGATGGCTTGTCTACGACAGCATTTGGCGTTCGCCGCTCGGCAAGAAGCCCGCGCTGGCGGTTACGTTGAGCCTGCTCTCACTGTGTGCCGCGGCGTGGTTTTACGCACAGTTTTTCAACGGACGCGCACTCTTTTTGCAGGTTGGCGCGATGATGGGAACCTTCATGGCGGCGAATGTTTTCGTGGTCATCATGGGCAACCAGCACAAGTTCATGCGCTCGCTTTATTCGGGACAGGCGTACGACCCGAAATACGGTGCCGCCGCCAAGGCGCGGTCGATGCACAACCACTACATGACCTTCCCAGTGCTCTTCCTCATGCTGAGCGCGCACTTTCCCAGCCTTTACGCGGGAAATTGGAACGCCCCGGTTGTGATGATCTTAATCATCGGTCTCATGACGGTGAAATACCTCATGAACGCGAGGTATCGCTTCAAACATTGGTTGCTCTGGATCTTCGCCACCGTTGCCATGTCGGCGCATCTCATCGGCATTTTTTTGCATCTACCGTCGCCCGGCGTCCTCTTGGAAGGTGCCGCTCCGCCCGATCCCGCTGTCGTTGCCGGACGCAACCTTTTCATCAGTCAAACGTGCGCAACCTGCCACATGCAGGGATCGGCGCAGTTGGGTCCCTCGCTGCAAAATATCATGGCCACGCAGGTGAAATTAGCGGACGGCTCGAGTGTGATCGTCGACGATGCGTATCTGCGTAACTCGATCCTCCGCCCCGCTTCGCAAGTCGTCGAGGGCTACGCGCCCGTCATGCCGCCTTTCGAAGGCAAACTCGACGACGAGCAACTCTCGAACCTGGTCGCTTACATCCGGTCTCTCTCGGGCACATCCGTCCAGCCCCGGCAGTAAGTTCGGGAAGCCGCACTACTCTCCGCCGAGCCCGCCGAGCCCGCCGGGACGACTGCCGACGAAAGCGGCAAAGGCACCGCTGGAGCCCAGCGCCAGCAGCGAAGCGCCCACCGCAACGGGAAATTTTTCCGAAAGCGCAACACCACACACCACGAGTGCGGCACCGGTGATATAGCCGACGGCGAAAGCCCCACTGACCCGAACTTTAGTCCGAAGCGCAAAAAAAGCGCCGAGCAAACCCGGCACAACTACGCCCCACAGCGCTGCCATGCCGACAGCCCGATCGAGGGCGCTAGTCACGAACAAGGCAGGCTGCTCCCCGCCGCTTTCCACGGCAGGCAGAGCAGCAGAAGAATGCGCACCTATCTGCTGCGCAGCCGCGAAGATCAGAAGCACCGCAATAATCGGGATCATGGACAAGCCAAGGGAAAGCGCTCCTGCTCCGCGGGCATCCTCGGTCTTCCTGTCCCGGCGCAAAGCGACATAGGCAGACCGGGCCACCATTGTTCCGACGAAAAAAAGAATCGCGGTGAGCAGCAGAAAAGCGGGCGGCCCCACGGTCATTGATGCGGCCACCCACGCGATACCAAAATTGGCGATCGATAATGAGCACCAGACGACAAACGTCCGCGCCGAACAACAAAGTTGGCGGTAACCAAGGGCATAGAGCACATTGAAGCAAACCCCGGCGATGGTGAGAAAAAGCCATCCCGCAATCCAGTTGCTTCCGGTGAGTAACGGCAGAGGAGACCGGGCAGCAAAGGGCAGGCCGAGCAGCGCCGTCACTGCCAGCCACAGGCAACCCAAGCTGAGGAACGCGCTTGCCCCATCAGGCCGCGCCATTTTCCGCAGCGACAGGCCCACGTTGGCAATGAAAAGACCCGCACCGCAGGCCATCAGAAAGCCGCCCATCGGCGCCTGCGGCAACTCCGGAGCGAAAGGCACAAGCAGGACGACAACAAGCCCCGCCAAATGGACACCGCAATGCAGGTAGACCATCTGCCGGCTGTAAAGCGTCAGTCCAAAGACGCTTGGCAGGGCCGCGTAAACCGAGCAAAAAACAGCAGGTTGGGCGAAACCGAACACCATCAGAAGAATCCACCACTGCGATCCGACACCCGCTGTGCTTTGGAGAAAGAAAGCGGGCCAGGCGGAAAGAACAAAACAGCCGAGCAGCAGGGAAAGGAGCGAGATTGTAAAGAAGAGCGCTGGGCCCAAAGAAGGCGACTCTGCTTTCCACTTATCCATGCCTGATTTTTGACCGCTGGAAGGCGGAAGGGAAACCCGGAATCGCCGGCGAATAGAATTGTCGGGAGAACCTCCTCGCAAGCCGCACCTGTAAGTTGTTAGTTATCCATCCAATGCCGCACGAATCGGTCCTAGGGTCCATGGATTACCGCCGCTGCGGGAGTAGCGGGCTGAAGTTGCCGGCGCTGTCTCTCGGGCTGTGGCACAATTTCGGCGAGAACGACAACTTTTCCGAGGCACGCAACATGATCGTGAGCTCCTTCAGCGCGGGGATCACACACTTCGACCTCGCGAACAACTACGGTCCCCCGCCCGGCAGCGCGGAGAGAACATTCGGAAGGATCCTGCACGGGGAGCTCGGTGCGCACCGCGACGAATTGGTCATCTCAACCAAGGCCGGATATCTCATGTGGCCCGGACCCTACGGTGAATGGGGATCGCGCAAACACCTCCTCGCCAGCCTGGATCAGAGCCTCGAACGCATGGGCCTGGATTACGTCGACATTTTCTACAGCCACCGCCCCGATCCCGAAATGCCGCTCGAAGAAACCATCGGCGCGCTTGTCACCGCGGTCCGGTCCGGCAAAGCACTCTACGTCGGCATCTCGAGCTACGATGCGGATACCACCCGCCGCGCCGCCGAACTGCTGCGCGCCGAACGCATCCACCTGCTCGTTCATCAACCGGTCTTCAATCTCTTCGACCGCTGGGTGGAGAACGGATTGTCCGACGTCCTGCAGCAAGAAGGCATCGGCTGCATTCCCTTCAGCCCCCTGGCCCAAGGCCTGCTGGCAGGACGCTACGACAACGGCATCGATCCGCAATCGCGCGCAGGCAAACCCGACGGCTTTCTGCGTCCCGAGCACCTGACAGACGGGAAACTCCGCCGCGTCCGAGCGCTCGCTAAAATCGCCGGTTCTCGTGGTCAATCTCTCTCGCAGATGTCCATCGCGTGGCTCTTGGCCAAACCCTGCGTCACAAGCGTCCTCATCGGCGCAAGCCGCTGGAGTCAAATCGAAGAAAACCTGGGTGCTCGGCAGAACACAACGTTCAGCCCCGAAGAACTCGCGGCCCTAGACTGCGCCTGCGAGGCCTAAAACTGGGGAAATTTGAAGAATGCAGCCGCCGTCCTTTCGGTATCGGCGGAAACTTTCTCCAGCGATTCGGCACGTAATACGGCGATTTTTTCCGCGGTGAGTTTCACATACGCAGGTTCGCAGGTTTTGCCGCGGAAGGGGACTGGAGCGAGATACGGGCAATCGGTCTCCACCATATAACCGCCGGCGGCGACGGACTTGGCTGTCTCTTGGACGAGTGCGGCGTTTTTGAATGTGATAATGCCGGTGAAGGAAACGAGATGCCCCATGGCGGCGATCTCGGCGGCGGCTTCGGGTGATCCGCCGAAGCAATGGAACACAGCCCGGAGTTTGCCGGTGTAGGGGCGGAGGAGGTCGAGAGTATCTTCCCAAGCATCGCGTTGGTGGATGACGACGTTGCGTCCGAGTTCGACAGCGAGGTCGAGTTGGGCTTTGAAGGCTTCGGCTTGCGCGGACTTCATGGCACCGTCGGCGATTCCCGCCTCGGTGGATTCGGCGGTGGCCGCTTGCAAGGCATCGAAAACACCCTTGTTCTTCTCGGCTAATTCGCGGCTGGGAAGATGATGGTAATCGATGCCTGTCTCACCGATGCCGACGACTTTCGGATGCCGGGCAAGCGCGGGGAGATCTCCGAGAAAATCCATCGCACCATCGTCGAGAACATTGCACGGATGTAGTCCTACCACGGCAAAGACATTTTGGTATTTCTCCGCGATGGCAACGGACTTGAGGCAACTCTCGCGATCGATCCCGATGGTGATGATACGTTGCACGCCGGCCTCGCGGGCACGCTGGATGACGGCGTCGAGGTGCCCGTCGAACTCGGGAAAATCGAGGTGCGCGTGGGTGTCGGTGAGCACGTTGCTACCAGCGAACCACGGAGGAGGCCCAAGTGAGTCCACCGCCGAACACGACCATCACGATGTGGTCCCCGCGTTTCACCCGCCCGCTGCGCTGCGCTTCGTCGAGCGCGATGGCCACCGCGGCCGCCGAGGTATTGCCGTAGGAACCGAGATTGACGAAGAAACGGTCCATTGAGACATGCAGTTTGTCGGCGATGGTTTCGATGATGCGCAAGTTGGCCTGGTGCGGAATGAAGCAGGCGATGTCGTCGGGCGCGAGACCGGCGCGCCGGATGGCCTCCTTGGTCGCAGACATCATTGTGGTGACGGCATGGCGGTAAACCTCGCGCCCCGACATTTTCATGGTGTTGCTTTTGTCCCCGACATTTTCCGCCGTGATCGGGTGGCGGGAGCCGCCGCCGGGCACATTGAGGATTTCGTCCAAGTTGCCGTTGCTGCCGGAGTAAGCGGAGAGGATTTCGCCGGTTCCCTCGCCTGCCGGTTGCAGCACCGCGGCACCGGCACCGTCCCCGAAGAGCACGCAGGTGTTGCGATCACTCCAATCGATGATGGCGCTGAGTTTGTCCGCACCGATGACCAGCGCTTTTTCCGCGGAACCCGTGGCGATGAACTGGCGGGCGAGTTCCATGCCATAAAGGAATCCGGAACACGCTGCGGAAACGTCGAAACACGTCGCCTTGGGCGCACCAAGCGCCTTTTGCACGAAGCAGGCCGTGGCGGGGAAAGCCATGTCGGGCGTGACCGTCGCGACGATGATGAGGTCGAGGTCCTCGGCCTTGACGCCGGCGTTTTCCAGCGCGGCTAGCGCGGCTTTGATGGCAAGATCGCTCGTCGCTTCATTCTCGGCGGCGATGCGGCGCTCTTTGATCCCGGTGCGATCGGTAATCCATTCGTCCGAGGTATCGACAATGCGTTGCAAGTCCGCGTTGGTCAGGATTTTTTCCGGAACGTATTTACCCGTGCCGGCGATGGCGACGGGTCGGATTTGGTTGGCGCTCATTGGCGGGAGTAAAAGGCGGAGAGCTCCTCGACGATGTGCGGGTTGATGCGCGTCTGGATGGATTCGATCGCGACGCGGATGGCGTTCTTGATGGCTTTGGGGCTGCTCGAACCGTGGGCGATGATGCAAATGCCATCCACACCGAGCAGCGGACTGCCGCCGTATTCCTCGTAGTTCGTGCGCTTCTTGATGTTTTGGAACGCCCCCTTGGCCATCATCGCACCGGCCAGACGGAGCGGCGTTTTTTTGAGCTCGTTTTTCAGCCAGTGAAAAACCGCCTCGGCCGTGGCCTCGCAGGACTTGAGGACGACGTTGCCGGTGAAGCCGTCACAAAGCACAACCTCGACGGGATTCTGGAAAAGATCGTGCCCCTCGATGTTGCCGCGGAAATTGAGCCCGCTCGCTTTGAGCAGCTTGAAGATGTCCTTGGTGAACTCGCTGCCTTTGGCGTCCTCGCCGCCGATGGACATGAGCCCAATCGCGGGGTTCTGGTAGCCGAGGACGTAGCGCGAGAAAACGGCGCCCATGATGGCGTATTGCAGCATGTGCTCCGGGCGGGCGTCGGTGTTGGCGCCGGCGTCGATGAGCACGCAGAGATTGGTTTCGGTGGGAAGAAGCGCGGCGATGCCCGGACGATCGACACCCTCGAGCGTGCGGAGTTTGATCGTTGTCGCGGCAACCGCGGCACCGGTGTGGCCCGCGCTGACCACCGCATCGGCTTCCCCGCGCTTAACCAAATCGACCGCGCGGGAAATGGAGGAATCCTTCTTGCGGCGCACGCCTTCCACCGCGGTCTCGGACATTTCCACAACCTGCGAGGCGTGGACGATCTCGACGCGGGGGTCGTGACAGGAATGTTTGTCGAGCTCGGCGCGGATGCGATCGTTGTCGCCGACGAGAAAAAGTTTTTGCAGTTTGGGAAACTCCCGGATGGCCAGCACGGCTCCCGCCACGCAGGACTGCGGGGCGTGGTCGCCGCCCATGGCATCGAGCGCAACCCTCATCGGCGCGGGGCGCAGCGCGTCAGGCGGCGCCAGCGGACAAGACCTGGCGGCCTTTGTAATATCCGCAAGCGGGGCAGGCGGTGTGGGACGGGGCTTTGGCGCCGCATTGGGCGCAGGTGCCGAGCTTGCCGGCGCGCCAACGGTTGGCGGCTTTGCGCGTGCGGAGGCGCATCTTCGAGACTTTGCGTTTGGGAACTGGCATAAAAGGTCAGTGGTTGAGTTTGAGCTTATCCAACTGGTCCCAAGCGGATTCCGAAGATTCCTGCGAGCCGCCGCCGGACGCATCCGGGCGTTGGTAGGGACAAGAATGACCGGAAGTTAAATCACATCGCGGGTGGTTTGGCAAAGCCAATAAAAGTTCCTCCCTGACCGAGGGGGTCAGATCGACCATTTCCCGGCCGTCGATCTGGACCTGGGCGGCGAAGGTTCCGACGGTGGCATCCAGAACGAAAGGCTGCAGGCAGGCCACGCAGGTCATCTCGACAGGAACAGTGACACGGCCGGTGGCAAAAACCCCGCCACCCGACAGGCCCACTTCCAAGGCATACTGCACCGGCCCGACCGGCCGGGCCCCGATTTCTCCGAGATCGAGGCACTTGGCGTCCTCCGAACCTTCGAGGTGCTTGCCCTCGGGCGGAATCTGCCGGAGATGGACACCAATCATCGGACACCCCCGAATTTCTGCCGCAAGGCCGCCGCAACGGGAGCCGGCACCACGCCGGACACGTCCCCGCCGAGGCGCGCGACCTCCTTCACGAGACGGCTGCTGATGTAACTGTAGTCCTCCTTAGGCATGAGGAAGATGGTTTCGACATCGGGCGCGAGGCGGCGGTTCATCAGCGCCATCTGGAATTCGAATTCGAAATCTGAAACGGCGCGCAGCCCGCGGATCACGGCCGCCGCTTTCTCGCCTTGGACGAAATCGACGAGCAAACCTTGAAATTGTTTCACCGAAAGCCGCGGTTCGTCCGGCAGCGAGGCTTCGATCAATTCGAGCCGCTCGGAAACCGCGAACAAAGGGCTTTTACCCTCGCTCGGCGCCACGGCGACGATCACCTCGTCGAACAAGCGCAAGGCGCGACCGATGACGTCGATGTGACCGAAGGTCACCGGATCGAAACTTCCGGGATAAATGGCGCGTTTCATGGATTACTCCCACTCGATGGTCGCTGGCGGTTTGCTCGAAATATCATAGCACACGCGGTTGACGCCGCGAACCTCGTTGATGATGCGGCCGGAAAGGCGGGCCAGCAACTCGTAGGGCAAGCGCACCCAGTCGGCCGTCATGCCGTCCCGGCTTTCGACCGCCCGCAATGCCACCGTGTTCTCGAACGTGCGTTCATCACCCATGACACCGACCGAGCGGACGGGCAGAAGGACGGCGAAAGACTGCCAGACGCGGCTGTACCAACCCGAGGAGACCATTTCATCCTGCACAATCGCATCCGCTTCCTGCAGGATGCGCACGCGCTCGCGCGTCACTGCACCGAGGATGCGCACGGCAAGACCGGGCCCGGGGAAAGGCTGGCGATGGACAATCTCGCGGGGGAGTCCGAGTTGCAACCCGACTTCGCGCACCTCGTCCTTGAACAACTGCCGCAGGGGCTCGACCAGTTTCAATTTCATGCGCTTGGGCAAACCGCCGACATTGTGGTGGCTCTTGATCAAGGAAGCCGGATTTCCCGCGATGGGAACGCTTTCGATGACGTCGGGATAGAGCGTGCCCTGCGCCAGGAAACGGTAGGGACGCCCCTTGCGTTCGCGGGCCAGCGATGCGGAGGCGCGCTCGAAAACCCGCACGAACTCCTTGCCGATGATCTTGCGCTTGCGCTCCGGGTCGGTGACTCCACGCAGCAAACCGAGGAACTTTGCCGAAGCATCGATAACACGCACATCCATGTGGAAGTGGCGTCCGAAAATCTCGCGCACCCATTCGCGCTCGCCGGCGCGCAACAGCCCGTTATCGACTAAGATGCAGGTGAGTTGCTTGCCAATCGCCCTGTGCAGCAGCGCGGCAGCGACGGAAGAATCGACGCCGCCGCTGAGCCCGAGGACAACGCGATCGCCTCCGACCTGCGCGCGGATCTCTTCGCAGGCGCGCTCGATGAAGACGCCGGGAGTCCAGTCCGGTCGGCACCCGCTGACACCGAGCACGAAGTTCTCGATGACCTCGGAACCGCGCGGTGTGTGCGAAACCTCGGGATGGAATTGCAGTCCGTAGAATCCGCGCCGCACGTCGGCGATGGCCGCGGCCTGCGAATTTTCCGTCGTGCCGATGGCCACAAATCCGCGCGGCAATTTCGTCACTTTGTCCCCGTGGCTGTTCCAGACTTCCAGCTTGCGAGGCAAGCCGGCGAAGAGACGCCCGGCGCGCTTCACGGAAAGCTTGCCCGGACCGAACTCGCGCCGCTTGGAAGACTCGACCGCGCCGCCGAGGTCGCGCGCCAGCAGTTGCATGCCGTAGCAGATGCCGAGGATCGGCAACCCGAGTTTGTACATGCCGGGGTCGACGCGCGGCGCACCCTTGGCATATACGCTTGCCGGTCCACCGGAAAAAATAACGCCCTGCGCGCCGACCCGCCGGATTTCCTCCGCCGTCGTGTCATGCGGGAGGATTTCCGAATAAACACGGCACTCGCGCACGCGGCGGGCGATGACCTGCGTGTATTGCGAACCGAAGTCGAGGATCGCGATCTTCGACGGCTGCGGCCCGCCGACAGGGGCGGTGCGTCGTCTCACGGTCAGTTGTATTCGGATCCGAAGGAATCGGAAACCTGATCGGGCGAGATGAGTCGTCCTTGGCCGGTGATACCTTGGTCGAACTTGGTTGTCACATCGTCACCAACCTCTTGGACAGCAGTGCACCCAGCGACGCAGAGCGCGACAGCCGCCAAGGCCAGAACAAGAGCACTTCTCATTTTCATATCGGCTTTGGTTACTCAGCAAATCCTAACGGACGGTACTCGCGGGGGCAAGGGCCAACCCCTCCAGGCTAGTCGTTATCTTGGAGAAAACGCCGCGTGCCCACGCGCGCCCGGCCGCCTCGGTATAGTGCACGCCGTCCCCCCCGCTCCGGCCCGCGCGGTAGGCTCCGGTGAGTGCACGCGAATTGACGGTGAAAAAACCCATCTGGCGCGACGCCTGGTTGATCCACTGCTCGACCTCCGCGTGCACCTTCGCGGGATATTTCGCAGAGGAAGGTGGCAGCACCCAGAAAACCTTCACCGCGGGATTGCTGCGCCGGAGTTCGCGGACGAATTCCGTGATGATACCGCGGTAGCGGCCGGCATCGGGAGCTGAGGTCTCCGCCAGCGCGTCCATCCAGTTGGTGCCGAGTTGCACGATGACGATCTCCGGCCGGTAAAGACCGACGAGTTTCCGCAGCTTGGGCGTTTTGACCGGACGCGGCCGTTTGCCATCATGATACTCGTAAAGAAGCGATCCTCGCGGGGTGGTCTGACGGTAACCGCAGTTCGTGACGAAATCGCCCTTCAGCCAATCCTCCGGCGACGAGCCGCAGGAGGCGAAGATAGCCACGTTTTGTGCTCCATATTTGCGCAGTAGCGACTCCTGCATGCCGTCACCGAAGCCGCCGACCGACAACGAATCGCCGATGAGCAGCACCTTGACCGGCAGAGATTCGGCCGCGGTCATGCCGCGCAAGGGGACAAAAACGGCAAGCATCGCCAGGAGGAACTTGGGGCGGGTTTTCATAAATGGAGCGCCAGCTTGGAGTGATCCTCCTCGGGAATGAAGCGCTCCAGTTCAAGAAAACGCGGATCGTCCTTGGCTTTCAAGGTGGCCCAGGGCGTCTCGTCGACAGGCCGCAGGCGGAGGATGCGTTTTTGTCCGAGGCTGAAGCGGTGCATCGATTGGCGTTTGCCGGCGATATGCGCCGCATGAAGAACCACGAGGTGCGTGCCGTCGAACTTGCCCTTGAGCACCTGGTGCACGCGGTAGACGAAAGCCACGAGCGAATCGTTGTAAGGCGCGATTTCCTCGTGGCGGAAGGGCGGATTGATTTTTTCCAGCGAGCACTGCACGACGAGCTGAGAGAAAGAATGATCCTGCCCGCCCGCGCCGTCCGCGGCGGCGTCGTTCGACACGAGCACCGCTTCGTCCGGATCCGGAGGTCGCGCGGCAATGTCCTCCCCGATGAAGTCGTAAACCTTCTCCGCCCAGAGGCGCATGTCGTCGCCGAAGAAGTGCTGCTTGTCTGGTTGCAGGTTGCGGTAGGGGTATTTGATGAGTTCGCGGCTATCGATCACGCTCATCGCCGGACCGGAGAGAGCACGAAGTCGCTCGACCAAAATGTCCTGCACCCCCGCCGGCGTCGTGCCGCACTTCGGAGGCGCGACCCAGTAAAGCCGGCGGACCGGCGGATCGGCAGCCCCGACCAGACCGAGAAATGGAGCGATGAAAGGGTCGAGCACCGTGCCGTTGCGCGACTTCTCGCGGCCTTTGAGAAGATCGAAAAGGTTGTTGCCCAGTTGCACGATCAAGACATCCGGTCGGAACGCGGGGAGAAGTTCCTCGATCTTCGGAACCGGATATCGTGAAGGCCGGTGCCCGCGGCGCATACCGTAAGTGTCCTGCATGGCGACGGGACCGTTGGGACTCGACTCGATCTTCCAGAAGCCGCACCGCGACTGGGCCTTGGCGTAGCCTTTGAGCATCGTCCATGAAAGCGGATTGGTGCCGCAGGCCATGTATGTATTCACCAGCGGCACTTGCGCGGCACGGAACAACTCGTCCAAGCGCGCTCCGAATCCGCAGAGGGCCATCGAGTCGCCGATCAGCAAAACTGAATTCAGTGCGGTCGAGCTGGGATTGGCGAAGGAGCGGGTCGCTCCGATGGCCGGAGCCAGCGCGACAGCACCAAGCAGCCTTAAAAATCGGCGGCGGGGCCAGAGCAAGGCATCGCTGTCCGGGCGGTCAAACAATACCGCTTGTCCCTAAATGGCGCGTCGACCGCTATCCAGAAAAAAATCTAAGATTTTACTTTTAGGGCGATGTCGTTCAGAAGCTTCGGGCGATGCGCTGTTTGAATTTTCCCGATTTAGCCCGGACCTTGTTGAGAGCGGGCATTTACGGAGGCGTGCTCGTTGCCGCGGCAGCGTTCGCGCAACCCGCGCCGACGAACATGATGGCGGCCAACAAAATTGTTCTCGCGACAAAGACACCGCTCGGCGACGCCTCCATCACGATTTCCGCCGGAACCGTGCTCACCAATTGCGTGTTGTCCGGCGAAAAAGTCTCCATCCGGCAAGGCCCCTTCGCCGCAACTGTCGATCTCGCGGATGTCGAACCCATTGCTTCCGCCACTGCAACGCCGACACCAACTTCGACACCCACACCCACCCCCGCCACACCGCAAACCGCCGAGCAGACTCCCTCGCCCGCCTCTTCTGCGGCCGCAACGCAACCTGCAGCCGAATCCTTAACAACAGCAGTAGGACTCGCA
>JBEDBL010000030.1:0-20277 GCA_041177245.1 Verrucomicrobiota bacterium
TGCATGGTCGACGGCAAGCTCGACGCCTCGCGCGTCCGCGCCGTCACCGACACGCTCGCCGCGGAAAAACCGCGCGGTTGTCTCGCGATTTTGCAGTCTTTCGCGCGTCTCGTGCGCCTCGAACTCGAACGCCGCCACGCGGTCATCGAGAGCGCGGCGCCGCTCGCCGAATCCGAAATGAACAAACTCCGCGCCGACATCACGCGCACGCACGGTGACGATCTTACTTTCGACACCGTCGTCCGCCCCGAATTGATCGGCGGCCTGCGCATCCGCGTCGGCAGCGACGTGTGGGACGGCAGCGTCCGCGCGCGCCTCGAAGCACTTCCCGTCTGAACCGAATTTTAGAAAACCAAGCCCATGAGCACACTTGTCAAAGAAATCGAATCGAAAATCGCAGGCCTCCAGTCCGGCGCCTCGCGCACCAACACCGGCACGGTCCGCGAAGTCGGTGACGGCATCGCCCGCGTCGAAGGGTTGAGCAATGTCATGCTCAACGAAATGGTGGAGTTCCCCGGCGGCGTCTTCGGCCTCGCCCTCAACCTCGAGGAAAACGAAGTCGGCGTGGTCCTCCTCGGCAACTACGGCAACATCAAGGAAGGCGACGAAGTCAAAACAACCGGCCGACTCCTCTCCATCCCCGTGGGCAAAGCCCTCCTCGGCCGCGTGGTCAACACCCTCGGCGAACCGATCGACGGCAAAGGACCGATCCAGTCCTCCGCTTACTACCCGCTGGAAAAAATCGCCCCCGGCATCATCAAGCGCCGCCCGGTGACGCAGCCCGTGCAGACCGGCATCATGGCTATCGACGCGATGATCCCGATCGGACGCGGCCAGCGCGAACTCATCATCGGCGACCGCGCCACCGGCAAGACGACCGTGGCGATCGACTCGATCATCAGCCAAGGCCGGCTCAACAAGCAGGGCGAAGCCTCGGGCGACAAAGATTTCCGTCCGCTCTATTCCATCTACGTCGCGATCGGACAAAAGAACGCCAATGTGGCGCGTGTCATTTCGGCTTTGGAAAAAGAAGGCGCCATGCCCTACACCATCGTCGTTGTTGCCTCGGCCTCGGACGACGCGGCCAGCCAATACCTCGCGCCGTTCGCGGGCGCGGCCATCGGGGAATGGTTCATGGACAACGGCATGGACGCGCTCATTGTTTTCGACGACTTGTCGAAACAGGCCGTGGCCTACCGCCAGGTTTCGCTGCTCTTGAAGCGTCCTTCCGGACGCGAAGCGTATCCCGGCGACGTGTTTTATCTCCACTCGCGCCTGCTCGAGCGCAGCGCGCGTTTGAGCGAGGAAGCGGGCGGGGGATCGCTCACCGCGCTGCCCATCATCGAGACGCAGGCCGGCGACGTGTCGGCCTACATTCCGACGAACGTGATTTCCATCACCGACGGCCAGATCTACCTTGAAGGCGACCTTTTCTACCAGGGCATCCGTCCCGCCATCAACGTGGGTCTCTCGGTCAGCCGCGTCGGTTCCGCCGCGCAGATCAAGGCGATGAAGCAGGTGGCCGGCAAAATCAAAGGCGAGTTGGCGCAGTTCCGCGAAATGGCCGCCTTCGCGCAGTTCGGTTCCGACCTCGACGACAAAACCAAGGCGTTGCTCGAGCGCGGACGCCGCATCGTCGAACTCTTCAAGCAGCAGCAATACCAGCCGCTGCCGGTCGAGATGCAGGCCGCGATCCTTTACGCCATGCAGCAAGGATGCATGGACAAAGTCGACGTGGAAAAAATCAAGGACTACCAGGGCAAGTTGCAGGAGTTCCTCGAGACGCGCAAAGCCTCGCTCCTCGACGCGATCCGCACGAAGAAAGCGATCGACGACGCGCTGGGCGCCGATCTGAAAGCGGCCTTCGACGAATTCGGCCAGTTCTACAAATAAGGATCCATGCCGAGCACACGGGACATCCGCCGCCGGATCAAATCGGTCCGCAACACGGCGCAAATCACCAAGGCGATGCAGATGATCGCCGCGGCGAAGATGCGCAAGGCGCAGCAGCGCGCCTTGGATGCCCGCCCCTACGCGCAGATGCTCAACCGCGTGCTCGTTTCGGTGAGCAAGCACAGCGAGGACGAACTCCACCCGCTTCTCCAGACGCGGCCGGTCAAGCACACGCTGGTTTACGTTGTCGCCACGGACAAGGGCCTCTGCGGCGGCCTCAACACCAACCTTCTCCGCGAGATCCAGCAGTTCGATCCGGCCACGACGAGTTTCATCGCCACGGGCAAAAAAGCGGCCGATTTCCTCGCGCGCACCAAGCGCAACCTGCTGGCCGATTTCCCCATGCGCGACACGCCCGACTACTCGGAAGTCAAACCCGTCTCGCAGTTCATCATCGAAAAATTCCTCGCCGGCGAATGCGACAAGTCAGTCGTGCTCTACACCGATTTCGTCAACACCCTCACGCAGATTCCCTCGGCGCACGAAATTTTGCCCATCACTTCGTTCCAGATGGGCGGCAAGCACACCGAGGAAACCTCGTCCGCGGAGGAAGACGCCATGTCGGCCTTCAAGTTCGAGCCGTCGCCGCAGGAAGTGCTCAACTCGCTGCTGCCTTTCTACGTCGGCAACGAACTTTACGCCATGATCCTCAACGCGCGCGCCTCGGAGCAGAGCGCGCGCATGGTGGCGATGAAGAACGCCACCGACAACGCCAAGTCCCTCATCAAAGACCTCACCCTCGAATACAACAAAATCCGCCAGGCCGCGATCACCACGGAGATCCTCGAGATTTCCACGGCGCAGATCGCCATGGGCTAACCCACCAAACTTATGAGCAACACCGGTAAAATCGTGCAAGTCATCGGCCCCGTCGTGGACGTCGATTTCAGCGCAGCCAAACTCCCGAAAATCTACGACGCCCTCGAAACCACCGCCGACGTGAACGGCGAGAAATCCAAGGTCGTCCTCGAAGTGCAGCAGGATCTCGGCGAGGGCTGGGTCCGCACTGTCGCCATGTCCAGCACCGAAGGCCTCCGCCGCGGCGGCGAGGTGCGCGACACCGGCGCCCCGATTTCCGTCCCGGTGGGCGACGCCGTCCTTGGCCGCATCTTCAACGTCTCCGGCGACCCGGTGGACGAAGCCGGCCCGGTCGTCACCGAGAAAAAATATCCCATTCACCGCAATGCCCCCGCGCTCGTCGAGCAGGACACGCAGGCGCAGATCCTCGAGACCGGCATCAAGGTCATCGACTTGATCTGCCCGTTCACCAAGGGCGGCAAGAGCGGCGCGTTCGGCGGCGCCGGCGTCGGCAAGACCGTCGTCATCATGGAGTTGATCAACAACATCGCCAAAGGCCACGGCGGTTACTCCGTGTTCGCCGGGGTGGGCGAGCGCACGCGCGAAGGCAACGACCTTTTCAACGAAATGTGCGAGGCGGGCATCATCGACAAGAAAGACATGTCCAAGTCGAAGGTCGCCCTCGTCTATGGCCAGATGAACGAACCTCCGGGCGCGCGTCTCCGCGTCGCGCTCACCGCGCTGGCCATGGCCGAATATTTCCGCGACGAGAAGAACCAAGACGTGTTGCTCTTCATCGACAACATCTTCCGTTTCTCGCAAGCCGGATCCGAAGTCTCCGCTTTGCTCGGACGCACGCCGTCCGCCGTCGGTTACCAGCCGACGCTCGCCGCCGAGATGGGCAACCTGCAGGAACGCATCACCTCGACGAAGAAAGGTTCGATCACCCCGCGCCGGCCACCACCTTCGCGCACTTGGATTCGACCATCGTGCTCGAGCGTTCCATCGCCGAGTTGGGCATTTATCCCGCGGTTGATCCGCTCGCTTCAACTTCGAAGGCCCTCGCACCCGAAGTCGTCGGCAAGGAGCACTACGAAGTGGCCCGCGGCGTCCAGCGCGTGCTGCAGCGTTACAAGGATCTGCAGGACATCATCGCCATTCTCGGCATGGATGAACTCAGTCCCGACGACAAACAGACGGTCTACCGCGCCCGCAAAATCCAGCGCTTCCTCAGCCAGCCGTTCCACGTGGCCGAGATCTTCACTGGAACCAAGGGCGAATACGTCAAGACGGAGGACACCGTCCGCGGCTTCAAGGAAATCCTCGAAGGCAAATACGACGACGTGCCGGAGCAGAACTTCTACATGAAGGGCGGCATCGACACCGTCACCCGCTAACGCGTGGCCACCAAGATCCATTTCGAGATTGTCTCACCCGCCGGGGTCAGCACCGCGGCGGAGGTCGATCAGGTCGTCATCCCGACGACCTCGGGCGAGATTGGCGTGCTCCCGCACCACGAGCCGGTCATGACCATGCTCGAACCAGGCGAACTTGCCGTGATCAACGACGGCAAAACGGTTTACGCCGCGGTCGGCGAGGGATTCGCCCAGATCACGCCCGGACGCATCTCGATCCTGACCGACATGGTCGCGCGCGAGAGCGAGATCGACGAAGACGCCGTGGCCAAAGCCATCGAACGCGCCCAGACCGCCCTGGCCAACAGCGCCAACCTGAGTGACGAGGAAGCCGCCGGTTTGGAAGCCGGCCTCAAGCGCAACCTCGCCATGCTCGGCGTCAAACGCCGCCGCCGCTCGGCTTGAGTTTTCCAACAAAAGGTAACGAAGGAAACGAAGGTTCAAGGCAGACTGCTCTGAGCGCACGCCCATCCTCCGTGCTCCTCGTGTCTCCGTGAGAGCTCAAAGACCGGGTTCCCTCTCTGTTACATTGACTCCTTTGCACCGCTCATGCCGCCCTGTGGGTCGCGCTTGCGCGCGATGTTGATGTCTGCTGGCGCAACCCACCCCTGCAGGGCGCAGCTACGCGCCGCGTCTATCTTCAACTGCCGGGCAGTTTCCGGTTCACCAAGCGCCCACGCGCTTCGGTGATCTGTTGGAAAAAGCCGGGAAAGCACTCCCGCCCTTCGCGCTAGCGCGGAGTGATGCAAAAGCTCCGGCTTCGGCTTTGTTCATTGGTCAAGTATAAGTCAAATTATGAGTCAACCTCCTCTGCGGGAACTTTTGCGCACGACCTCGAGGTATGGCGGAAAATCATTGCGTTCCTCCGTGAGCAGTTTGAGCAGCCTGGAGTTGACGAAGAGCCGTTCGCGGCCGACGACCCGTTCTTCCAAGATGCCGATCCCGACCAGACTTTTCAGATACCGCGAGGCGGCGTGGCGCTCAGCCAGGCCTGCTTGGGTGAGGTTTTGGATTCGGCAGTAGGGCTGCTCAAAAAGCAGATCGACCAATTCGCGGCTGTAAATCTTGGGCAGCGCCTTGCGGAAGTATTCCGCGGTGTTCAGTGCCAGCTTCCGCATCGCCTCGATCTTGCGTTGGGTCCATACGGCGGTCTCCTCGACGCCCTTGAGGAAATAAAGAATCCAAGGTTCCCATGCTTCGTCGCGCGTCACGCCGATGAGCAGGCGATAATAATCCGGGCGGTGGTGGATGATGTAGCGACTCAGATACAGGATAGGCAGAGTCAGCAATCCCGCCTCGATGAGGAGGAGGCTGTTGAGCACGCGTCCCGTGCGCCCGTTGCCGTCGGTAAAAGGATGGATGGCTTCGAACTGGTAATGCATCACCGCCATGCGGATGAGCGGATCGATTTCCTCGCTGCCGTGGATGAAGCTCTCCCAATTGGCCAGCAGCGACCGCAAGTGTTCCTCGCCGACCGGAGGCGTGTATACGACTTCGCCGGTGCGCGCGTTGGCCAGTGTCGTTCCCGGCACCCGCCTCACCCGCATTTCGGTTCCCTTGATGGTGCTGCAAATTTTTTCCGCCGTGCCGGTGGACAAGGGACGATCCTTAAGCGTTTGATAGCCTTCGAGCAGGGCTTGGCTATAGCGCAGCGCTTCCTTGGTCGCTGGGTCTGCGTTCTCGTCGCCCGCGCGAAACTGGAAGAGCCGGTCCGCGCTCGTGACAATGTTTTCGATCTCCGAACTCGCCTGCGCTTCGAGCAAAGGCAGCGTCTTGATCAGAACCGCTTGGTTGGGGATCAGCTTCGCCGCCTGCTTAAGTTCGGCCAACGCCGCGCGCGCCCTGATGCAATGCTTCAGGATCGCTTTGGTTTCCAGATCCACCGGAGGTGGAAGCGGCGGAATCCGGTCAAAGGGCTGATCCGGTCGCCAAACCGAGTTTCTCATGGCGCTTTTTTTGGATTTTTGTGCCATGTTTAACAATTATGGCACCCCAGATGCCATATCAAGAAAATGTGGAACATTTTTTAATGAATTGCGCCGTATTTAGCCTGCCCGCGCTTCCACCAGCCGGAATGAAGACGGTTTATGCGTCAGTCGGCGAGGGGATTCGCCCAGATCACGCCCGGACGCATCTCGATCCTGACCGACATGGTCGCGCGCGAGAGCGAGATCGACGAGGACGCCGTGGCCAAAGCCATCGAACGCGCCCAGACTGCCTTGGCCAACAGCGCCAACCTAAGTGACGAGGAAGCCGCCGGTTTGGAAGCCGGCCTCAAGCGCAATCTCGCCATGCTCGGCGTCAAACGCCGCCGCCGCTCGGCGTAACGCGATATCTCTGTATATTCTTGGACATGCGCCAGCATGATCAAGTTGCAGTCGCGGCTGGCGACGTGACCACCGTCACGGGTCTGTTCCGCGCACAGGTCGCGCGCACGCCGCAGTCGGTCGCGCTAGACTGCGGGCAGCTATCGCTTTCTTACGCCGACCTCGATGCTTGGTCGGATGCCCTTGCGCGCCGACTCGTTGCCGCAGGAGTTCGTCGGGGTGATCTCGTTGGTATCCGCGGAGTCCGCTGTGCCGAGACGGTGGTGGGTTTGCTTGGAATCCTCAAAGCGGGTGCCGCTTATCTGCCGCTCAATCCCTCGGATCCTTCCGCTCGACTTCGCCGCATACTCGAAGATGCGGCCCCGGTTGCCGTGGTCGAACCGGAAGACACTGGACGCTCCGCCATGCCTTTCACGGGGCCTGTCCTGAATGTGAATGACCGCGATGATGATGGCGGCGTTGATTCGTCGGTCGACGTCGCCGACGTGACCGGGGAAGACCTGGCTTATGTCTGCTACACCTCCGGGAGCACCGGCCAGCCGAAAGGCGTGATGATTCCGCACCGCGGCGTCACGCGATTGATCGATCGCCCGAACTACATCGATATCCGGCCGAGCGACGTGTTTTTGCAATTCGCGCCGCTTTCTTTCGATGCTTCCACCTTCGAAATATGGGGTGCCTTGCTCAATGGTGCGAAGTTGGCGATTTATCCCCACGAAAAGCCTGAGCTGTCCGACCTCGGGACCTATATCCGCAAGAAGCGAATCACCACACTCTGGCTTACCTCGGCACTCTTCAATCGCATGGTTGATTGCGAAATCGAAAGCTTACTCGGGGTCCGCCATTTGCTTGCGGGCGGCGATATTCTTTCGGTGCCGCATGTGAAGAAGTTGCTCTCCGGAATGCCCGCCGGAAACAATTTGGTCAACGGTTACGGTCCGACGGAAAACACGACTTTCACCACATGCCACCGCATGGATCGCGCCACCGTGGTGGCCGACAGAATTTCCATCGGTGTTCCCATCTCCGGAACGGAGGTCGTTATTCTCGACGCGAATGGCGCACCGGCGCCGGCGGGTGTTTCCGGTGAAATGCTCATCGGCGGCACGGGCCTCGCCTTGGGATACCTCAACAGTCCGGAACTCGATGCCGAGAAGTTTGTCGAAGTCGCCGATGCAAAAGGCGAAAAGCGTCGCTTCTACCGGTCCGGCGACCTCGGCGCGTGGAATGCCGATGGCACGATTGACTTTCGCGGCCGCCTGGATGATCAAGTGAAAATTCGCGGCTTCCGGATCGAACCCGGGGAAATCGAGTCGGCTCTGCGCGAGGTGCCCGGTGTCCGTGATGCCATCGTGGCCATTCGCGAGCGCGACGATGGCGAAAAGACATTGGCCGCCTTCATAGTTCGCTCGGTGGCGGATCGTCCCGATGCAGCGGCGATCAAGGCGGAACTTGCCGGGAAGATTCCGGACTACATGGTGCCGGCCGAGTTTCATCTTGTCGAAAATCTGCCGGTCACACCCCACGGCAAAGTCGACCGGCGCGCGCTGTTGCAAAAGCATGCCGACGAAGTCGGCAAGGCTGCTGCGGGGACCAACGATCTCGCCCCGCGGGACCTGCTCGAGCACCGGTTGGCAGCCATCTGGTCCCGTCTCTTCCGGAAAGACCGTATCGGGAGAAACGACAATTTCTTCGAACTCGGAGGCCATTCTTTGTTGGCGGCGGAACTGGCGCATGAAGTCGAGAAACTCGTCGGTCACCGCTTTCCCATCGCGCTCGTTTTCCAAGCCCAGACGGTCGCCGAACTTGCCGCGATGGTGGAAGGCGAGGACTGGGCTCCGGCTTGGAGCTCCCTTGTGCCGCTTCGAGTCGAGGGGGACAAGGCGCCTTTGTTTTTCGTCCATGGTTACGGCGGCGACGTCTATGCCTTTGTCCATCTTGTCCGTTCCATGGAAAGAGGGCGTCCGGTTTACGGTCTGCAGGCGGCGGAATTGTCCGGTGGGATTCCTCCGCACGAAACGATGGAGCAAATGGCCGCGCACTACGCCAGAGAGATCCGCTCGCTGCAACCTGAAGGTCCCTACCACTTGGCCGGCTACTCCCTCGGAGGATGGATTGCCTATGCCGTGGCTCAGGAACTCAGGCAGTCCGGTCAAGAGGTGGCGCTTCTTGTTCTCTTCGACACCGCGGCTACCGCCAACGTTCCGTGGTATTTTTACGGTTTGACTGCAGTTCCCGATTTCGCGGACCGAACACTTCGGCATGTCCGCAAATTGCGCCAAGTTCCTTGGTCGGAGATCGGCGACTATTTGGCCGGACCGTTCAGAACCTTGCGGTATCTCCTCTCGCGATCGCAGCGCGAGCCCGAAACCGGCTACGCCAAAGAAATGGGTTGGAAGGCTGACCCTTGGAACCTTCTCCACGCGCGCTATCGGCCAGCCCCTTACGAAGGTAAAATGATCGTCTTTCTCGCCAGCGCGAGGGCGGACGATGCCGCCCAGCCCGACAGCCGCATCGCCTCGCGCTTCATCCACGCCCTCGAAGAAAAAGGTTCGCGTCTCTTCTGGAAAAGAATGGCGCGCGGCGGAGTCCGTTTCCATCGGGTTCCCGGAACGCATCACACCATACTGTCGACCCTGAATGCGCCGCATGTTGCGCGCGAAATAGATGACGCCCTCACCGGACAACCGCCGAGTCCTTCGCTTGTTGCCGCTGGGGAGGGTGGTGGTGCCACCTGGGTGCATTGGTTCGAGGAGCAAGTGGCCAAGACTCCGTCCGCCCCTGCCGTGCAATTCGGAGAGACCTGCCTGACCTATCGCGAACTGGATGAACGCGTTCGTCGGCTCGCCTCGCTTTTTTCCGCGCAGGGCGTGGGCCGGGGTGAATACGTTGCCGTGCTGCTTGAGCGGTCGATCGATCTTTTGCCGACTCTTTTTGCCATTCTCAGGTGCGGCGCGGCTTATGTGCCTCTCGACCCGAAACTCCCGGCGGTGCGTCGCCGCATGATTCTCGGGGAGGTTCAGCCGGTGTTGGTGGCCACGCAGAGCCGCTTTGTTTCGCTTCTTGCCGGAGATCCCTTCGCCCGCGTGTGCGTAGACGACATCGGCGAGGACGACCCCATCGCTGAGTTGCCCGTCCGTCCCTCGCCGCAGGATGCTGTTTATGTCATTTATACTTCCGGTTCGACCGGGCGTCCCAAGGGTGTCGTGGTGCGGCACGATTCACTTTCAAATCTGCTGCATAGCATCCGCAAGCGTATCTCCTTCGGCGGCGGGGAGGTCGTTGTGTCTTCGATATCGATCACTTGGGACGGCAGTATTTTGGAGTTGTTCCTCCCGCTTGTTTGCGGAGCAAAGCTTGTTTTGGCGAGCGAAGCCCAGCGGGTCGATCCTGCGGCGATTATCGATTTGCTCGATGAGAACGCGGCCACATTTTTCGTAGCTACGCCTACCATGTGGCAAATGTTGTTAGAGTTTGGCTGGCGGGGCTCACCACGTCTGGTCGCCTGGTCTGGAGGCGAGGCTCTTTCGAGCGATCTCGTCGAGGCCCTGCTTCTCAGGACCCGAGCGCTATGGAACGGCTACGGTCCGACCGAAACCACAGATGTTTCGCTCGCTTGCCACATTAAAGGCGGAGACAAGATCAGCATTGGAACGCCCATCGACAACACGCGGATCTATGTTGTCGATGCCAACGGCCGTCTGTGCGCTCCCGGTGAAAAAGGGGAGCTATGGATCGGGGGGCTCGGCGTTGCCTCAGGCTATCTGAATCAACTGGAACTGACGGCCGAGCGCTTCATCCCGGATCCGTTTGTTGGCGTGCCCGGCGAGAAAGTGTTCCGCACTGGTGATATCGTTTCCCTCGGGACCGACGGCAATGTGAGTTTTCATGGTCGTGCGGATCATCAGGTCAAGATTCGCGGTCAGCGCATCGAGTTGGGGGAAATCGAGGAGACTCTCTCGCGGCATCCCGATATGGCGCACTGCGCTGTGACGACGCGCGACGGGCACGCGGGGTTGGAGCTTGCGGCGTATCTCGTTCCGAGAGCAGGTGCGGAACTCTCGTCGGCCCGCTTCAGGCAATGGTTGGGCCGGTATTTGCCTGACTACATGATACCCGCGCGTTTTTTCGTCCTCGACGCCCTGCCTCTTACCGCTGGAGGGAAGACGGATCGCAAAGCGCTCGCGCAAGCGGACTGTCGGGAAGTCCCCATCGGCGGGGAACGCGAGGCGCCTCGCTATGATTTGGAGAAAGAGCTTTGCGTAATCTGGAAGACAATCCTCGAGAGAGAGCACATCGGCATCCACGACAACTTCTTCGACTTGGGAGGCAACTCTTTGCTCGTTGCAGCATGTTGCGCGAGCGTTGGGAGAGAAACGGGCCTCGAAGTTCCCCTCCGTTTGCTTTTCGACAACCCGACGATCGCAGGGCTGGCCGCTGATTTGGGAGTATCCCGGGACAAGCTGGAACCGATCGTCGCTGCGGACCGCGGCAACGCTCTGCCCGCTTCGTTCGGACAAGAAAGCATCTGGTTCGAGCGGCAAGCTCATCCCGATGTCGCAGCCTACAACGAGCCGGTGGCATGGCGATTCGCCTGTCCTGTCGATGCGGCCCGTCTTCGTGCGTCGCTCGGGGAGTTGATGAAGCGCCACGAGATTCTCCGCACCGCGCTGGTTTACCAAGGAGGGCGCCTGCGGCAGCATGTTTATCCACCCGAAGAGGTCGGTCTTCCTTGGCGCACAGCAGTCTACGGGCGGGAGTGCGGGTCAGACGAAATCATGCGGGAGGATGCGCGTCGTTCGTTCGACCTGGCGCGTGCTCCGCTCTGGCGCGCCTTGTGGATCGAAACTGCGCCGGGCGAGCATGCCCTCCAGTTGACGTTTCACCATAGCATCAGCGATGAGTGGTCCGTCCGGTTGCTGGCATCGGAAATCCAGAAACTCTACGCGGGTGAGACGCTGGATCCGCTTGTGTTGCAATATGCCGACTATGCGGCTTGGCAGCGCCGGGAACATGTCGGCCAAGGGCTCGAGCATTTGCACTCCTATTGGCGGCGGCAACTCTCCGATCTTCCTCCTCCCGTGGTGATCCCGCCCGACCTTGATCCGCCGGCTCGCCGCACCGGTCGTGGGGCTGTCGAGAGCTTCCATCTTCCCATCGCGGTGGCGGTCAAATTCAAGTCATTGGCGCAGAATGAGGGTACAACAGTTTTCGTTGTCATGCTCGCGGCATTCCAGTTGTGGCTGCGGCACCGCAGCGGTCAAAACGACATTGTGGTCGGAACACCTTTTGCCCAGCGCAACCGACCGGAGACGCAGACAATGCCCGGATACTTTTTGAACATGATCCCGGTGCGCACGGAACTTCACGATGGCGAGGAATTTGCGGCCCTCGTCCGGCGCGTGCGCGGGACGGTTCTCGCCGCCTTCGATCACTCCGGTTTGCCTTTTCCCTCCATCGCCGAACTGGCGGCCTCGCGCCGCAAATCGGCAGACCGGACTTTGTTCCGGCAGATGTTTGTCCTGTTGGAGCAAGGGGCCCCGACCATCAGCCTCGGAGAGACTGCCTCGCGCGGCGAATACCCCGACAACACCGGCACAGCCAAGTGCGACCTGAGCCTCTTCGTCTATGCGGAGGGCGAGACTTGGGAGTGTCGGCTCGAGTATTCCACCGACTTGTTCAGCCGACGGTCGGCATCCGAGATGTGCGAAGACATGGTGCGCTTTTTCGCCGCACTGACTGAAAATCCATCCGTCAATCTGCCTTGAGCATTTTCCAGATTCCTCCGGCCAGGAGTCCTCATGGCCAAAGCCATCGAACGTGCCCAGACCGCTCTGGCCAACAGCGCGAACCTGAGCGACGAAGAAGCCGCCGGTTTGGAGGCCGGCCTCAAGCGCAACCTCGCCATGCTCGGCGTCAAACGCCGCCGCCGCTCGGCGTAAGTATTTTCGCGGTATGGCCCGCTGGCCTCAGTGGGCTTGTGTCATACCAATGTCCCCTTGCCATCATACTTTTGGGCTGGGGTGGTAGGGACGGCTGGCTCAGCCGTCCGCACACTTTCTTACGGTAAAAGCAGCGGCCCGCTGGGCCAGCGGGCCCTGCCGGGATCAAAACATGGATGAAGTCCAAAAGCTGCGGGACGTTGGTATCATTCTGCTCGCCTGGTTGCTGGTTTTTTTTGCGTTTGGTTCGTAGAGCGGCACGCTTCTCGGCTTTGGCCAGCATTCGCTTAACCCATTCGGGATTAGCGAAGTCAGGAAACGCATCTTCCCCGTCGATTACCATGTAAGGTTTATCGGTTTTTTCATAACCGTGAGCAAACCACCGCAGCAGATCGTTCGCCAGTGGTAGAACACTCAGGTCGCGACCGAGTCATTCGCTGGACTAAGCGGCGGCGGCGGCGGGTTCGTCGGCTGGGGTGTCGCCCCAGACACGGGCGAAGGTGGATTGGATTATGTTTTCCATGCGGGCATTCCATTCGTGGTTTGCTGGAGCATGTGCTTGTGTCACTCCCACTCCGCTGTTCCAAACCCTAACGTTTTTGCGTTTTCGGAAACGGCCCTTTTGGTCTGGTCCTGAGCGCCGTGAGCGAAAGTTGCTTCAATTTCGATGCGGACTTTCAAGTCGGCGTTGGGGTCGGCGGCAAGCGTCGCGACAATTTCTTCGGCGATTTGCACAAGGCGCATTTTTGCAGCGGCTGGAGCAATGGCGGCAGAACCGTGAAAAGATTTTGCCTTCGTTGATGCGGTTGGCCCTGGAGGCGTGGGACCGGGCTGAACCGGCCCCGGTGGTGTAGGACCGAGCGGAATCACCGGAGGTGTTGTGCCTGGCAGCGGTGTTGGGGGATTTGCAGCTTCGTAGGCTTTTGCTGCCTCTGGTTCGATCAGGAGCAGCGTGTCGTCAAACTGGACGTTGGACTCCCCGAACTTGAACCCGTCGTATTTGCCGTCGTGCTCCCCGTAAGCGATGCCGAAGAAGTCACGGGTTCCCGCGCCAGTGACAATCGCTTGGGTGAGAACGTCGCGATTTTTTAAGCGCGGAAGGTAAACATACCGAAGCGTGTCTTCCCAAAAGTCCGCAGCTTTGACTGCCGGCCTGTCAGCCTTCCAATAAAGCTCTTTGAGCTTGGTCCGCAGATGGATCGGCGACCATGTGGGGATGACCCATTCGTTATCGATGCACACGCGTCCGATTTCTGGCCCCAAGGCTTCGCTGCTGGTGTTTAGCGGCGCAGCCTCCAGATCCAGTGCGTCTGTCGGCGTGTCTTGGGATGGGCAGAGAAGCCACCTGTAGCACTCGCGCGCAACCCGGGGCAGAACGTCCTCCGCTGCCTTGAGTTCGTTTTTTGCCTGCTGAGCTTGCAGGTTATCCAGCACCAAGCGCATCGCCGTAACGTCCTCCACGATCGACTGCCAAGCCAAGGCCATACGGATGAAGTCATTCAATCGCGCAAGGGCTCCGTGATCCGGTGCCAAAAATAGGAGGCGATTGCCGCGATATCTTGGCTTCGTGCCGTTGTTGCGCACACAGTCCAGAACCGCCTCGTTGGCAATGCGCGGTTCATCTTTGGAATAAAAATGCTCCGGCGGCAGCACGACCAAACGCAAAGCAGCATCGTCAGGCACGTCACTGTGCGGTGTGAAAATATGCACGCCCTCAAAGAGAGCTGCGCCAGCAGAGAGTTTTTTGACGATCTCCGCGAGCTTCCCGCGGATCTCATTTTTGTCCTCAAATCTTGCCTTGCGCTCCTCCATCTCACGACGAAGGTTTGCGCGAGTGTCAAACCAGTAGCGGGTCGTCTCCTGCGACTTCTCGCCGGAGGAACTCATGTAATGAAGTTGATCCGCTAAGCGGTTGAGCGCGTCGGTATAGAGCGAAGACGTTTGGCCGGGCTGCAGACAGCCTAGGAGCACCCTCGCGCGGTCAATGCCACGCGTTCCAGGTTTTGCACTCACTGAAGCCGGGGCACTGCTCAGAAACACCGCGCGCGCGACTCTGCGAGCAGCTTGCACCGAGCCGAAACGAGGCTCCTTCTTCTCCAGCTCCGTCGTCTCGGCCTTTTCGCCGTCAATGTCACGGTCTATAACTGGATCCCAACCTGGACTGAGGTAATTGATTAACTCGTTGCGCGCGCTGCCGTCGTAGAGCGGCACGCTGGCCGGCAGGATCATCAGATCCTTGTCGTTGTCTTGCCACAGGCGGTGAATGACTTTGGCCATGAGCTTGAGAACACCGCGCGTTCGCTGAAAGTTTGGGATCGTTGTCCACTCCTCGTAGAGTTGGTTGAAGACTTCCGGGTGAATTGGATAGCTGTGGACCATCCGGTCGTAAAAACGGGCCTCTTGTGTCTCCTGCGGCAACGTGGCTCCCTCAGCTATGTAAGCATCAGCAAAAGCCCGGCAGACCAAATCGCGCGCCTTCGCGTCTTTGATGTGCTCAAACAGCCGCCGCCGAACGATCTCGAACGCCTCTTCCGGTGACACGGTTTTCCAAAGCGCCTGCACACGGTTAAAGACCGCTTCAAGCGCCTGTAAGACTGCGAGCCCCCGCGGACCGCCGGCCTGACTGTTTGAGTCTGGCAGTGACGCGAGCACCACAGCATTCGGCACCAACTTGGCGGCCTCTGTAAGAGATTGGATGAAAGAAAGATTGCTGTCGTAGGTGCCACCACTCAGCGCCTGACTCTCTACGAACTGCCGGATGTAGACGACGAGTTCGTCCAAGAGGACCACGCATGGCGCAAAGCGGGCCAGCAACTCGCTCAAGACCTCCTTGCCGGGAGAGGTTCCGTTTTCATCAGCTTCTTTAACCATCGCGTAGCCTTCGGCCTTGCCGAGCTGCCATGCGAGTTCTCCCCAAAGCGTGCGGATGACCTGTTTACCGACCTTCCATGGTTGACCGGGTGAATGGGCTGTGCCGTCCAAGACAGCGATGTGAGCTTGCGGCACATCAAGCAAACCGGCTTGGTCCAGCAGTGGTGGAATGCCCGTCAGATCACCCAGCGCACACTTACGTGAGGCCAGATGATAAACGGCCAGCATCGTGTGCGTCTTACCACCACCAAAAGCGGTTTGTAGTTGGATGACCGGTTCCCCGCCTTTGCTGTTCAGACGCTGGGCCACCTGGGTGAGTAGCCGCCCCATCCCTTCTGTGATGAATGTGCGTTCGTAAAAGGCTTTGGCATCCCCGTATTCCGGCGTTGCTTTGCCGGTGCGCACTGCAGTGAGGTCAGCCGCAAATTCAGATTGTTGGAACGTGCCATTTAGCACGTCCGGGTGCGGCACGATAACTTCTCGCCAAGGTTTTAAGCTCATAATGGGTATGCGTTAGGATTTCGGCCAAACTTGCTCCGCGAGCGCACAGACCTCTCGGGGAGTAAGGGCAGCACTAGGCGTCTTGACTACCTCTGTAAAGTTCGGCTCTTCCGACTCATTCTCTTCTTTCTCACGACGCCAATAGGCTGCCAACAATTCATGTTTCACGTCACTCTCGGACAGAACACCGCAGGGCACCCATGCAATAGCAGTCGTTCCTTCAGCGTAGTCGCTTTCGAGCCATAAAACTTCGTGGCTATTCTCAGCGTTCGGACCCACAAAAAATGACAAATCTTCGCTGTGTCCTGGCCCGTGACTTAACCAAGCCCTGAAAAGGAGTTGAGGGTTCGGATGAGGCGTGAAATCGACTCCTGCATTGTTGTCTAAGTAGGTGGCAATCATCGTCATCGATCGTTAGTCGTCGAGGTTGAGCTGGCCTTGTGCAGACGTGACCGACTTCGGGGCTGAAGATGCAGCGCCTTCGATTCCAGTCCAGCTTGTGATGAGTTCATTGTAGACGCGGGCGTCTTCAGCGCGGCCTTGGCGTTCGCAGAGCGTGTAGAGGCGATACGCGAGCTGGCGCACGGCTTCGGCTTTGCCACCAAGTCCAGCCAAGAGCGCCCCGGCACCAGCCTCGCCCTCAATTGATTTTAGCGACCTGATAAGTTGGTGAAGAGCCTCCCATACAGGCGTGCGCTTATCGGTGCGTGGATCCCAACCGGTGGGATATTCAGCCCACTTGAGTAGGCGCACTTTGCCGCCGCCGCTTTGCAGCACGCCGGCTTCCTTCATGGTGTCCACGCTGGTGGATTTGGAACGGGCCAGCACATCGGCTTCGCCAAAGACGCCTTCAGACCAGCCGTGTTGCTCGAACCAATGCAGGCAGAACTGGGTGTCGGCGTCGAAATCGTCCTCGGCCAAGAAACGGTTGATGAGTTGGAGGGCGGTGCGCACGCTCATGGGCGAGCCGTCAGCCTCCAACACGGCAGAGTATTTGGAAAATACTGCCATTCCGGGTCCAATGATCGCCTGCGAGAGGTCTACTGGCGCAATCGGTGAGCGATCTTCACCTGATCCCTTGGTCATCTCGTCGAGTGCCTCAGGTAGCACGCCGTTCAATTCACGGATGAACTCGCGGCGGGAAGTTGAAGGTGCGTTAGCGGGGCGATTGCGGCAGACCAAAATAATGCTTGAAGCCAAAGCATTAGTCTCCAGCCCTACTGAACGAGTAGCTCGCTCTGTTCGCATGGGCCATGTTCCGTCGACTACGAAGCCAGCCCTGAAGACAGCTTCCAAGAACGTCACCCAGCCTGTTGATGCAGTCCCAGTGCCCTTTGTTTCTGATTGCTTGAAAGCGTAGTAAATTGTTGACGGGAACGCAGGGTGCGCCGCCTTAGATAGTTTGGACATGGCACACGTCATGCCATCGAGAAAAAATTGCTCAGCCTCGTCTTTTCCTCCGTGTCTGTATGGTGTCGCCACCAATTCTTCAGTCTTTGGTGTAGCCAGAGTGCTCAGCAGCGCGGGATAAACAGACTTCAGAGAGCGTCTTAGCCACACATAGAAAAAGTCTGAAAGATCAGCGTAGCCGATATTGTCGTAGTAGGGCGGATCAGTAGAGATAATACGACTTGGTTCTGTCTCGATACTTCCACAATCACACTGGAATGAACGGCCATTTATACGAGATGGCAGATTGCTGATTGTCTTAGCAATCCCCTCAGCGATCTGGTCAAACGCGAGACCGCTGCTTAACAACGTTGTTTCGGGAAAGTCCCACGTCATTGGCACCGCTTGTTTTGTGAAGAGATGACCAATATTTTGGTTAATGGAGTTCCATGTGCAAAACGCATTATTGTAATCCGCCGCCTTTCCAACCGCCAAAGCGAGTATCGTAGTCACCGCCTCAGCGTAGGCAGTAACGCCCATCCCATTGTCTTCAAGCGATGTTTTATCATCAGCGAGTCCGATAGCCTGGGCATCTGAGAGAAGTTGATCCTTTGCCTCAATGACAAGCTCGCTAAACGTCGTCAGCGTTAACAATTGTCGGTCGGTAAAAAGATCACCGTAGGTGCAAACTCCGTAAGGAGGCGTCCAAAAGGCGCGTTTATCTTGAGAGAGCTTAAGGTCTGACTTCCATGTTGGCTCAGATGAACGCGCCAGAGCCTCCATCTCAAGAGTTGGCGGCAAATAAACGCGACCGCGTGGCCCCTCAGCGACTATTGCCATCATCTTTGTGCCGATGCGACCGGCACGACCCTCCCCCTTAATGTAGTCGCTTTCAATAGCAGTATCGGAGAGCAGGCATCTGAAATTGGCTCCTCGCGCGAGTTTAGTCCCAAATTTTGCTTCGTTCGGCGGAGTTCCAATCATTACGACGAATTTGTAGTCTGCGCCTTCAATGACGGGTTGCACATACGCCTCTTTGCCGGACTTACTACACAGAACGAATGTGGACGCCAGCGGCACATCGACATGAGAGAATGCGGGGTTAGGACTCCTAACCGTGCGCGCCCAGAGCCAAGCGATAACCGTAAGCTTCTGGCCAACGAGCGGCTCAAGGTCGGGCCGCTCCTTCGCCATGTCCGCCGTGATCTCCATCGGCGGATAAAGGTGGCCGATACGCTTCTGCGCTTGCTCACGCATCCAAGCGCCGTAGTAGCGGACGTCATCGGCCAGACCGGTGGCACCAGGCCACTCTCGGCCCAAATCGAGTTCCTTCTTCTTCGCGCCTTGATGTGTTTTCAAAACGCTAACCGGTGGATTGCCCGCAAACTTGGGAGGAATCTCGATCATGGCCTTGTTGATGAGCACGGCCACCGGGTTCAGGTCGCTGGCGTAAGCTTCCAGCCCCAGCCGCTGCGCCTCCAGCGGAATGGCTCCGCCGCCAGCAAAGGGATCGTGCAAGGCGGGAAGCTTGTCGGGATTGAACAACTCTGCCGCCTGCGGGTGGTCCTTATTCAGCTCGCATACCTCCCGCCACGAGCGCAAAATCTCGGCGCGGGCACGCTCCAACACTTCCTCATTCGTTGTGTTCTCCCACTTCACAAGGTCCTCGATAATTTTGAACAGACGCTTCCGCTCAAGGGCGGCGTCTTTCTTGTTCTTGCCGTATTTGAACCCACCACCCTGCTGGTAGCTGGGATCATTGACCAGCTGTGCAAAGATGACCGCTCTCGCCGCGGCCATTGGACGACGAGCCCACCACTGGTGAATGTTTCGAGGATGCCCTTTTAGAAACGGATTACCCTTCTCCTGAGCCGCTGCCGCATTGATCGCGTCCAGCGGAAGGGCGACTTCGATGAGCTTGCGGGGGGATTTGATAGGATAGTCGGACATGGCTCAAATTGTTTGGGCTCGGGCCAGCAATGCATTGAGGTCGTAATTGACCGAGGACACGGCCCATCCAGGTTCTTCCTTGAAAGGATGCGGAACGTAGTGCGGACCGTCGATGGCGTTGTCTTCGCCGACCAGCACAACCGCGAGGTGGTATTTGGAGCCCTGGTTCCAGCTTTCGAAAATTTCATTCCTCGTCACTGTGACGGTCTGCGCACCTCGGGCGCGGCCCTTCACTTCAATATGACGAGACTCCGGCACCTTCCCATTCACCGCAGGCGCGTAGGAGGTGATGTCCCAGCCGCATTTGTGGGCGGAGACATCCACAACACGGCAACCACGAGCTTCTTCCGCACGGCGGACTGCCTCCATGGCAAGTAGCTCAATGCGAGACCGGGCACCGGCATCGGTAGAAGTGCCAGCAGGCGCAGGTTCACCACGCAATTGGCGCAGTAAGCCGACAGGAACAACCAAGGCACCTCCAAGAATAACCGGCGTGCCATTGGTGATGTGCCGCATGGATTGAAGTTCCTTTTTGCGGTTTTCCAAGCGCCCGTTGAGGTCGTTGATGGTGCGCTGCATCTTGTCGAGGTTCAGGCGCACGTCTTTGCCGGCGTCCTGATCCTCTCGGAGCCGCATCCAACGGTCGGACCAAAAAGCGATTTCATTGGTCAGTCGCTCGTGCACCGCAGCGAGTGTCTTGTCCACATGGGCGATGCGCCGCGTGGCGACTTCTTCGTAATGCTCCGGCACCAGGGTGGAGGCGGCAAGCGCCAGCGCCCGCTGCTCTTGGTCAGCCCGAATCCAGTCGGACTGAAGAAGCTCGGCAAGCAAAGGTCGGTCCGTGGAGGCCAGTGGCTCGTAATCAAGATGCGGTGCCCAGCCGGCAAAACTGGCCCGCCCATCGGGAGCCACCCGCACGAATTGAAGCCGCTTAGAAAGAACCGAGCTGTCGCCGGATTTGATCTCGTGGGTGATCAGAAAGAGGAGAGACGCGTCAGTCCCATCATCCGTGGGATCGACGAGGATCGCACCCTGCCGCAAGAGGTTGCCGTGCTGCTCCAGCACAAGGTCGCTGACGGCAAGCATAAGTGGATGGCCGGGATGGATCATCTGGGCGAAAGGCGTATTGGG
>JBEDBL010000031.1:0-20241 GCA_041177245.1 Verrucomicrobiota bacterium
TTCCTTGGTCCACGCCGCGATGTCCGCCGCCGTGGCCAGTCCCGCTTCGATGAGTTGTTTGGCTCCGACCTCGAGGCAGTCGCGCCCCACATTCGCTTTGCGCAGATTCGGGTCGACGTAACCCGCGTCGTCGTGCTCGCCGTGCCCGACCAGACGCAGCAGCGTCGCCACGACAAGTTGCGGTCCGTTTCCCTCGCGCGCCGCTTCGACCGCGAGCCTCAGCGTTTCCAGACACGCGGCCGGATCGGTTCCGTCGCATTTGAATCCCGCGATGCCGTAGCCGGCGGCTTTGTCCAGCAGGTCGGCGCAGGCGAACTGCCGGTTGTTCGGCGTGGAATAGGCGTATTGGTTGTTGGCCACGACCACGACCAGCGGCAAACGCTCGACCGCGGCAAGGTTGATGCCCTCGTGGAACGCTCCGGTCGAAGTGCCGCCGTCCCCGATCGAAGTCACGCCGACCGCGCCCGTCTCGCCGCGCAAGCGGCGCGCGTAAAGTCCGCCTGCCACCACCGGCACCATGGCGCCGAGATGGCTGATCATCGCGTAGTAACCCTCGCGCGGGCGTCCGCGGTGGATATTCCCGTCGCGTCCGCGCATCGGGCCCTTGGCTGAACCGAGGTAGGTGCGCAGCGTATCGAGGACCGTGTCGCCGAAAGCGAGCCGCCCGGCTTGGTCGCGGATGAGCGGGCCGTAAAGGTCGCCTTTCTTTAAGAAAATTGATGAGGCCGTGCTGAGCGCTTCCTGGCCCTTGCCGAGAAAGACGCCGCCTTTGATCATGCCGGCCCGGTAGAGCGCGGCCAATTTATCCTCCGTGGACCGCGCCAGCAGCATGATGCGGAAGGCGCGCTGCAAGAGATCGCCATCCAATTCTTTCCGCGCTGCCGCCTTTTCCTTGACTGCCGTGACCATCGGGACGGCAAGGATAAATCGGCGGGGGCGCCGCCTGCAAAGGCAAATCCCCGTGCCCGCGGCGTCATTTTGTCTCGCTGAGCTTGAAATGGCGGGGAAAATGCGCCGCATGCCACGCGTGCGGACCCTCATTGTCGGCATCCCGCTTTTGCTGACCGCTGTCACCGCCGTCTCCCTTTGGAGCGTGGCACGGTTGTCCTCCGACAAAAAAAACGAGATGTATATCGGCAGCATCGGGGAACCGACCACACTGAATCCCCTGCAGGCGGCTGACGCTTCGGCCGCCTCCGTCACCGGCGTTATTTTCAACGGGCTAATCAGGCACAATGCCGACCTGGTCATCGAGGGTGACCTGGCCTCGGAGTGGTCCCTGCGCCAGCGCAGCACATTTTTCTTTGCCAGCCCGGAAGATGCGGTCTCGGCGGCGGCCAACATGGAATCGCAATTGGTCGACCGCGCAGCCCTTCGCTTGGAAAAATACTCGGTCGACGGCAACAAGCTCGTCCTCGAACTGGGTATGCCCGGCGTGGATGACTCGGAAAAATTGGCCGCCATGTTCGGGGCCTCCGCGCCTCTCCCGGTCAAGACGCTCGGCATCACCGCACCGAAGCCGCTGGGCGATGCGTTGGATCGATTTTCCGCGCAAAACCCCGCGGCGCGGATCGTGCGCGTCTGGGCCAACGGCAACCTCGGCGAAATAGTCTTCCTCGGTGATGCCGCATCCGTGCGGGCCGAACTCGAGAAATTCCTCACCGGACTGACCGGCAAAGAAGGTCTCGCCTTCGAGGACATCGTCGCGCCGCCGTTCCTCGCCGAACCCGAAGTTATCTTCCGTTTGCGCGACGGCGTGCGCTGGCAGGATGGCGCGCCCTTCACTTCGCGCGACGTGAAGTTCACCTACAACGCCCTGATGGATGACCGAGTGGCCTCCCCGCGCAAGTCCGACTACGAACTCGTCCTTTCCCTCGACGTGCCCGATGAACGCACCGTGCGCGTCGTTTACCGGCGTCCGTTTTCCCCCGCGCTGGAAAGCTGGATGATGAGTATGCTGCCCGCGCACCTGCTCGAGGATCTCCCACCCGACGAGTGGCCAATGAAGTTCAACCGTGCGCCGGTCGGCACGGGCCCGTTCAAATTCGCCGAATGGAAGACCAATCAGTTCGTTCGCGTGACACGCAACGACGACTATTTCCGCGGCCGCCCGCACCTCGACGGCATCGTCTTCCGCGTTCTGCCCGACCCGCTCACTCTCCGCCTCGCTTTCGAGACGAGGCAAATCGACTTCTGGGGCGTCGATCCGTGGGCCATCGGCAGTTTCCGCGAGGACAAGCGCTTCACCCTCTTTTCCTCGCCGAGCAATTCCTACAACTACATGGGCTGGAATCTGCGCAAGCCGATGTTCCAAGATCTGCGCGTGCGCCGGGCGCTGGCCCACGCGGTCAATGTCGACCAGATGATCCGCTACGTCCTCTACGGCTACGGCGAGCAGAGCACCGGTATTTTCACGCCCGAGATGTGGTTCTTCAACCCGGCCGTCAAACCCTTCACCTACGATCCGGAGAAAGCGCGCCAGCTGCTCGCCGAGGCCGGTTGGAAACCCGGGCCCGATGGGATCTTGGAAAAAGACGGGCAGCGTTTCACCTTCACCCTCATCACGAACAACGGCAACGTCATCCGCAGCGACATCGCCACACTCGTGCAAGCCGACCTCAAGGCCGTCGGCATCGAGGTGAATGTCGAAATGTATGAGTGGGCCGTGTTCCTGAAAAATTTTGTCAACAAGGGCGAATTCGACGCCGTGGTGCTCGGCTGGGCGCTGGGGCAGGGGTATGATCAATTCCAGATCTGGCATTCCACCCAGACCGATCCGGAGGAACTCAACATGGTCGGCTACAAAAACGCCGAAGCCGACCGCCTGCTCCAAGAAATCCGCGAGGAATTCGACCGCGAGCGCATCATCAAGCTCTGCGGCGAATTGCAGCAACTCATCTACGACGACCAGCCCTACCTCTTCCTTTTTGTCCCGCAGGGAACCTCAGTCATGTGGAAAGACGCCTTCCGCGTGCGCCGTCCCGGACCCGACGGCACTTGGATCGATGAACCGGTGAAAATGACCAAAGCCGGATGGGGCGCCTACCTCGAGTGGTTTTACCGTCCGGAATATGCCGCGCAACTGGAGAACTGACCCATGACCTCGTTCATCATCCGCCGTCTTCTCGTTTCGTTCGTACTCTTGTTTTTTATCAGCATCATTTCCTTTTTCATCGTCACCCTCACGCCGGGCAGTCCTTATCCGTGGGGCGAGCTGAATCCGAAAGTCTCGGAGGAAGTGAAGCGCGTCTTCCGCGAGAAGTTCCATCTCGACCGCCCTCTGCCCGAACAATACGCGCTGATCATGCGCGACCTTTTCACCGGCAATTTGCGCAGCATCAAGGACGAGAGGCCTGTTCTGGAAAAAATCGCCGAACGTCTCCCGGCCACGCTGGTGCTCAACATCAGCGCGCTCGCCCTCTCGCTCAGCTTCGGTCTCTTGCTCGGCATTTACGGCGCGCGTCACGCGGGACGTCCGCCTGACGTCATCACCAGCATCATCGCCTTCATCTTCATCGCGCTGCCCGGTTTCTGGATTTCCTATCTGGTGGCCATCGCTTTGGTCGACTGGGCCGCGGTTCCCATCCTCGGCACGCACACTATCGGCGTGGCTTTCACCAACGGCGCGCAGATTTTCCTCGATGGCTGGTGGCATGTCATGATGCCGGCATCGATTCTCGCCATCGGCGGCATTGCCGTGCAGTCGCGTTTCGTCCGCGCCAGCATGATCGAAACGCTGCGCGAAGATTACATCCGCACCGCGCGCGCCAAAGGTCTCGATGAAAACACCGTGTTCTACCGCCACGCCCTGCGCAACTCGATCCGCCCACTCATCACCGGCATCGGCATGCTCCTGCCCGCGCTGATCAGCGGCGCGGTTATCATCGAAAACATTTTCGCTTATCCGGGTATGGGGCGACTCGGCTACGAGGCCGTGCTCGAACGCGATTATCCCACGCTCGTCGCGCTGAACTTCGTCACCGCGGCGCTTGTCCTGCTCGGCAATCTGGTGGCCGACATGCTCTACGCGGTGGTCGATCCAAGGGTCAGACTCGAATGATCACGACCGCACCTGAACCGATCGCAACCGTTCCCGCCACACCCGGCGGGCGCGCCTGGCGCCGTTTTCGTGCCAACAAAGTCGGCGTGACCGCCATGGCCATGGTCATCGTCCTCGCCGTGGTCGCGCTCGTCTTCTTCGTCTTCGATCGTCTCGGTATCCCGTTCCCCATGGACCCCGATGCGACCAACTTGGAGCGCAAACTGCTTCCGCCTAATGCCATCAATTGGCTCGGCACGGACAACCTCGGGCGCGACGTCCTCAGCCGTTTGCTCAACGGTGCGTATATCTCGCTAACCGTCGGCTTTGTTGCTGTCTTTGTTTCTCTCTTCATCGGCGTGATCGTCGGCGCCGTCTCCGGATATTTCGGCAAATGGATCGATAATCTCATCATGCGCGCCGTGGATGCGCTCATGTGCTTCCCGACGTTTTTCCTCATCCTCACCGCCGTCGCGCTGCTCGGACCGAGCATCTTCAACATCATCTTCGTCATCGGTCTGGTCAGCTGGACCGGCACGGCGCGTCTCGTCCGCGCCGAATTCCTCACCCTGCGCGAATCCTCCTACGTGCAGGCCGCGCGCGCCCTCGGTCAGCGCGGATGGAAAATCATCTTCCGCCATATCCTTCCCAACGCCGCCGCACCCATCCTCGTTACCGCCGTTCTCGGTGTTCCCGAGGCCATCCTCGCCGAGGCCGGACTGAGCTTCCTCGGTTTCGGTGTGCAGCCGCCCCAAGCCACCTGGGGCAACATCATCGCCGACGGCAAGACCTACATTCTCGACGCCTGGTGGCTGATTCTTTTTCCCGGGCTTGCCATTCTCCTCGCGGCACTGTCGTTTTACCTGACCGGCGACGCGCTGCGCCAAGCGGTGGAGACCCGGTCCGAACGCCAATGAGCAAACCACTCCTCCAAGTCCGCGACCTCTGCATCGAGTTCGTCCTCGAAGACCGCACCATCGAGGCGGTGAAGGGTGCGACCTTCGAACTCGCTGCAGGGGAGACGCTGGCCATCGTCGGCGAAAGCGGCAGCGGCAAAAGCGTGACCGCGCTCGCTCTCACGCGATTGCTTCCCGTCCCGCCGGCCGAGATCAAGCGTGGCGAAATTCTTTTCGACGGGAAAAATGTCCTGACCATGGACGCCTCGCAGTTGCGCAAATTGCGCGGTGGGCGCATCGCCTACATTTTCCAGGAACCGAGCACTTCGCTCAATCCGGTCTACACCGTGCGCAGCCAGATCGCCGAGGCGGTGCGCTTGCATCGTCCGGATGTGACCGACGTCGATGCCGAGGTGGTGCGTTGGCTTGATGCGGTCGGCATTGTCGACCCCGCCAAGCGCATGCATGACTATCCCCACCAGTTGAGCGGAGGCATGCAGCAGCGCGTCATGATCGCCATGGCGCTGGCCTGCCAGCCTGACATCCTCGTGGCCGACGAACCGACCACCGCGCTCGATGTCACCATCCAAGCGCAGATCATGGAACTGCTCGCCTCGTTGAAGGAGCGTTTCGGCATGGCCGTCATCCTTATCACGCACAACTTCGGCATCGTATCCGGTTTTGCTTCGCGCGTGCTTGTCATGTATCGCGGCAAGATCGTCGAACAGGGAACGACGACTGAAGTGTTGCGCGCTCCCAAGCACGCCTACACCCGCGCGCTCATCGACTGCATCCCGCAACTCGGTTCGACCGACAAGCGCCTCAAGACGATCGATCACGCGGCGCTCGACGCGGCCTGATCGCCATGGGCAAGCACCAGCGCATCGCCGCGCGCGTGGCGGGCATGGACACCATCGGCGGATTCCATCCGTGCTACCTCGAATATTTCCGTCTCTTCAACGCGCAGGAATACTACGCCGCGCACGATGTCCTCGAGCACATCTGGCTCGGTTCAGAGGGCGAGCGCTATGTTTTCTACAAAGCGCTCATCCAATTCGCCGGGGGCTTCGTCCATTTGCAGCACCATCACCGCGAACCCGAACACCGCATCCATGGCAAACGCCTGCACCCCGCCGCGCGCTTGTTCCGCCGTTCGGCGGAATTGCTTGGCGGGATCCCGCGGAGTTACGAAGGTCTCGTCATTGAAGAAATCATCGTCATGTCTGTTTCATCGGCCGAAGCAATCGAGATTTCCGACTTCGTGCGCAATCCTTGGCACCCCGACCGCGCCCCGCAACTGCGCGGGCCCGTTTAGATTGCGCCATCCACCCTTCCCCGCGCTCCTCGAAAAGAAAGGCTTGCGGCCCAAGCTTCCTGCGGACTTTGGTATAGCCGCTTTGCGAACTTTACCCGGCATAAGGTGCGTTCTTTCTCTGGTCGTCTCCGTCCTTGCTCTCGCGTCGACCACCGCCCAAGGCGCGCAGGAAAAAGGACGCGAGCTCCGCGGTGGCTGGTATCGTTGGGATCCTTACCAGTTCGAGGAAAACCGCGGACCCCTGCGCGAGTTGAGGGGACTCGATATCCAGATGGTCACGCGCATCCTCGCCGAAACAGGGAACACTGTTTCCTACGAGCAGATCGACTGGAAGGAACACCAACAGCAAATCAGGAGCGGGGAAAGGGACATCGCCGCCGGTGCCTACAAGACAGCGGAGCGCGAAGAGTATGCCCGGTTCTCCGATCCCTACCGCACCGAAACGGATGTGCTTGTCACGCGGCGCGCGGATCAAGACCGGTTACCGGCCTCCAATGTGAAGGAACTATTGGCCGCGCTGTCCGCTTCCGAGATGCGGGTCGGTATGGTCAGCGGATTTTTCTACGGTCCCGACGTGAAAGCTTTTGCCCTCGATCCGGCCAATGCCGGCCGCATCTGTTACGCCGACACCGACAACACCAACCTTTCGAGGCTGCTCAAGGGAGAGATCGACGCCTTCATCGCCGACCGTTTGGTTGTCGCGGCCGTGGCCTGGCGCGCCGGCGTGCAGCGACAGATAAGTCAGCATAAAATTCCCGTCTTTGCCGCCGACATCCACGTGATGTTCGGCAAAAAATCCACCACGCCGCGGGACGTCGAGGCCTTCAATCGCGGATTGCAGCAACTGAAAGCCTCGGGGGAATACGACATGATCCTCAGGCACTACGCAATGCCCGTGCTTCTCGCCATCACCGTGCAGAGACCGTGGTTCAACCTCTTCGATATTGTTGGCACCATCGCTTTCGCCATTTCCGGCGTCCTTCTCGCGCGCCGGGAACACTATGATATCTTCGGCGCCTTTGTTCTCGCGAGTTTGCCCGCGGTCGGCGGCGGGGTCCTGCGCGACCTTATCTCCGGTCGCGCGCCGCTCGCCGTGGTCGCGTCTCCAATCTACCTCTACGCCATACTCGCCACGGTTCTGGCCGGGGCTCTAGCTTACAAGGTGACCGATTACCTCGGAAAAAAAGGCGTGGCGCCCGATTCGGTGCAAGGTGTCCAACTTTCCTCCAACATCTATCTCTTTTTCGATGCCGTCGGCCTCTCCGCCTTCACCGTCATCGGCGTTGTTGTGGCTGTTGAGCAACAATGCGAACCGCTGTGGCTGTGGGGTCCGTTGCTGGCTGCGCTGACCGGAGCGGGTGGGGGCATTATCCGCGATGTCGTCCGCGCCGATTCCAACAATTCCAACCTCAAAGGAAGTTTTTACCCCGAGGTTGCACTGCTCTGGGGTTTTCTTTTTTCGCTCTTTCTCATCTGGGAAGCCGGCCGTCTCAACCTCACCGAGGTTTGGTTGGGTGTGGTGGCGACCATTTTAGGCGCTTTGGCCACCCGTCTGCTGGTCATGCGGTTCGGATTGCGCAGTCCTCTTATGGCTGCCGCCGCTCTGCGCGACTCGCGGGATCAAAGCGCCTGCTGAGCTTTCTGCTCCCCCCGGCACTCTGAAAGGAAGGCATTGTCTTTACTTCGGGCTGCGCTTTACCAAAGTGCATCTATGATTCCAATGCCACATATGAACAAGCGCGGGCCGGTTGTCGCTGCAGCTTTGTTTGCTGCGCTGATTTGTCCCGTCCTCGCGGACAACTCGCGTGACGAGCAAATCGATGAACACTTCGCCGCTGCGGACACCAATCACGACGGCCAACTCACGCCGGCCGAGGCCAAAGCGGGCATGCCCCGTGTGGCGGCAAACTTCGGCAAGATCGACGCCGACCAAAGCGGCACGGTCACCTTGGCCGAGATCAAAGCCTTGGCCGATCGCTGATTCGCCGGCTCCCGCCGGTCAACCGACCGTAGTTCAGCGGCGTTTCTTTTTTGCGGACGCCGCCACGGGCCAGATCGTCACGTCCCCGCGTGAGCCCTGCAGAACGTTTCCCGAGGGAGAGAGACCTTTGGTGAAGTCGAAAGGAACCTCGGCGTAGCTGGCGTCGTCACCCAAAGCGATGAATCCCACCTCGCGCGAGGGAAGGCCTGCCGCTTCGACCAGCAGATCGACGATATCGCGGGGATTTTTCACCGCATCGCGACCGAGCGCCACGCGCAGCCACGCTTTGCCCGGCTTTGCTTTGCGCGGGGGTTCGTCCGACTCGGGATCATGATGCTCCGCGGACTCTTCACGTTTGGCTGCAGGTTTTGATTCTTTCGTCGGTTGTGCCGCGGGCGCGGCGGTATCGCCGCCGTTGAGAATGTGGAGGAGGGCGGCGGCCACCTCGGTCGAATCCGCGCCTTCTTCCAGCAGGCGGTCGACATGCATCATCTGCGCCTGCGCGGCGCCCGACTCGATCGTCTGCCGCACGCGCTCGAGCATGGCATCGGTGCGCTTCTCGCCGATTTCCCCGGCGGTGGGAAGTTTCCCGCGCCGGATCGTCGAATGGGTGAATTTCTCGAGAAAACGGATCTTATGCACATCGCGCCCCGTCACCAGCGAAATGGCCACACCCTGCTTGCCTGCGCGGCCGGTGCGCCCGATGCGGTGCACGTAGTCTTCCGGGTCGTAAGGCAGGTCGAAGTTCACGACCAACTCCAGATCATCCACGTCGATGCCGCGCCCCGCCACGTCCGTGGCCACGAGGAAATCGAATCCGCCCGCCTTGAATTTGTTCATCACGCGTGTGCGCTGCGCCTGGGCGATGCCGCCGTGGAGACGGTCGGACGGAATACCCTGCGCCTGAAGATCGTCGGCCAGTTCGTCCACCGTGCGCTGTGTGTTGCAGAAAATGATGCCCGACCGGTAACTGTGGAAATCGATGAGCCGCAGCAGCGCGTCGAATTTCATGCGCGGCGGAGTTTCGTAATACCACTGAGTGATATCGGGCGCATCGACCTTTTTCTGGTCGATGTTCAGCGTCACCGGATCGCGCGCGTAGCGTTCGATCAATTTGCGGATGGCCGGGGACACCGTCGCCGAGAAGAACGCCGTCTGCCGCTCCGCCGGCATGGCATCGAGGATCTTTTTGATGTCGTCGCGGAAACCCATGTCCAGCATGCGATCCGCCTCGTCGAGCACGATGAAGCGCAGGCGGTCGAGTTTCAGCGTGCCCCGCTCGAGGTGGTCGATGATCCGTCCCGGCGTGCCGAGCACGATCTGCGCGCCGCGTTTGAGTTCCTGGGCCTGCCGTTCGAAGGACGATCCGCCGTAAACCGGCACGGCATGCACGCCGCGTTTACCCGCGGAGAGTTTGTGCACCTCGCCGGCCACTTGCGTCGCCAGTTCGCGCGTCGGGCAGAGAACGAGCACCTGCACCGCGTGCAGGGCGGGGTCGGTCTTCTCGATGGCCGGAATGGCGAAGGCGGCTGTTTTTCCTGATCCGGTTTGCGATTGCCCGACCACATCCCGGCCTGCCAGCAACTCGGGAATGGCCGCCGCCTGGATCGGGGAAGCCTCCTCGAAACCTAGTTTGTCGACTGCTTTGAGAATTTCCGGCGAAAGGCCGAGGCTGGCGAAAGAATGTCTCTCCATCCGGAGAACCTAATGCGGCCAGCGCCTGCGGTCACTTGTTCTTATCAAACAAACCGCCCGATCCGCGGGAAGTCGGCTCAATTGCTATACCCCGATTGGCACGTGAGCGCGCACGCGTGTGCCGTTCCCATGCGCTACTCCCTCGATAAGGATGGTCTTCCCCGTCTGAAATCCGGCGAGCTTTGCATGGGTGCGGGCTGGGTGAAAATACTCAAGGCATTGGCTACGCTTCCTGACGGTCGAGCGGAATCGGTGAAGCATCTGGCCGACACCGCCGAAAGGGAATGCAATGCATCTTGGTGTGGCTAGAGCGTGAGGAACGGAGCGCGGAATCCGTTTTGTTGGAGCCGAACTGGCCGGTTATGAAGCGCTTTATTAGCACGCACCCGGACATTCACGTTCCATCCGGCTCAGGAAAATCGTTTTGGGGTCCCGGTGGTGACCGCTACCGCTTCCTGATTACGGGGGAAACCAGCGGTGGTTCCTGTTTCATCGTGGAGTGTTTGGTGCCGCCAGGCGGGGGACCTCCAATGCACACCCATCTGCGGGAGGATGAATGTTTTTATCTCGTGGAAGGGGAGTTGGAGATCGAGGTGGGGGGCAAGAGGGTCGATGTCCGGGCCGGAGATTTCGTCCATGCACCGCGTGGGGTTCCCCATACCTATCGCAACACGGGATCAGAACACGCCAAGATGATCGCTACCTTCACCCCTGCTGGGATGGAAGGTTGGTTTGAGAAGACATTGGATCCTGCTGGAGAGGATGAAGAAGTGCCGCCAGCGCCGAGTCCCGGAATGGTTCAGCGCATGCTGGATGCGGGGCCTGAATTCGGTGTCGAATGGTGATCTCCAAGCGGAGCGGTAACTCTCAAAGAAGTGGGGTCACATCTTGACTTATGACAGTCTCGCGAGCTGAAAGGAGGCAGCTTCTTTCGCATGGGAAGCCGGCCGGGGGTCGAGAGACCGGGAGACGAAGAGTTGGAGCCGCAGCGTCGACAGCGCGAGGCAGAGCCGAGGGCAAACGAAAAGACCGAGAGGTAGGAGGTGCGAAAGCGCGAAGGTAAAATGTGAAAGGTCAGCCGAGGACTGAGATCAGAGGGCGGAATCCGGTTTGCGGCGGCAGAATTTCTTGGGTAATGTCTGGCCATGAGCACTGCGCTTCTTGAACTGAAGCAGAAAGTAGAGCGTCTCACCTCCGAGGAGCGTTATGAACTCATGCAGATTCTCGAGGACATTGAGGACAATGCCTTGGCCGACAAAGCAGAAGCCGAGGGTAAATTCATCTCCCTCGACGAATACAAGAAGCTGTCCAGCGAAGAGCAACTCGCGTGAAATACGCAGTCTTGCTCGAGAAATCGGCGGCAAGGTTCCTTCTGCGGCTTCGCGACGCCAAACTCAAGTCGCGCCTGGATGAAGCTATCGAGTCTTTGGCAGACGATCCTCGGCCTCCGGGGTGTCGAAAGCTCGCTGGCACATGTGACCGCTACCGAGTTCGCGTTGGCGATTACAGGATCGTCTACCGTATCGATGACGGAAAAGTAGTCGTGCTTGTCTTGCTGATCGGTCACCGCCGCGAGGTTTACGACGGATAAAAGCTGGTAGAGGCGTCACACCCTGACATTTAAAACTCCGCCGCGTGACAGCGGAAGTATCTGGCAACACACCCCCAAGAAATCCCCCCGTAGCCTGCCTCAACTGCATTCACCGCGCCCTTGTCTGCCCCGTTTTCCCACGCAACACGACGGAGATCCCCTTCAAAATCCCGCCGCCCCCAAGGCTGACACTTGAACATTTGGCAAAAAGTCGAATAGTGACCCGGGGCCGCTTTCGCGCACTCCCAGTGCAAGAAACGTGCGCCTGAGAGACAGCGGTCCCGCGCTAGGCGAGAGAACTGTTCAGGGATTCATCGGTCCGGTCCACCTCTGGACACGGCTCGCCCAGTCAGGCGCGAGGGTGATCTCCTGAATGCTTCGATTGATGGCCGGAAAGCAAGGCAGGTCGCGGTGGCTCGCCATCGCGTAGAGCATGGAGTGCGCTGGAATCGAAGAAAGCGTGAATTGTCCCGGATAGGTGTTGTTCGCGATGTAATTGATGGGGATGGCGTCGTCAGCGAAAGCGGTGATTTCCCCGCGGGCCAACGCAGCCAAGCCTTCCTCCGGCGAATTATAACCGCGCACCGGGACGCCGATGTTACGCAACTCGCGTTCGGTGGCCGAACCCGTATAAACCCCGGTTCGGAAATGGGCCAAATCCTCCAGCTGTGTGACTTGGCCGTTGCTCTCAGCCGAGGAAAAGGCAGAGACCGCTGCACCGGTGAAGACGGTGAGAAACAGGATTCCGGCGAAACTCCACATGTAAGCGAGCATCCTCCCTACAAACGAAAGCCTGAGCGCCACGTCATACTCCAAGCACATCATCGTCAGGGCGGAGAACCATAACGAGTGCAGCAGATGTCCTTCGGGTGGGACTTCGGAAAAGTGTCCGTCGTTCTTCTTTCGTTCGAGCAGCATGATCACGAGACTGAAGATAATCAGAGCCGCGAGCATCGCGGCCATCAGGAGAAAAATGCCGCTCCCACGCAGGCTTTGCCAGAAGGCGGCCGCTTTGAGGCGAAGGCTTTGCTTTGTGGTTTGCGCCCCCATGGAGCTGACGAGAAAAGGGGTCGTGTAATCGACCAGTCCAACCGCGTCTTGCCTGAGCGCGACGGACGGCGTGATGTCTGCTTCGCCCTTTTGGAGTGCCTGCGAAACTTGTGCCAGTGGAACATCGACATAAGAAAATGGAATATTGAGCTGTCGGGCGATTTGCTCCCACAACTCAATCGCCACTCCGCTCCAGATGCCGTCCTCGTTTTTGAAGGTGTAGGGAGGCCGATCAAAGACAGCCACGCGCAGAGGTTGGGAAATCCGGTTGTCGACAGCGCGGCACGACAAGGCGAGGCCGAGGAATACCAGAATAGTGAGGTAAAGTGACCGGCTCATAACGTGCGCAAAACGAGAGGAGTGTGGACGACCGTTCGGGGGTGATCAAGCGGTAGGCCTCTCGTGGAGGAGGGGAACTGCAAAAAATGAACCGTTGCAGCACCGGTGAGCAAGGTTGAGCGATGTCCGTTTGTTGGACGGCAACATCTTGATCTCCGCCTTCCTTACGGAAAATGCGTCGCTCGATGCAGCGACGCGGGTATTTCAGTGCATCATGCCCACGACTGTGCCGACGGTCAGGCCGTAGAGAATATGGGCGACAAGCTGGGAAATCCCGGTCGAGAGACCCTTCTCGTGGTAGCGGGCGACCGGATGGTGCTCCATGATCGCGATGGCAACCAGCAACATGACGATCACACCGTGAACACTGCCGAGCATGGCGCCGGTCATGGCGTTGAACGGCAATCGGGAAAGCCCGAGGAAAGCCGCGTAGACAAAAGCGAAGGCCATTCCCATGCCGAGGTGGAGCAGTAACCCGGTCGTAAAAACGTTTTGCTCGCGATGGAGGATGAGCGAACCGACGGCCGGCATGACATCGATTTTTCCCAAACCCATCCAACGCGGAACGAGCAGGAACGTTGTCATGACAAGGGTTCCGCAAAAACCGCCGATGAAAAGAGGGACAATGTCTTTCATGCAATCAAGTTAAGGCCGGGAAGCGGGGCGTCAAAGGGCGGGCCGTTGGGGTTTTCCGCCCATGGGCATTTTTCCGCAAACCGGTGTGCGCGATCCGGACCTCGCGCCGTGTTCTCCAATGCTTTGCTTCAATCCGCGGATCGGAGTTTCAATCGCCAAACTCATCGGCGGTTTGCGTTGCTGAAAGGTAGTCCTTTGCCCGGACGCGCGGGCGTGCTTATCATCCGCCGCCCGCTCACACACAGATCCCATGAAACCCATCGCACTCATCCTCGCTATCGCCTTCCTCACCGGTTGTGCAGCTCCTCCTCCGGTCAAAATCGCCTCGAAATTGCTCGGCCGCAGCCTGCTCAAGAACGCCAAGAACGAAACGCAGACTTCGGACACCGTGCAAAGCGCGGATCCGCAGTAAAGTTTCGGAGCTTGATCCTGCAGTTGCGGAGAACGGACCAGCTCTCTCGCTCGCTGCGGCATGTATTTCGGTTGCGCGGCCATCCTCGGGTTGAGACAACTTGCCGGTGAATCCTGAAACCTTGCTTTGGGTGATTTTTGCCGCCGTCGTGGTCGGAGTTAGCACCCTCGATCTCTTTTTCATCACCCACAGCCACACCTCCGCGGGCATCACGCGCGCGCTGCGCTGGACCGGCGTGTGGGTGGCCCTGGCCATCGCGTTCAGCGCGGCGATTTACCTGCTTCATCCGCGTGGCGGCCAGTTTTCCACCCTGTTTCTCGCGGGTTATCTGACGGAATACTCGCTCTCGGTCGACAATCTCTTTGTGTTCGTCCTCATTTTCACACTCATGGCCACGCCGCCCGCGGCGCAACCCAAACTGATCAAGCTCGGCATTTACCTCTCCATCTTTCTGCGCATGGTCTTCATCTTCTGCGGCATCGCGCTGGTGCAGCGCTTTCATTGGCTGCTCTACATTTTCGGCGCACTCCTCATCTGGACCGCATGGAAAATGCTCGTGGCGGAGAAGGAAGAGCACGTCGATCCGCGGAACAACATCTTCTACCGTCTCGGGACGCGCTTTCTGCCGGTGCGCGAGGTGGGACCCGATAGCCGGCGCCTCGTCGTCCGCGCCGACGGCCGCTGGTTCATCACGCCCCTTTTTCTCGTCTTCCTTGTCATCGGCAGCACCGATGTGCTGTTCGCTTTGGATTCCATCCCGGCGATCATGGGCATCAGTCAGGAGCCTTTTGTCGTGCTGACCTCGAACGTCTTCGCCGTGCTCGGACTCAACTCGCTCTTTTTCGCCCTGCGCGGCCTCATGGGCATGTTCCGCTTCCTTCAACACGGGGTGAGTTTCATCCTGTTCTTCGTCGGCGGGAAGATGATCGCCGGGGCATGGCCGCCGGCGGAGCATTGGTTCAAGGAGCACAATTTCGTCTCCGTATTCTTCATCGCCACGGTCCTGGGTCTCTCGATCGTGTTCTCGATCTGGCACAGCCGCGTTTATCCCGCGGGGACAAAACAAACCTGATACCCGCTGCTCCGGCTGGCAGTCTCCTGAAATCCGCTCAACTCCCGCGTTCGTCGCGGCGGCGTTTGCGTTCTTCTTCCTCGATATCCAGTTCCGTATCGAGCACACCGTGTATTTTGTCCGTGGAAACGGGCGGACGAAGCACGCGTTTGATGCACCAGAAGAAAAATCCGGTCGTCCCGCCGACCGAGAGCAGCATGACAACCCAACCGCCGAGGCTCATGATGCCACCTCCTGCGCTTTCCAGCGCTTCACGGCCAAGCGGATCCACCAGAGGAAAAGAATGAAGATGCCGGCGAGGAAAAGGAGCGACCATCGCACCGCGGCGCTTTCGGAGAAATCGTCGAGCCGCCCTCCGACGTCCTGCCAAGCCCAAGCGACAAAGACGATGAGCAGATAGGCCGGCGAAATGTATTTGATCACGAAGGTGAACAACCTCGGCACGCGCATGTCCGCGCCGCGGTCGAGTTCCTCGAGTCCGCGTTCCGGTCCGAAGACCCATCCGAAAATGAGCGTCTGCGCGCAAGCGAGCAGGTAAATGCAGAAGGTGCCGACCCAGAAGTCGAGCGTGTCGAGGGCGGCGAGGTCCTTGCTGAACCATACGACGAGGAGCGTTCCCAGCGTGCCCACGCCGCAAAGCAGGGAGACGGCGCGTCCGCGGTTGAGCCCGAGTCCTTCCTGCAAAAATGCAATGGCCGGCTGCAGCATGGAAATGGAACTGGTGATGGCGGCGAGGAAGAGCAGGAAAAACCAGAGGAAGCCGACGAGGCGACCGAGCGGCATCTGGTCGAAGACGAGCGGGAGCGTGTTGAAGCCGAGGGCGAAAGTTCCTCCCGCGACCCCGGCCGCCCCGAGGAAAACGAACGCGGCGGGCACGGTGATCATGCCGCCGAGCGAGACTTCGAAAAATTCGTTGCCCGCCACCGCGGTGGTCGAGCTGAGCGCGATGTCATCATCGCGACGCATGTAGCTGGCATATGTGATGATCACGCCGAAGCCGACCGAGAGCGAAAAGAAGATTTGTCCGGCAGCTTCCATCCACATTTTGCCATCGGCGAGATGTTCCCAGAGAGATTTGCCGCTGATCGACGGGTTCCACATTTGCCCGAGGCCGTTGAGCACGTTGAGTTCGGGTTTGGACGGATCGGGGGTGCCGAGGGTAAGCACGCGGATGAGAACGAGCACGGCGCAGACGGCGAGAGCGGGCATGGCCCAGAGGCAAAATTGCTCGATGCCTCGCGTGAGGCCGCGGTTGATCAGGATGAAATTGAGCGCGATGCAGATGACGAGAAAGATGAGCGGCGCGCCGAGGAGATGGGAGAAGATCGAGGCGTCGGCGGTGATGCCCGTGTAGTTGGCGAAAAACGCCTTATAGGCTTCCGGATCGCGGCCTAGGTCCAGCGCACCGGTGAGGTAATTCCACGCATAGCCCAAGCACCACGACTCGATAAAGACGTAATACATGTAGATGACCACCGGCACGATGAGTCCGAGCACGCCGAGGTAGGGCGCGGCCTTGTTTTTCCAAAGCAGACGGAAGATGCCGGGCGAGGAATGGAAGCCGCGCGTTCCGCCGTAACGACCCATGGCCCACTCGGCCCAGGCGAGGGGAAGTCCTATGAGCAGGAGCGCGACGAAATACGGGATCATGAACGCCCCGCCGTCGTATTTGGCAGCAAGACCCGGGAAACGCAGAAAATTTCCGAGCCCGACCGCGCTACCCGTCACCGCGAGAATGACGCCGATCTTGCTCGACCAGTTCTCGGATGGCGGCCTGCTCATCGCTTTACTTCGCTTTGCCCTGCGAGGCGACGGCGGCCATGGCGGCGGCGATCGCTTCTTGATCGCCGAGGTAGTAGTGGCGTATCGGCTTCAGGTTGTCGTCCAACTCGTAAACCAGCGGCACGCCGGTCGGAATGTTGAGCTTGAGAATTTCCTCCTCGCTCATGTCGTCGAGGTATTTGACCAGCGCGCGCAGCGAATTGCCGTGCGCGGCGATGACGACTTTTTTACCGGCCTTCACTTGCGGCGCGATGATTTCCTTCCAGTAAGGCAGGAACCGGTCGACCGTGTCCTTGAGGCATTCGGTGAGAGGCAAGTCGGAGGCGGGGACGTCCTTGTAGCGCGGATCGAAGCCCGGATAGCGCTCGTCGCTTTTCTCGAGCGGCGGCGGCGGGATGTCGTAGCTGCGGCGCCAGACCAGCACCTGATCCTCTCCGTATTTCGCCGCGGTCTCGGATTTGTTCAGCCCCTGCAATCCTCCGTAATGGCGCTCGTTGAGCCGCCAGGTTTTTTCCACGGGGATCCACAACTCGTCGAGTTCGTCGAGGACGATCCAGAGTGTTCGCAGCGCGCGCTTGAGCACCGAGCAATAGGCGATATCGAAGGAGTAGCCTTCCTTTTTGAGGACTTCGCCGGCGGTCTTCGCCTCCTTGCGGCCTTGTTCTGTGAGGTCGACATCGGTCCATCCGGTGAACCGGTTTTCCTTGTTCCACGCGCTTTCGCCGTGTCTCAGCAATACGAGTTTGTGCATAAAAATGGGCGGCTGCGAACCGCGCGGGTTGCAAATGGCCGGATGCCGTCTATACGGAAACGTCTCCCCGCAGGCAAGACCGCGCGCCCGCATCCATGAAAACTCTCTATCTTGTCCGCCACGGCGAAACCGACCACAACGCCGGAGGCCGGGCCATGGGCCAGATGGATGTTCCGCTCAACGCCCGCGGACTGGATCAGGCGCGACAAACTTCCGAATTCCTGCGGCGCTACCCCATCGAGCACATCGTGAGCAGCGATCTCGGCCGGGCGATGTCCACCGCGGAAGCACTGGCCGGAGCGCTCGGGCTTTCCGTTGAACCCGATGTGCGCCTGCGCGAACTGAGTTTCGGCATCCTCGAGGGGCGCACGGTGGCGGAGTGCGAAGCGGAGGACCCCGAGGCGGTCGAGCGCTGGCGCAGCGGCGACTTCGATGCGGCGCTGCCCGGCGGCGAGTCGCGCCGCTCGCTGATGCAGCGCACGCGGACGGTGCTCGATGAAATCGTGGCCGGCCCGCATGCGCACATCGCGATCTTCAGCCACGGCGGAACACTCAACGCGCTGCACACGCACATGCTCGAGCACGGGCATCCGTCGCCGCGCGAGCACATCCCGCGCGTTTTCCGTTTCCATAACGCCTCGGTGAGCATGGCCGCGTGGGTCGACGGGCATTGGCGCTTCCTCGCGGTCAACTCGACCTTCCACCTCGCGGAAGAATCGCGTCAGCTTCTTTACTGACGGCGTCCGGGTGTCCGCTCAGCCTGCGTGGGCGGCGACGAAGGGATCTTCCTGCAGCGGGATGGTGGGACGTCCCGCCAAGATCCGACACCACACGCGCGCCGAAGAGAGAACGATCAGCACCACGAACAGCAGGAAGCCCGCGGTGACGAAGGCGTTCACGTTGTTGTTCATGAGGAGATGCTGCCACGTGGCGAGCTGTTCCACCGTTCCGCCGCCCGCGATTTTTCCGCGCAACTCGGATGCCGCGCTGAGGAAGCCGAGTCGCGGATCCGGGGCGAAAATTTTCATGTAGCCGGCAGTCATGGTGACCGAGAGCACCCACGCCATGGGCACAAGGGCGACCCACGCGTAGCGCGCGCGTCCCATTTTGAGCAGCACGGTCACGCCGAGGGACAACGCGATAACGGCGAGCAGTTGGTTGGCGATGCCGAAGATCGGCCAGAGCGAATTGATGCCGCCGAGCGGATCGACCACGCCTTGGTAAAGGAACCAGCCCCACGCGGCGACGAAACCGATGCTGGCCAGCCAATTGCCGGCCAGCGACTCGGTATTGCCGAGCGGCTTCCAGATGTGCCCGAGCAAATCCTGCACGAGGAACCGCCCGACGCGCGTGCCCGCATCGATCGTGGTCAGGATGAAGAGGGCCTCGAACATGATGGCGAAGTGATACCATATGGCGATGGCCGTGGGATTGGTGGTCAGCTTGGAAAACATCTGCGCCATGCCGACCGCGAACGTCGGGGCTCCGCCGGTGCGGCCGACCATGGATTTCTCGCCGACCTCCGTCGCGAGGTCGGACATTTCCTTCACGGTCACGGGGAACCCGAGGGCCGTGACTTTTTCCACGACGACGGTGGTTTCGCCCTTCATATTGATGGCGAAATACTCGCCGGGATTCATTGTGCAGGCGGCGATGAGCGCCATCACCGCAACGAGCATTTCGGTGATCATCGAGCCGTAGCCGACGAATCGTATGTCACTCTCCCGCGCGAGAATCTTCGGTGTCGTGCCGGAGGAAATGATGGCGTGGAATCCGGAGATCGCACCGCAGGCCAGGGTGACAAAAACAAACGGAAACACGGGCCCGGCGAACACCGGCCCGGTGCCGTCGATGAACTTCGTCACCGCGGGCATCTGCAACACCGGCATGATGAACACGATGGCAACGGTGAGGAAGGCGACCGCGCCGATTTTGAGGAACGAACTCAGGTAATCGCGCGGCGCAAGCAGCAGCCAGACGGGAAGCACCGAGGCGAGCAAACCGTAGCCCATGATCATCCAGGCCAGCGTGGTCTCTTTGCAATCGAACCACTGCTCGATCGCCGTGCTCGGCGGACATTGGATCCAAGGCACGGCGAGCAGCAAACCTGCGACACCGAAGATGCTGATCGCCTTCATGCCGGCCACGCGGTTTTTCATACCCAAGCCCATGAGGACGGCCAGAGGGATGGTCGCGGCGATGGTGAACAGTCCCCATGAACTTTCTGCCAGCGCTTTGACCACCACGAGGGCGAGCACGGCGAGAAGGATGATCATGATGGCGAGGATGCCGAGCAAGGCGACACCTCCGGCGAACGCGCCGATCTCGTCGCGCACCATGCGGGCGAGCGATTTGCCACCGCGTCGCGTCGAGCAGAACATGATGATGCAATCGTGAACCGCGCCGCCGAGTGTCGCGCCGACAAGAATCCAGAGAAGCCCCGGCAGATATCCGAACTGCGCGGCGAGAACCGGACCGACCAGAGGCCCGGGGCCGGCGATCGCGGCGAAATGGTGGCCGAAGACGACCCAGTGATTGGTCGGCACGTAGTCCGTGTGGTCATTGCGGACGACGGCAGGAGTGGCCCGCGTGTCGTCGAGGGCGAGCACTTTCGCCGTCAGCCAGACGGAGTGGAAACGCCAGGCCAGGGCGAACACGCAGACCGAGGCGATGATGATCCAC
>JBEDBL010000032.1:0-20031 GCA_041177245.1 Verrucomicrobiota bacterium
GACCGGTTCCCCGTTCTCCTCGTCGAGGGGTTGCATGAAACCCTCGGTAACCAAGCGGCGGATGATGCCCATGTCGCCAGTGAGAAACCTCCAGCGTGCGGGTTCGGCGTGGTTCGCCTCGGCGTAGGCTTTGAGAACAGCGGGCGTATCATGTGCGGGATCGACCGAGACGGAGACGAGTTTCACGTCGGGCGTTTTGATCAGCGCTCTTTGCATTTCGAGCATGCGCGAGGTCATGAGCGGGCACGGTCCTTGGCACCGTGTGAAGATGAAATCGGCGATCCAGATTTTGCCGCGCAGGTCGTCCTTGGTAACCGCGTTTCCGTCTTGGTCGGTCAGCGCAAAATCGGGGACCGCGCGCATAACGGGGAGCTGCTCGACATCGCGCCGCTCGGAACCGCGCCACATGGAAAAACCCATGGCCACGGCGAGAACGAACGCGAGGAAAGCGCCGGCCCAGCCCAGGCGCTGCATGCGATCCGCGACGCGGTCTCCTTGCGGGTCGTCGCTCATCGTCGGCGACAAATCAAATCAGGTAGAGGACCGAGTAGAGGAAGACCCACACCACATCGACGAAGTGCCAATACATTCCGGCGAGGATGAGGTAGGTGTGGTTCTGCGCGGTGTAGGCTCCGCCAAGCTGGCGCAGAAACGCGATGAGTATCATGAGAACCCCGATCGCGACGTGCGCACCGTGGAATCCGGTGAGGACAAAGAACGACGAACCGTAGACGCCGCCCTTGTTGAACCACAGGCCCTCGTGGTGCAGATGCGACCACTCGAAGCCTTGGATGACCAAAAACGTCGCACCAAGCAGGACGGTGACAAAAAGCCAGAAGAGACCTTTTTTACCCTTCTTCACGGCCGCCTCGGCGAAGTGGTAAGTGAAGCTGCTGGTGATGAGGAAAACCGTATTGATGCCGGTGAGCAGAATCGGGAGCTTCGGATATTGGGGCGAAGGCGGCCACGCGGGCGAACTAAGCCGGAGCACGATGTAGCCGCCGATGAGTCCGGCAAAGAGCATCGCCTCGGAGGCAAGGAATATGGTCATGCCGAAGATGGCCGTGCGCGGAGGTGCGTGTGGCGTTTCGTGGGCTGCGAGGGCGGCGGTGCTCATAAATATCGGATGTTTTTAGAGGAAATCGGTGTTTCAGGAAAGAACTCAGGTCAGGAAAGCCTTCCAGAGGATAATTGCCGCGCAGAACAGGACGGCGAAGACGGCCATCGCGGCCAGCAGGCGGCGGTTGGCACGGCGGGTCTGGGTGTCGGGACCGTTCATCTGGCGAGGACCATGAGACCGAGGAGGAATGGCAGGTAGGCGATGGATCCGAGGAAGAGCGCTCTGGCTGCGGACACCGAACCATGGGCGGCGAAGCGACCGGCCAGCACGGTGAAACCGACGCCGAGCACCAGCGCGCCGTAGAAATAAACCGCCGAGTAATCGAAGAAGACCGAGGGCAGAAGGCTGACCACGAGGAGAGCGAGCGAATAAATGACGGCCTGCCGCCCGGTCACCGCGCCGGATTCGTCGCCTTCGGAAAGCATTTTGAAACCAGCCTGCGCGTAATCCTCGCGGTAGAGCCAAGCGATGGCGAGGAAGTGCGGCATTTGCCAGAGAAAGAGAATGGCGAACAGCGTGAGTCCCTCGGCATTGATGGAACCGCGCGCCGCGGTCCATCCGATGAGCGGCGGCAGCGCGCCCGGCACGGCACCGATGATGGTGTTGAGCGTGGTGACGCGTTTGAGGGGCGTGTAGACGAGGATGTAAAAGACGATCGTGGCTGCAGCGAGCGCGGCCGAAAGTGGATTGGCAAAGAGGGTGAGGCACAGCACACCACTCGCGGAGAGAACCAAGCCGGCGGCCAGGGCGTCGGAAGAAGCCATGCGTCCGGCGGGAAGCGGACGCTGGCGTGTGCGCTTCATGCGGCCGTCATGATCCCTCTCCCACCACTGGTTGAGCGCGGCCGCGCCGCCCGCGCAGAGCGCAGTGCCACCGAGCGTGGCGGCGAGCAGCAACCAATCCCAAGTGTCCTTCACACCGAGAGCGAAGCCGGCCATCACCGTGGCCAAGGTGAGCAGGCTGAGACGCGCCTTGACCAATTCTGCCAAGTCGGCCGCTGCGGTGCCCGCGCGGGGGCTCGATTGGACGGTGGCTTTCATCAGGCGTGGACGAGTTGACCGGTCTCGCGTTTGAGCTGGGCGGCCCGCGGCGAGAAGGCACCAATGAGGAAACATTGGGCGACACCCAAAAACAAGATCATGGCACCAACCGCCACATGCGCCGTGGTGATGTCGGCCGCCTTATTCGAAAGGATGGTCCAAGCCCCGAGACCGACTTGGACAAGGACGAGGGCCACCCACCAACGTGAGGCGATGCGCGCGCCCATGGCGGCACGACGGGCGTGCCAAGCGTAGGCAACGATGCCGAGGAGCAGGATGACGGCCGAGAACCGGTGGAGCATGTGGACATGGATATTCGCCAGCGTGGTCGGAACTTCACCCGAAGCGATGCGTTGGACATTGATCGCTTCGAGTTGCTCAACGCTGATCGAGGGCCAGAACCGCCCATAAGCCAGAGGGAAATCGGCGACAGCCAATCCCGCGTGCTCGTGGCGCATGGTCGCGCCGATCGCCAACTGCAAGTAGACAAGCACGGTCAACGTGACGGCCCAGCGGAGGAGTCCGGGCGCGTGCCAGCGCCACCGGGCGCCGCCGGTGGCGAAAGCCTGGCTAGTAGCGATGGCAATGACTACAAGCAGGGAGATGAAGGCCTGCGCGAGCATTCCGTGGAAAATGCCGATCTCGTCTTTGATTAGAACAACACGCAAGCCACCGAGGACGCCCTGCAGAATGACAGCGCCGACCGCGATGCAACCGAGCAAGCGGACCCAGCGGCGCGGTTCGGCGAACCAGAGCAGGACAGCAAGGATGACGGTAAGCAGTCCGACACCCGAAGCGATGAGACGGTGCGTGTGTTCGTAGAAGATCCCCCCCACCCAGCGCGAAATCGGAAAGGTGAACAAGTTGTAGCCGTAACTGTTCGGCCAGTCGGGGACGGTCATGCCCACACCCTTTGAAGTAACGAGGCCGCCGCTGATCAGAAGGATGAAAGCGCAAGCCGCGGTGAAAACAGCGAAGGCAAAGACGATGGTGCGTCCGGTGCCGTAGGGTGCCGCCGTGCCGTGCATGGGATCGCGCGCGCTTTGCGCGGGCTTAGTGCACTTCCAACCGCGCGCCCTCGGGCGCCTTCTCGTCTTGCGGCAAGAAATCTTTGTCCATACCGGGCACGCTGTATTCGTAGGGCCCGTTGTAGACCGTCGGCGTCGTCTCGAAATTGCCGTGGCCGGGAGGCGAAGGAACGGTCCATTCGAGCGTGGTGGAATGCCAGGGATTTTTGCCGGCCGGTTTTCCGTGACGCAGGCTCCAGATGAAATTCCAGAGGAAAATGAAGGTGGAGAGACCCATGCCGAAAGCGGCCCAACTAACGAACACGTTTATCGGTTGCAGGGCGCGAAGATGGTCGTAGACGGTCGGATCGGCGATACGGCGCATCATGCCCCCCAACCCGAGGTTGTGCATGGGGAAGAAGGTCAGGTTGAAAAAGATGAACGTGGCAAAGAAGTGAATCTTGCCCAGCGTATCATTCATCATCCTTCCGAACATTTTCGGATACCAGAAGTAGATCGCAGCAAAGGCGCCGAAAAGGCTGCCGCCGAAGAGCACGTAGTGGATGTGCGCGACGATGAAATACGAGTTGTGCACGAACAGGTCGACCGGCGTGGAGGCCATGAAGATGCCGCTCAGGCCGCCGATGACGAACATCGAGACGAAGGCCAGCGCGAAGAGCATCGGAGTGGTGAATTCGATCGATCCGCGCCAGACGGTGCCCATCCAGTTGAACGTTTTGATCGCCGAGGGCACGGCAATGATCATGGTCGAGACGGAGAACGCGGCGGCGAGGGTGAGATTCATGCCGCTGACGAACATGTGGTGGCCCCACACGATGAAGCCGAGGAATCCGATGGCCACCATGGCCCAGACCATCGCCTTGTAGCCGAAGATCGGTTTGCGCGCGAAGACGGGGAGGATTTCCGAAACCAAGCCCATGGCCGGAAGGATCATGATGTAGACCTCGGGGTGTCCGAAGAACCAGAAAAGGTGCTGCCAGAGGAGAGGTTGCCCGCCCTGCGCGGCGAAGAACGTCGTGCCGAAATTGAGGTCGGTGGTGAGCATGGCCGCCGCGGCGGACAAAACCGGGACGGCGAGCAGGAGCAGCCAAGCGGTGATGAAGAGCGCCCAGACCGAGAGAGGCAGGCGGAACATGGTCATGCCCGGCGCGCGCATGTTGATGATCGTCGTGATGTAGTTGGTCGCGCCGGCAATGGAAGAGAGCCCGTTGATGAAAAGTCCCACGCACCAGAGGCTCTGGCCGAGTTGCGTTTGGTTGTAGGCCGCCGTCGAGCTGAGCGGCGCGTAGGCGGTCCATCCTCCGGCGGCGGCGCCGCCCGGGACGAAGAAACTCGCTACGATGATGATTCCCGAAACGACGTAGAGCCAGTAACTCATGGCATTCAGCGTCGGGAAGGCCATGTCGCCCGCCCCGATCTTCAATGGAATGAGGTAATTGCCGAAACCGCCGATGAGCAGGGGCATAACCACGAGGAACACCATGACCGTGGCGTGCATGGTGAAGAACATGTTGTAGCCGCCGGGCAGAATGATGCCATCCGTCGCGATGGTGGACGGCAGCAGGCGACCGATCAGCGGGACTTCCACGCCGGGATAAGCCAACTGGTAACGGATACCCATGGCGAGCAGGCCTCCGAGGAGCAGGAAGGCGAAGCTCGTCCACAGATACTGCAACCCGATCATCTTGTGGTCGACCGACCAGATGTAGGTGAAGAAAAAGTTTTGCTTTTGGTGATGCCCCTCGTGGTGGCTGTCGGCGTGGCTTTCCGGAACGAATGTGGTGACGCTCGTGCTCATGGTTATTGCTCCCCTTTGTTACGCTGCGCGACAAGCACCGGATCCGACGGCGCGGCCGCGGACTGGGTTTCGGCGGCCTTGGCCGCGATCTTCCCCGCCTGCCACTTGTCGAATTCCTCCTGTGTGACCACGCGGATCGGTGCCTTCATGTTGTAGTGGCCGGAGCCGCAAATCTGGCTGCAGGCCAACTGGAAATTCCCCGTCTTGGTCGTCTCGAACCAGACCCAAGCAATGGTGCGTCCGGGAACGGCGGCCTGGTAGAGACGGAATTCGGGAACGTAGAACGAGTGGATGACGTCGCGCGAGTGCAGGTAAATGTGCACCGGCTTGCCGACGGGAATGACCAATTCGGTGCTCGAAAAATCATCGGAGCCCGAAGCGTCATCCGGAACGATGGCGAATTTGTTTTCCGTCGAGTAGAGCTTGGTGTCGACCTTGCCCAGTTTGCCGTCGGCACCCGGGTAGCGCATGTCCCAACCGAACTGGTAACCGACGATGTCGACCTTGACCGCATCGGCCGGCGGCTCGCTGTGCAGCTCGCTCCAGAGGCGATTGCTGTAGATGACGAGACCGATGAAGATGGCGGTCGGGATAGCGGTCCAGATGAGTTCAAGCTTGTTGTTGCCGTGGCTGTAGTAGGCCTTCGAACCGGGACGCTTGCGGTATTTGACGAGGTAGTAGATGTAGACGATCTGGGTGAGGAAGAAAACAGCACCGGTGAGATAAAAAATGAAGTTGAGCAGCGAGTCGATGCGCTTGCCGCCGACGGTCACGCATTCGGGTGCCCAGTAGAGATTCGAATCGCGCACGCCGGCCAGCGCGTCGGTGGCGCATGCCGCGACGAGCAGGACGGAGAGCCAGAAAATTTTGGTGAGCGTCTTGTTCATGTTCATGCGCCGGGAGCAGGTGCGGGCGCGGCGGCACCGGGGGCTGGAGGCGCGGAGCCTTCGGCCGGTGCCGCGGCATCGTCGAATTCGACGGGCGGGATGGCTTGAAGTTGTGCCTGCGTGTAGGGCTCGGTCTGCGCGGCGGTTTCCGCGCGGACTTTCGCAACCTGTTCCGCGGTGATGGACGACTCCGTGTTGCCCCACTCGCTGCGGATGTAGGTGAGAATCGCCGCGATCTGGTCATCCTTGAGTTGTTTCCAAGGGGGCATGGCGCCGTTGTAGGTGGCGCCCTTGACTTGGATCGGACCTTGCAAGCCGTTGAGCAGGACGCGGATCAAATGGTTGTCCCCGTGCCAGCCCTCGGTGAGCACCCACTCGCTTTGAACGAGCGGCGGGAATTGTCCGGCCACACCGAGTCCGGTCGCCTGGTGGCAAGCGACGCAATTCGCGGTGAAAAGGCGTTTGCCGACGACTTTCGGATCCGGCGCTGCCTTGGCCGCACCGCCACCGCCGACCCAAGAGACTTGCGAGGGATTGAACACGGTTGATTCGAAACCGCCGCTGTTGAAGGCGAGATACGCGCCACCCCAGAACACGAGCGCCATGAAAAACGAGACAAGCCAGAGCGGGATAGGTTCGTAGCCGTCGCGCGGATCGTCCTTCTCGCGAAGAATGGCACCGTGCAGGTCGCGCACGTTGAGGTCGTCACTTTCGCGATGCGCCTCGAAGGTGTCGGGCCTTGGATACTGGTTGTCCGGATCGTCGATCATTGTTGCGGCGGTTCCGGGGCTTCCGGCAGCGGATAGTTGCGGTTGAGGGAAAGCAGATACGCGACGAGAGCCTCCGCCTCGTAAGTCGGGACGACCTCGTAACCATCCGGCGGATTATCGGGCGGGAGCAGGTCGATCGCGTTGGCCGAGCGTTGGCCCTCGATTTTCTGCAAACGGTAGAGGTAACGGTAAGACGGCATGATCGAACCGGGGCTGACCACGGTCGGTTGGTAAAGATGCTGGTGATGCCACATGGCACTCGGTTGGCGGGCGCCGATGTTGGTCAAGTCGGGACCGGTGCGCATGGTGCCGAGGAACGCAGGGTTTTCGCGCATGTAGTCGCGTGCCACGGTGGGACGCGCGCCCCAACCGCGCTCGAGATCCGAGCCGTAGCCGGCCTGACGCACTTGCTGGCTGTGGCAGTAAATGCAACCGCTCGAAGCGTAGGCGCGCTGGCCCATGACCGCCATGCCCGAGAGCGGAGGAGGATTGATATCGCCGGTGTCCTCCGCGGTGAAAGGCGTGTAGCGGCCGAGTTGCAGATAAGGATAAGCGACAAGCCCGATCCACGACGAAAGGAACGTGAGGAAAGCCCCGATGATGATGACCGGCATCTTGTTCATGGAACGAGCGACTCCGGTTTGCGTCCTTGGTCGCTGCCGAACAGAGTGGGTTCGGTGCGCTTCGATCCGGCTTTGAGCAGGAGGAGGGTGAAACTGACGGCGAAAACGATGTGGCCCGCGGTGAGCAGGATGCCCGATCCGCTGCGCAGGAGCAGCCACGGCTTGGTGTAGTCGAGCGTGGCCATGAAGGTGATGCCCGGATCAAGCAGCGCGATTCCCTGCAGGATGCCACCGATGGTCAATGCAACGACCATCACGCCGATGCCGATGGCGACGAGCCAGAAATGCCAGCGGATGAGCCGCGCGGACGGCCATTCCCATCCGACGATGCGCGGCGTGATGTAATACATCGATCCGAACATGATCATGGTGAAGAACGCGTAGAGACCAAGGTGCGCGTGGCCGACGGTGTAGTGGGTGAAGTGCGTGACCTTGTTGAGCGAGGGAATGGCCATGAGGCTGCCCTGCACGCTGGAGAGCGTGTAGCACATCGCGCCGAAGACGGTGAAGCGCAGGGTCGGGCTCCATTTGAGCGCGCCAAAATTGCCGCGGACGGTCATGTGGTGGTTGATCGCCGTGGTGATGACGGGAATGAACATCATCACGCTGGCCACCACGCTGGCGCTGACCATCCATGCGGGGAAGGGACCGCCGATGAGGTGGTGCATTCCGTTCCAGCTGTAGAAAAGCGCGAGCGACCAGAACCCGAGGATGCTGAGGTAGTAACTGTGGATCGGACGGCCGATGACTTTCGGGATGAAATAGTAGGCTGCGGCGAGGCCGATCGGCGTGAACCACAGCCCGAGCGCGTTGTGGCCATACCACCAGTTGACCGCGCCCTGTGCGCCGCCTTGGATCGGTTCGAAGTTGAGCAGGATGTTCGCCGTCGAGTAGAGCCACGGGAACCAGAGGAACGCGGCCAGCAGATACCATTGGCTGACGTAGACGTGTCCGGGTTGGCGGAAGCGGAACATGATCACGGCCCACACCGCGATGAGGCCGAAGGCCACAAAGAGCATGAGGCTCGCGTAATTCGGAAATTCGAGCCACTCGATCGAGCGACCGTCTCCGGAAAGAATGCCGAAAATCCCGAGAAGGATACCGATGTTCCAGAAAAGCGCGGCGCAGATGAGCAGCTTCGAGTGGCGCAGCGGCGTGCGGCAGAGTCGCGCCATGAGCCAGAGAGCGACGCCGATACCCGCCGGTGCGGCCCATCCGTAGGCCACGGCATTGAGGTGCGCGGGACGGACGCGACCGAAGGTGAGCCAACCCCATTGGTCGAGGAAGTGCGGCGCGTTCATCTTGAACGAAGCGAGCAAAGCGAAGAGCGTGCCGACCAGCAGCCAGAAAACAGCGGAACCGAAAAAAAGCAGCACGGGGATGCGCGTGGACTCGTCGATCAGGGCGCGCTCCGCCTTGTCCATTTCGGGCGTCGTGGTGGAAGGATGGGCCGGGGTCGCGCTCATGAGTTCAATGCGATGGCGCCGCGCCGCAGCGGGCGGTCGCCGGTTTTGTCGGCAAAGGCGTCCGTTGCCGTGCCAACCGGTTCGTCGTGGTCGAAAATGCTCTTCGATCCGTCCTCGAGATTGCGGAATTGCCCGGTCTTGGCCGCCCAGTAGAACGCGGCCAGTGTGGATCCGCCGAAAAAGACGAGCCCGGCTGCGAGAAGGATGTAGACGATCGCGTTCATGGTTGGGCTGGCGCGTTGGTCGCCGCGGGTGCGGGCGGCGGAGCAATGGGAACCGGCGGTGCATTGAAAGGCGGAGGAGTCGGTTGCGGTGCAGCGAGCCCGCCGGGCTTGACGGCGGAGGCATGCGGAACGTTCGGATCGATGGCGCCCGCGGGCTTGGGTTCGCCTTGCGCGGAGAGTTCGGCCACGGCGAGTTCCATGGCGCGCTCGAGCGGAATGCGCACGGTCCCCTTGGCGCGGTCGGCCCAAGCGTAACCGGAGGTCAGCCCCGCATTTTCATCCTGCACTTTTTTGAGGATTTCGTAGCGCTCCTTGGCGCGGATGGCATCCTCGTCGAAAGCTTCGCCGTCCCCCGAGGAAACCATCCACTGCACGAGGACGGCGAAGAGGGCGAAAAGAACGAATGCGCCGGCGAACATCGGCCAGATGCTCCTGCTCTTCGCGGTGCTGTTCGGTGCGTGGTTCATTCTTCTAGTTGCGGAGATTGATCGAACGCTTGAGCCGCGGGTCGCGCAGGGGCCAGAGCGGCGCGTCGCCGAGGCGTTTCATGAAGACGGAGGCCAGCGTGGCGCCGATGGCGAGCAGGCACACGAGATCCAGCCAGTGCGGCGAAGCACCGGCCTTGTGGTAAGTCGGCAGCACGATGATGTACATGTCGAGCATGTGCATGAGGAGGATCCAAACGGCGACGGCGCAAAGCAGGGCGGGCCGTTTCTTGGTGCCTTGGAAAAGCAGGATGACGAACGGCAGGAAGAAGTGGCCGATCACCATGATGATGTTGAGCGTGTTCCAACTCCCGGTGTTGCGGCGCAGGAAGTATGTCGTTTCCTCCGGGATGTTGGCATACCAGATGAGCATGTATTGGCTGAAGCCGATGTAGGCCCAGAACACGGTGAAGGCCAGCATGAGCTTGCCCATGATGTGGTAGTGCTCGATCGAGACGATACCTTCGAGATATCCCGCGCTGCGCAAGGCGGTGACGAGCAGCACAAGCACGCACATCGAACTGAGAGCCGATCCGGCGAAAAGATAAACGCCCCACATGGTCGAGAACCAATGGTAGTCGAGGCCCATGAGCCAGTCGACCGCACCAAAGGTGAGCGAGATGGCGAAAAGCGGGATCATGGGGAACACCATCTTGCGCGACGACCACGTGTAGCGCGCGTCGCCGTCCTTGTCCTGCCGCACCGAGTTGCGGCGCAGGAGGAACGCGGCGATGCTGAAAAATCCGAGGTAAAACGCCGCGCGGAACCAGAAGAAAGGCACGTTGAGATAAGCGGCCTTGCCGTCGAGCAGAACGTCCTCGCCCGGCGCGACCTTCATCCATTTGAAAAGCGTCGGCGCGTTCAGGACGATCGGGATGAAGAGCAGCGCGAGGATCGGAAAGAGCCACGCGACATTCTCCAATTGGCGCCGCACGACCACGCTCCAGTCGGCATCGACGGCGTGATGAACCAGCACCCAGAAAAGCGAACCGGCGAGGATGGTGAAGAAAAAGGCGAAGGCGAAGAGCCACGAAAAAGCGAATTGCTTGGCGCAGGCGACGCCGCCCCACGCAGCGAGGCCGAGCGCGACAAGGGCGAGAGCCACGGTGAAAAGCAATTTCCCGCCGAAGCCCTGGTAATCGAAGTATTCCTTCGCGCTCTTTTTGTCGGAGTGGTCGCTCATGGTTGCGGCAGCGCCTCCAGCTTGGTCCGTTCGTCGGCAGGCACGTCTTCGAGAGAGGCGGTCTGGGCCAGTTGCAGCGCGCGGACGTAGGACACGATGGCCCAACGGTCGTTGAGCGGGATCCTGTCACCGTAGCCGAGCATGGTGTTCTTGCCGTGCACGATGGTGTTGTAGATCTCGCCGTCGGCCATCTGGCGCAGGCGGTCCTGATGGTAACTGGCGATGGCAACGAGCCCGTATTGTCCGGCCACACCATTGCCGCCGCCGCTGGCCCCGTGACACACCGCGCAGAAAATCTGGTAGCGATCCTTGCCGCGCTGCAGGAGTTCGGCCGTGACAGGCAGCGGGATGCCCGTGCCCCATTGGTCGCCGAAGCGGCCGGTGTTGAGGTAATCGGTGCCGGCGGTGAAACGCACCGCGTGGTATTTGCCCTCGTCCGGGAACGGATCGTCCTTCGAGCGCGGCGCCTCGTAGCCGATCGGCACGGTGCCGGCGACAGGCAGGCGGTTGCCGCGGTTGTCGGAGAAAAACTTGCTCGGCACCTGCGACTTCACCTTCGGTTGGTGATCCATGTCCGGGAAAATCTCGATGGGCGTTTCCTTGCTCTTCTGCCCGCGGAAACCCGCGACGGCGAGCAAGCCGACGAGAAAGAGGCCGAGACCGATGAAGAAGTAGCGCAGCATATCAGTCCTCGTAAACCAGCGTGATGTGCTTCGCGCCGAGACCCTCGAGCATCGCGCGCGTGGCCTCCTCGTTGAATTTCGGGTCGTTCGCCTCGATGGCGAGGAAAAATCCGTCGTCGCTCACGCGGTCGAAACGGTCCCAGTTGAAAATCGGATGGTTCCAGCGCGGCAGGCCGTTGAGCGCGAGCATGCCGAACGTGGCGGTGAAGGCGGAGAGCAGCACGGTCAGCTCGAACATGATCGGAAAGAAGGCCGGCACGGTGAAGAAGTTGACCGGTTTGCCCGCGACGATGAGCGGGTATTCGATGGTCGACGGATAAAAGGTGAGCAGCGCGGCGATGGTCAGTCCGGTCAGGCCGCCGCAGAAGACGAGCGCACTGAGCCAGGATTTCTTCACGCCCATGGCCTCGTCCATGCCGTGGATGGGGAATGGCGAATAAACATCCCAGCGCGTGTAGCCGGCATCGCGCACTTTTTCCGCGGCGTGGTAGAGCGCCGAAGCGGACGTCACCTCGGCGGCCATGCCGAAGAGGGCGGTATCGGGATTGCCTGCGCGATCCATCTTAGTGCGCCCCCTCTTTCAGCGCGGCGGGTTCGTGGGAATGGTCGTCGTGCCCGTGGTGCGGATCGGCTTCGGGAAGCACCGCCTTGACCTCGAAAATGCAGATCATGGGCAGCCAGCGGATGAAGACGAGGAAGAGCGTGAGGAAAATGCCGAACGTCCCGGTGAAGGTCCAGATATCGACCCATGTCGGGTGGAACATGCCCCAGCTCGACGGCAGGAAGTCGCGGTGCAGCGAGGTCACGATGATGACGAATCGCTCGAACCACATGCCGGCGTTGACGAAGTTGCAGACGATGAAGACCCAGATGACGTGGCGGCGGAAATAGCGGCTCCAGAAAAGCTGAGGCGCGACCACGTTGCAGAAAATCATCGACCAGTAGGCCCACCAGTAAGGCGCGGGGTTGGCGCCGAGCTCGGCCAGTTTCGGCCCGATACCTGGAACCCACGAGAACCATGACATGAACGGCGCAGCCAGACGGTTGTGCACGAAGACAAAGCGTTCGAACGAGTTGCCGCTGTACCATGCGATGAAAAATTCCATCGCGTAGGCGTAGCCGACGATCGATCCGGTGAGCACGATAATCTTGCACATCTTGTCGACGTGGTCGTCGGTGATGAGATCGTGCAGGCCGAAGATGGCGCGCGCCGGCAGCATGATGGTCAGCACCATGGCGAAACCGCCGAAGATGGCGCCGGCGACGAAGTAGGGCGGGAAGATGGTGGTGTGCCATCCGGGTATGACGGACGTGGCGAAGTCGAAGGACACGACCGAGTGCACCGAGAGCACGAGCGGCGTGCTCAATCCGGCGAGGATGAGGTAGGCCATCTCGTAGTGGCGCCACTGGCGGTTGCCGCCGCGCCAGCCCAGCGCGAGGATGCCGTAGAAAAATTTGCGCAGCTTCGTTTTGGCGCGGTCGCGCAGCGTGGCCAGATCGGGAACGAGGCCGGTGTACCAAAAGAGGATCGAGACCGTGAAGTAGGTCGAGACGGCGAAGACGTCCCAGAGGAGCGGACTGCGGAAGTTTTGCCAGATGGCATTCGAGTTCGGCACCGGCGCGAGGAACCACACCATCCAGATACGGCCGACGTGGATGAGCGGGAAGATGCCTGCGCAAACCACGGCGAAAAGCGTCATGGCCTCGGCCGCGCGGTTGATCGAAGTGCGCCACTTCTGTCGCGTGAGGAAAAGGATCGCCGAGATGAGCGTGCCCGCGTGGCCGATACCGATCCAGAACACGAAGTTGGTGATGTCCCACGCCCAGCCGACAGGATGATTCAGTCCCCACACGCCCACGCCGGTCGAGATGAGGTAACCGATGCAAAGCACGCTGCAAACGGCCAGTGCGGAGCTGAGGGTGAAGAGCACCCACCACCACACCGGAGCTTTCTTTTCCGTGACCGAAGCGACGTGGTTGGTGATCCACGACATCGACCGGTTGTTGGTGACGAGCGGTGCGCGTGTGATGCGCTCCGCCGCCGCCTCGCTGCTCTGCATGATCGCGTCAGCCATGGTCAGTGCGAAGGCGCCTCCTCCGCGTGTGCGGCCGGCGAGCCGTGGGTTTCCGCGCCGTGCGCGTCATGTCCGTTGTCGCCCGCACCGTGCGCGCCGTGTCCGCCGTGGTGCGGATGGCCGTTGGCCCAGCCGACTTTGTCCGCGCCGGGCATGGCCATATTCGGGTTCTTGATGCGCGCGAGATAGGTCGTGCGCGGAGAGACATTCAAATATTTCAGCATTTCGTAGTTGCGCGGCTCTTTCTTGAGCTGCGCGACGCGGCTCTTCGGGTCGTTGATGTTGCCGAAGACGATCGATTCGCTCGGGCAGGCCTGCTGGCAGGCGCTCTTCACCGCCGGGAACGGCACCTTCGACTTGTCGCTCGGGCCGGCTTGCACGGAATGGGTGATCTTCGCTTCCTCGATGCGCTGGATGCAGTAGGTGCATTTTTCCATCACGCCGCGCATGCGCACCGTGACGTTCGGGTTCTTCGACATCTGCACGCTCTCGGCCATGCCTTTTTTGGCCAGCGGTCCGAAGTAGAGCTTGTCGAGCGGGCGCTGGTTGTAATCGAAGAAATTGAAGCGGCGAACTTTCCAGGGGCAGTTGTTCGCGCAATAACGCGTGCCGATGCAGCGGTTGTAGGCCATCAGGTTGAGGCCGTCCTCGCTGTGCACCGTGGCGTTGACCGGGCAGACCGTTTCGCACGGCGCGTTCTCGCAGTGCTGGCACATGATCGCCTGCGAAAGCATCTCGGGATCGTTCTCGTCGCCGGCGAAATAGCGGTCCATGCGGATCCACGCCATGTTGCGTCCGCGCGAGACCTGATCCTTGCCGACGATGGGCACGTTGTTCTCGGCCTGGCAGGCGACGACGCATGCGTTGCAGCCTGTGCACGTGCTGAGATCAACGGTCATGCCCCACTGTTCGGGCGAATCGAGTTTGGGATGGGTAAAGAGGGAGTTGTTTGGCGGGATGTGTCCGTCCATTCCCATGGTCTGCGCGAACGTCGGTTCGTCGGCGTAGCGCTGCATGGTCGCCTCGCGCACAAGATCGCGGCCTTCCATGTTCTGGTGGTGCTGCGTCTCGGCGAATTTGTGCTTCGCGCCGGTGCGTTTCACCGCGGTGCCGGTGGCGAACGCCATGCATTGCGTGGTGCGCAGCGGATAAGCGTCGAAGCCAACGCTATCGGTGACATGGGAAATGTTCACGCGTCCGTAGCCGAGCGCGATGCTCACCGCGGCATCGGCGTGGCCCGGTGCGACGAGTGCGGCGGCCTCGATCTTGCGGCCGTTGGCGGACATCTCGACCATATCGCCGGTGGAAAGACCGAGCGACTTCGCGGTGGCCGGACTGACCAAAGCGGCGTTGTCCCATGTGACTTTGGTCGCGAAATCGGGCGTTTCCTGCAGCCAGCCGTTGTTCGCATAACGTCCGTCATCGATGGTGCTGCTCGGCGTGAAAGAAACTTCGATGCCGTTCGACGGCGCGGGTCGGTAAGCCGCGGCGAGAGAGGTCGCGGCGCCGGTATTGAACGCGGGGACGGCCGCGGGCCACGCGGTTCCGGCGAGGAATCCTTGGCGGAGAAATTCGGTCCACTTCGCCTCGAGATCGCCGCCGCCCGCGACTTTGGCGAAAGTTTCGCGCACGAGCTGCGGCCCGATCGGTTCGGGATTGCCGGCGAGACGGTTGAGGATCTCGAGTTCGTTCACGCCGCCCCAGAGCGGAAGGATCATCGGTTGCACCGCGCAGATGGTGCCGTCCGAGCTGCGCGCGTCGCCCCAGCTTTCGAGGTAATGCGCCTGCGGCACGTGCCACTTCGCCACTGCGGAGGTTTCGTCCTCGTACATACCGAGACGCACCGACACCGGAACGCCGGCGAGCAGGTCGCCGAAGCGCAGATCGGCCGGCGCGTTGTAGACGGGGTTGCCGCCGAGGATGAAAAGATTTTTCACGCGGCCCGCTTCCATCGCGGCGGAAAGTTCGGCGACGGATGCGGCTTGGGGTTTCTCCGCGCGCATGCCGAGAAGGGTTTTGCCCGCGGCACCGAGCGCGTTGTTGATGGCGAAGCCCAGCGCCTGCACCGCGGCGGGTTGCCGTTTGCCGACCACCACAATGCTCTTGCCGGGCGACGACGCGAGATCCTTGGCGCACTCGGAGATCCATTGCGGATCGGCGGAAAGTTGTCCCTCGGGGAAAGCGGCGGAGAGCGCGGCAAGAGTGCCATCGCCGGTGAGCGTGGCGATCTGCTGTCCGAGCGCGCGGAGGACGGGGCCGGCCTCGGAAGGTTTGATGCGCAGGCGGTGATCGGCCATGCCGCCGGTCGGCGTGTAGTTCGTCTCGGCGACGTAAAGGCGGTTCATCGGCTGGCCCGGCTCGCTGATGCGACGGCGGGCGCTGAAGCCGCGCACTTGATCGAGCCCGCTGAAGGACGCGTTGAGGAAATCATCATCGACCGCGAGGACTTTGTCCGCCGCACTGAAGTCGGGAACGACCTCGACCCCGGCACCGAAGCAAGCCGCGACGGCCGCGTCGTATTCGGACGAGCCGAGCGGCTCGTATTCGGCCCAGAGGATGTTGGGATATTTCTGCCGGAGCTGCGCGAGCAGGCGGTCGCGGGTGGGCGAATCGACGCGCTCGGCGAGGAAAGCGAGTCCTTCGCCGCCGCCCGCTTCGGCCGCGGCGCGGATTTCATCGAGCTTCGCGGCGAGCGCGGAGGCATCGGATTTCTTGCCTTCGGCGAGAATGGTGCGCGAGCGGTTCGGATCGTAGAGATCGAGCACCGAAGCCTGCGCAAAGGTGTCCGTGCCCCCGTTGCTGATCGGGTGAAGAGGATTGCCTTCGAGTTTGGTCGGACGTCCGTCGCTCGTCGTGGCGATGAGCGGCATGGCACCGTTGCGGCGCGGTTGCGATGTCGCGTAGTAGAGGAATTTACCGGGGATGGTCCACTCGACACCCTGCGTGAAGGGAACAAGATAAGCTTCGGGGCGACGGCAACCGGTGAGGCTTATGCCGGCGAGAGCCATCGATCCTCCCATGAGCTGGAGGAAATTGCGGCGCGAGATTTCGCCGCCGTGCCATTCCGCCGCACCTTGCGGAAATTCGCGCTCGAGCGCGTCGACGAATTCCGGCGTGCCGGCGTATTCTTCCAGACTGCGCCAGAGGGCCGGCCGCGCTTCGCGCTCGGGATGGGGCAACACGCGTTTCATGTCAGCGATGGCATCCTCCGCAGGTGACCGGCGGGTTCACGTTCCATTCCTTTTTGAACTGCGCGCCCATGGCGAGTTGCTCCTGCGCGGAGGCGGGGCGCCAGTTGAGATTGTAGATTTCCGACGGCGGGCGCAGGAATTTTTCCGGCTCGCGATGACACTCGAGACACCACGCCATGCTGAGCGGCTGCGCTTGGTAGACGACAGGCATGGCGTTGATCTGCCCGTGGCAGCTGTAACAACTGACGCCGCGGTTCACGTGAACCGCGTGATTGAAATAAACATAGTCGGGTGCCTTGTGGATGCGCACCCATTGCACCGGCGTGCCGGTTTCCCAACTCGCGCGGACGGCGGCGAGCTTCGGGCTCTGCGCTTTGATCTGCGAGTGGCAGGACATGCAGGTCTGCGTGCTCGGGACGTTGGAGTGTCCGGCGACCTCGACGTAGCTGTGGCAGTAGCGGCAATCCATGCCTAGTTGCTCCACGTGGATGGCGTGCGAAAACGGCGCCGGCTGGTCCGGCATGTAACCCACGTTGGTGTATTTCGGCGTGAAATAATACCAGATCCCCCCCGTGACAACGGCGCCAAGCACCATCACCATGAGCAAAAGCTTCAGCGGTATCCAGTTGGCCCAACGTGGGAAAAAGTTTGCCATCCAATTAACGAAATGCTCCGCGACTACCGCGGAGCGAAAGGGAGCCTAGTATTACGCCATCTAATAGCAACACTGATTTTTCTCTGACGAAAAAAGTGTCGCAAACAAATCCGCCAAGGTAAGTTGACCTTCTGATGCTTCCGCCCCGCCACGGCTTGATTGTTGCCTGCCGCGTGATGGCTTTGTCCGCCGCGTTGGCTTGGATCGCGGGGCCGGTGCACGCGCTGACCCCGCCGCAACCCGAACTGCCGAAGCTCGCGCTGACCATCCGCGACATCCGCATAAGTGCCGAGGTTGCCGATGAACCCTCCGAGAAAGCCACCGGACTCATGGGCCGCAAGGAGTTGCCGGAAGGCACCGGGATGCTTTTTGTCTTTTCCCGCCCCCAACCCTTGGGTTTTTGGATGAAAGATACCCTCGTTCCCCTCTCCATCGCCTACATCAACAGCGAGGGAATTATTCGAGAAATACATGATATGCAACCACTTGACGAAAGTGGGGAGAACAGCGTTTTCCAAGATTTGGTCTACGCGCTCGAGGTCCCTCAAGGTTGGTTCGCCAAAAACGGGATTTTGGCGGGGGATAAGGTCTCGGGGCTGCCGAAGCCTTCAAGCACAAATTGATAGTAAGGCCTTGCTTATTATTTCATAGTCTATCCCCCCTATCACATGACCCCCGAGGCCGGAACATCCACCCCGCAGGGAATTTCCCGTGCGGTGCTGCTTGCCATGCTGGCAGCGTCCGCGGCGGTGGCCGGTTTCGCCATCAGCAACCAGAGCTATTGGATCGACGAGGCCACGTCGCTGATTGTCGCCATGTCCGCCAATCCGGCCGAGGCTTGGCAATACGCGCAGGCGGTGGGCGGTTCCACCATCCAGATGCCGCTGCACAACATCTACCTGTATGTGTGGAACAAGATTTTCGGCAACGCCGAGTGGACGATGCGCGCGTCGAACGTCCCGTTGTTCCTGTTCGCGCAACTCGCCTTCCTCCTGCTGCTGCGCGCGCGCCCGCGAGTGGCCTTGACCGCAAGCGCGCTTTCGCTGCTCTGCCCGACGCTCTGGATGTATCTTGATGAGGCGCGGCCTTACATCATGCAATACGCATCGGCATGCTGGCTGACCGCCGCCTTGTTGCGCTCGGCATCGCCGCTGTCGCCGGAGGAGGACTGGAAAAAATCCGAAATACTCCTGCTTGCCCTGGCCACCGTGTTGCTTGCCGGTTCCAGTTTGCTCGGTGTCCTCTGGGCCGCGGGCTTCGCGCTCACCCTGCTCTGGCTCTGGAGAAATCCGTCCGACGCCGCTTCGAAAAAAACGCCCGCTCTTTTTTATTCCGGCCTGCTCGTTTTGCCGGTGCTCGCCCTCGCCGCCTTTTATTTTCTGACTTTGGATCGAGCGGGCGGCGGAGATTTCCGCGCGGGCTCCGGAATCCTCTCGCTGCCGTATGTGGCCTACGAGTTTTTCGGATTTTCCGGATTCGGTCCGGGACGCCTCGAATTGCGCGCCGCGCCCGGGGCTGCGCTGCGGTCCCACTTTGTGTCGCTGCTGCCGCTCGCGGCGGTGATCGGCCTCCTCGCCGTATTTGCGCTTCAGCACCTGCAGGCGCACAAACCCGATCGCCGTCTCGTCCTCGCTTTTGCCTTCGGCGTTTTATTGCCCGCGGTGATCGCGATCGCCGGAATGTTTTTGTCCGATTCCCGTCCGCTCCCGAGGTATTTCCTGCCGGTTTTGCCGGCGGTGATTCTCGGTCTCGCCGCACTCTTGCCCGCGGCGCTGCCGCAGCCTTCGGTCGTGTTCCGCGCGGCGGCAGTGATGCTCCCGCTGCTCTGGCTTTGCTCGTCGCTCAATCTTCGCTGGCGCGAGGCGCACGCCAAGGACGACTACCGCAGGGCCGCGGCCGTCGCTGTGGCCGCGCTGCGCGAAAACAAAGAGGTGTGGTGGGCGGCGGATGCGGCGGCCGCTTTCATTTATCTGACGCCCGTGGCACTCGAAGACGTGCCGGGACGCGCATGGGCCATGCAGGCACCGCAGTGGGACGACATCCGTTTCAAATTCCCGCCGCGCGTCATCGTGATCAGCAAGCCGGACATCTACGATCCGGCGGGTGCGGTGGCGCGCTACGCCGCGGAGAACCACTTCACCCCGGCGCTCAAGCTGCACGCGTTCACCATTCTCACACGCGAAAACGATCCCCTACCCACCGTCGCCCCGTGACGCGCGAAGGCCGGCTTGCCTTGGCCTCGCCCCGTCAACATCCTGCGCGCCATGCCGAACGATTCTCATTCCACGGCCGAACTTTACGCCCGCCATGTCGTCCCGACATACGGGAGATTCCCGCTTTGCCTCGCGCGCGGCAAAGGTGCGCGCGTATGGGACGAGGACGGGCGCGCGCACCTCGACTTCACCTCAGGCATCGCGGTCAATTCGCTCGGCCACTCCCATCCCGCGCTGCAGAAAGCCATCGCCGCGCAGGCTGGCGAACTCGTCCACACCTCGAACCTTTTCCTCACGCGTCCGCAGGCGCTCCTCGCGGCAAGACTGGAAAAAATGGTCGGCACGCGCGGAAAAGTTTTTTTCTGCAACAGCGGCGCGGAGGCGAACGAAGGACTCTACAAGCTGGCGCGTAAAAACGGATCGCCCCGCGGCCGCCACGAGATCATCACGTTCGACAACTCGTTCCACGGACGCACCCTCGGCGGCATCGCCGCGACCGGGCAGATCAAGGTGAAGACCGGATTCGGTCCGCCCGTCGACGGATTCGTCAATGTCCCGGCGCGCATTCGATGCGCGCCGGGACATTGACG
>JBEDBL010000033.1:0-19994 GCA_041177245.1 Verrucomicrobiota bacterium
ACATCAACGCGCACGGCACATCGCCCACCGGCGTCGATGTGCCGTGCGCGTTGATGTAGTCGACCTCGTCCGGATTCACTTTCGCGTGCTTCATGGCCATGGCCATGCAACGCGCGGCCCCCTCGCCGCCCGGGGAAGGAGCGCTCATGTGGTAGGCGTCGGCGGTCAGACCATAGCCGGCGACTTCGCAGTAAATTTTCGCGCCGCGTTTTTTCGCGTGCTCATACTCCTCGAGGATGATCACACCGGCACCCTCGCCCATGACGAACCCGTCGCGGTCTTTGTCGAACGGCCGCGAGGCGCGCTGCGGTTCGTCGTTACGCACGCTCAGCGCGCGCATGGCCGCGAACCCCGCGATGCCTACGGGCACAATGCAAGCCTCGCTCCCGCCACCGAGCATGACGTCGGCATCGCCGAATTTGATGATGCGCCATGCCTCACCCATGCAGTGGTTGGCTGTGGCGCAGGCCGTGACAATCGCCATGTTCGGGCCGCGCAACCCGTACTCCATCGAAATGAACCCGCTGGCCATGTTGCTGATCATCATCGGGATCATGAACGGCGAAGTGCGGTCCGGACCTTTGGTCAGCATCTGGCCGACCTGCGTTTCCATCGTGGCCAAGCCGCCCACGCCGCTCCCGATCATCACGCCCGTGCGGTCGAGGTCCACCGAAGCAAGGTCGAGACCCGAGTCGTCCAGGCTCATCTTGGCCGCGCCCATGGCGAGTTGGGTGTAGCGGTCGGTGCGGCGCACATCTTTGGGCGTCTTGTAGTAGGCAACCGGATCGTATCCCTGCACCTGGCCTGCGATTTTGCAGTCGAATTTCTCGGGATCGAAAGCGGCAATGCGGCCGATACCGCTGCGTCCGGCTTTGAGGCTGCTCCAAAACGTCTCGAGGTCGTTGCCCAAAGGGCTGACGACTCCCATGCCTGTGATGACGACGCGCCTCTCGCTCATTAAATGAACCTATTTCCTAACCCGATTCGTCGCGCTTTGGCGAGGCGAAACGGGAGGATTGCTCAGCGGGCCATGCCCACGTTCTGGACCATCTGGAACAACTTTCCCTCCGATTTGATGGAGGGGGCGATGATGATCTCGGTTTCCTGGAACTCACTGAGGTTGGCCGCGCCGACATTGCCCATGCACGTGGTGATGGCACCGATCAAGTTCTGGCTGCCATCGTCCACCTCGGCCGGGCCGAAAAGGATCTGCCGCAACGAACCGGAGACACCGACCTTGATGCGTGTGCCGCGGGGAAGGTTGGCATGCGGGGTGGCCATGCCCCAGTGGTAGCCGCGGCCGGGCGCCTCCTCCGCCTTGGCGAACGCGCTGCCGACCATCACGGCATCCGCACCGCTGGCCAGCGCCTTGCAGACATCGCCTCCCTTGTTCATGCCGCCGTCGGTGATGATCGGAACATAGCGGCCCGATTTTTTGTAATGGGCATCGCGCGCCGCGGCACAGTCCACCGTCGCGGTGACCTGCGGCACGCCCAATCCGAGCACACCGCGCGAGGTGCACGCCGCGCCGGGACCCACGCCGACAAGCACGCCGGACACGCCGCAGCCCATGATCTCAAGCGTCACGCCGTAAGTCACCGTGTTGCCCACGATCACCGGGCATTTCATCGAGCGGCAGAAATCGGAAAGATCGAGCATCTTGTATTCGCTCGAGATGTGTCGCGCGGTCGACACCGTGCTTTGCACGACGAAAACATCGACGCCCGCTTCCTGCGCGATGGCGCCGCAGCGCTCGGCTTTCTGCGGGATGGCGCTAACCGCAGCGATGACGCCCGCGTCTTTGATTTCCTTGATGCGCCGGGCAATGAGATCCTCTTTGACAGGCTCAAGGTAAATTTTCTGCAACAGGGCGGTGACCTTGTCCTTGTCCGCGGACAGCACTTCGGCAAGCACCGCGTCGGCATTCTCGTAGCGCACCTGCACGCCTTCGAGGTTGAGAACGGCGAGACCGCCGAGTTTGCCCATGGCGGCGGCGAAACGCGCATCGACCACGCCGTCCATCGCGCTGGCCATAATGGGAAGGGCCAGCTTGATCGCACCGCCGTCGGGACGCGGGATTTCCCAGGCAATATCGACTTCGTTGGGGTTGATCGTCACCGCGCCGGGCACGAGCGCGATTTCGTCGAAGCCGTAGGTCACCCTCGCTTTGCGGTTTCTCCCGATCCACATGCCCATGATGTCAGATGTCGTTGATGAAGTTGTGTTCGTTGAGTGCGCCGCAGGAGGGACAACGGAACAACTTCGCTCCCCTCGCATGCCGCAACCATTCCGCGCAAAGGCGGCACTGGCTCAACACCCGCCACATTTTGCGCCGACGGCGTTCGCGACGCCACGCGTAAGCTATCCAGAGCACCAACACCGCGACAAGAAAAACAGCCGCGTAGGCAAACGGCATCGCGTAAAGCGGCATGGTAATCATGGCGACACCTCTCTCGGACCCCACGAAATTCTGAGGACATCGCGCCGGGGACCGGACGCTGGAGCGAAGCGCGCACGCTGGACGGCGAGTTGCGCGGCCAGATCCAACTCCGCGTCGCCGCTGCCGCCGACCAGCCAGACGTGGCGCGTGTCGCCGGTCGGCGCGAGCACCACGAGCAACTCGGTTGCGCGCGAAGGCGGACCGGAAGGCGCCACCGCGCGAAGGCGGGTCAGCACGTCGTCGGTCACCCAAGCGGAACCCGACTCGAAACGCGCGCCGGCCGGCACCAGCGCGGGCGGGGGTGGAGGCGGACCGCGACGGACAAAAAGCGGTCGCAAGGCGACGGGCGGCAGTGCGGGAACCCAGCCGTCACCTGTCTTCTCGCGCGGCGCGGGAAGCAGCGGAGGCAGCCCGGGACGCAAGGCGAGTTCCCGGCGCACCGCCTTGGGGGGAGGCAGCATGCGGTCACGGAAGCGGCCCGGTTCGAGCCACGAGGGATCGCGGGCCTCGAGAAGCGTCATACCTCCCCCCTCCGCACGCGGCAAGATCGTGATCTTCGCCGGCCACGGCGCAAGCCCGGGGCGCGACGGGACCGCGACTTTCAAGGCATACGCCGCGAGAAGATGGGCAAGCAACGAAACCAGCACCATGCCCGGCAGGAGCAACCGGATGGGATGCGCCACCGGCCAGTGGAAAACATGCAGCAGCCTTTCGGTGAGCGCGCTCATTCGCCGGGCGGCGCGGCGGCCAAGGCCACGGAAAAACCGCGCGCAAGCGCAAGTTCGGTGACCCGAGCGACGAGAGCGAGGGGCGCGTCTTTGTCTGCCTTGATCACGACCTGACGCGAGGAACCGCGGCAGGCATCGAGTCGTGCGCCGAGCCGGTCGGGTTCGATTTGCGCGTCCTCGAAATAGATCGACGCGCCGGCGCCACCCGTGATGGCCAGGACCACGGGATCCTGCATGGCCGGAAGAAGAGAGCGCGAGACGGGCAATTCGACGGCCACGCCCGGGTGCAGCAGAAACGACGTGGAAAGCAGCAGGTAGAAAACCATCAGCAGGATCACGTTCAGCGCGCCAGTCAGCACCGGAACCGCGCCGCGCATGCGGAAGGAACGCTGCAACCTCATGCCTCGTCGACCGGCTCGGCGTCCATGGCGAGAATCTCGGCCGCGGGCAGCGTGCGGTTCTTGAGAAGGTTCACCATCTCGATCCCCGCGCGTTCGATGTCATGCACCAGATCCTGCACCCGCGCGTTGAGATAGCCCGCCGCGATCAGCGCGGGGACGGCCACCGCGAGTCCCGCCGCGGCAGAAATAAGGCTCTGGTAAACCGAGCCCGAGAGATCCGCCACGGTGGCGTAGCCGCCCTGCGTCGAAACAAGATAGAACGCCTCGAGTAATCCGAGCACCGTGCCAAGAAGTCCGAGCAGGGGCGCGACGTAGGCGATGCCGCCGAGCAAGGCGAGATGGCGCTCGAGGCGCGGCACTTCGAGTTGGCCGGCCTCCTGCACGATGTCGCGCAGTTCGGCGCGAGGGCATTCCCGCGCCAGCACGGCGCTCAACGCGACGCGCGCCACCGGTCCGGGAGTGGCGAGGCACTGCTTGCGAACTTCTTCGAGGCGGTCGTCGCGCACCAGATTCGCCAAGCCGCGTAGAAATTCCCCCACCCTCACCTGCGCACGGTGCAGATAAACGAGGCGCTCGAGGAAGACACCCACGCCGAGGATACTCAACGCGAGAATGACCCACATGACGGGGCCGCCTTTTTGCATCAATTCGAGCATTTCCCGAATCATTCAGTCCCCCGCGCCGCGCGGCAATCCCGATTTGCGGCGCGCGCGGCCTGCGAAGAAAGTAAAAGACCGGAACCCGCAACGGGCTCCGGTCTTTCACGGGGAGGAAATCGCTCAGTTGCCCGCGGGCACCACGTTGATGCGGCGTCCGCCGCGGTCGAATAGCACCGTTCCGCTTTCGAGGGCGAAGAGGGTGAAGTCGCGACCGAGACCGACGTTGCGGCCGGGCAAGAATTTGCGGCCGCGCTGGCGGATGAGAATGTTGCCGGCAAGCACTTCCTGGCCGCCGAATTTTTTCACGCCGAGACGTTTGCTGACGCTGTCGCGCCCGTTCTTGACGCTGCCTTGTCCTTTTTTATGGGCCATGGTGTTAAGCTTTGATTTCGCCGATCTTCACGCGCGTGTGTTTCTGACGGTGACCGACAGTGCGGTGATAGCCTTTGCGGCGTTTGAATTTGTAGGAGACAACCTTCGGTGCCTTGTGCTCGGACTCGAGTACTTCGCCGGTGACTTTCGCGCCTTTGACCAGCGGTTCGCCGATTTTCACGTCGTTGCCGTCGCTGGCGAGGAGGACCTCCTCGAATACGGCTTTTTGGCCGGCCTCGATGCCGAGCAGTTCGACATCAATGACATCGCCTGTCTGCACGCGGAACTGACGGCCGCCGGTTTGGATGATTGCGTAGGACATAAGAACTCCCGAAAGGGTCGGAAAATTTAGCCACCCGCGGCGGAGGAGGCAAGCACCTTTTCGGCCTCCTTAAATGGTTGCCAGCGCCAACCGGGGGCGACAGCATCCCCGACAGTATGAAAAGACTCCTTCTGATCGCCACCTTGGGCCTCGGGGCCTGCGCCACCCTCAATCAGTCGCAAGTCGACCCGCAAATCCTCAACGAGTTCTCGAAACGCGGGGTCCCGCAGGAGACCGTTTTCAAGGTGCGCGACGGCATGCCCCTCAGCGTGGCCGATGTGGCCACGTCGGCCAAAGCCGGAGTCCCGGGACCCGGTCTGGTCAGCTATATGCAGAGCACGCGCAAGGCCTACAACCTGAGCAATGCCGACCTCTCCACGTTGCGCTCGGCCGGCACGCCCGCGCCCGTGATCAACTACATGCAGCGTTCCTACGAGCTTTACACCAAGGGCCCGAAGGCCGTTGACCAAAGTCACCCGTATTTCACCGATGGCCGGAACAACATCGAGGCGCCCTTCGCCTATGCTCCGCCGCAGATCGACACCTTCTTCAACTCCGGCTACGAAGAATCCCTCTACAGCCCGTTCTCGAACGACTAAGCGGCCGGTCACACCGCCACACGGACTCGCGTTCCCGTCCACGCCGATGGCCCGCGTGGCCGGCGATGTCGCGAAGTTCGAGATCGAGAAGTCGCAGCGGCCCGAAAATGTCGACCATGTCTACATCACGATCGACGCGGGGCTGAAAACGCCTGTCGTCCTCTCGGTCAACACCCTCTCCTTCCGCAGCCGCGTGGCTGGCCACGACCCGCGAGTCCGTCTCGGCACCCTCTCCTGGCGCTGGACGCACTTGCCGCCGCGCGGACTCTACCCGCTCGAATTCTTCGATTACGACACGGTGGAACTGATCGAGAACGTCGAATACCGCGTGCTCGAGCGCGGGGCCATGGAGGAATATTTCGCCCTGCGCTGCGCCAACTGCCGGCGCGTCGAGGCGTGGGGCGTTCCGTACCATCGCGCGGAGCCCGGACTCCACCAGATCCACTCGCGAAGGGCCAGCGCCGCGGTGATCGAGGATCTGCGCGGCCGCGACGGCGCCGTGCGTTTTTATTTCGACGAAGGCCAGCGCACCGAACTCATCCTCATCAAATTCTGCGGGCAATAGATGCCTCAACGCGGCGGCACGGGAAAGTAGACCTTGCGACGGTCGACCCGGGCACCGCGCGAGAGGAAGTAGGCCCGCAGATCGTTCTCCATGTGCCGCCCGTCGCGCAGCGCGTTCAATTCGAACTGCATTTTGCCGCCTTCTTTCATCCGCATTTGCAGATCATCCAGGAAAAAACCCCACTCCCCGCGTCCCCAGTGTGAGCCGTCAGGCCGCCGGTTGAAGCAAGTGAGATGAGCGGTCACGAGATCGAATGGTTCACCCATATCCGGCAATGGCTGGAAAGATTCGATCCGGTGGATGACCCGCGGCAAAGCGAGGGCAGCGAACGTTTCGCGGAAGATCGGTTCCTCGTCGATATCCAAACCCAGCGGCTCGTGTCCGAGACAATGCACGATATGGAGGAAGTAGCCGGCACCGGAGCCGATATCGAGGACGCGGAGGCGCGGGGGTGCGGCGCGCAAACCCTGGTTGCGTGCACGTTTCACGTTGCGCCCCATCCAATCCTCCAGGTCGAGATACTTCGAAGGCCTCGTCGTGAAACCGGGACGAAAGTGGCGCTCCCGCAAAGCGTCGAACTTCTCGCGGTCGACCGCGGCAAGAAACGGAGCCACCGGCAGCGGATAAAAGGAACGCCGGCAGGCCGCGCGCGCGCTGTGCCACCAATCGGCGTTGGCGAGTTTTTTCAGTTTTTGGACAAGTCGCACGCGGAGCGTGCAGATGAAATACCTGCTTGCCTGCGGCGGCAAGCCGGATCGCCGCCGCGCATTGCAGCGAGGCCGGCATGCGGTTAATCACTGCGTTCGTGAACGAGCGCAAACTTCCCCGGCTTCCCCTTGCGGGAATGGCGCTCTGCGCCATCGTGGGCATCCTCGCCGGCGAATGGATCGCGCCGGATCCCCGGTGGAGCGCAGCTGTCGCCGTGCTCGCGCTCGTAGCCGCGTGGTGGAATCCATCGGCACTGTTTGCCGCCACCATCGCCGTCTTCGCCGCCGTGCACGTCTGGCAATGGCAGGAAAATCCTTCGCGCCTGTGGGCCCGGACCGTCGCACCCGAACCGCGCGCGGTCCGTGTCACCGGCGTTCTCGTCGACGAACCCGCGCCGGTCGACGGCAGCACGGATCGTTGGCGCGCGCGGATGCGGACGGAGAATTGGGAGATCGACGGACAAAAAGTGCGACAATCCTCGCCTATCGTCGTGCGCTGGCGCAGCACCGGGATGCCGCACTACGGCGAGCGCTGGTCGATCGATGGTATCGCCGCACAACCGCAACCGCCCCGCAATCCCGGCGAATTCGACGCGGTTTCATGGTACGCACGGCAGGGAATCTTCCTCGAAGTGCGCGGCCGCGAGTCCGACGCCTCACGGTGTCTGGATAAAAACAAGGGTTCGCCGCTCGAGGCCGCCGCGATCGATGCGCGCGGACGCCTCCTGCGCACCCTCGGACTCGGTTTGGAGACTGCGCCGACCGTGCGCGCGCTCATCGCCGCGATCACACTCGGGGCGCGCGACGATGCGGCCGAGGAATTCAACGCGGCGTTCCGCCAGACCGGAACCTTGCATTTGTTCAGCGTCAGCGGCCTGCACGTCGGCATGTTCGCGTTGCTGCTCTGGATGGTGCTGCAACCGATGCGCGTCAGCCGACGTGTGGCGGTCGTTGTCACTATTCCGTTGCTGTTCTTCTACTCTCTTGTCACCGGAGCCGCGCCCTCCAGCCTGCGCGCAGCGACCATGATCTCGCTTGCACTCGGGGCGCTGCTGATCGACCGCGCTCCGGCCACGGGCAACAGCCTCGCGGCGGCGGCGCTGCTCATCCTTGGATTCGACACCAACCAACTTTTCCAACCGGGATTCCAGCTGTCCTTCCTCGTTGTGGCCGCGCTGCTGTTGCTCACTCCTCCGATCGAACAGCGGCTTTCCACGGCGTTCTGCCCGGACACTTTCATCCCCCGCCGTCTGTACAACGCCGCGCGGAAGTTGCAGTCATCGCTCGGACGCGCCATGGCGGCGACATTGGCCGTCTCGTTCGCCGCATTTCTCGGCGGCCTGCCGCTCACCGCCGCGTATTTCCACATGCTTCCAATTGTTTCCGTCGCGGCCAACATGGTGGCGGTGCCGTTGGCCTTTTGCGTGCTCGCGCTCGGCATGATGTCCGTGATTGCGGGAACATTCAGCCCGTGGCTGGTCGGTGTCTTCAACGCGGCCAACTGGGGCGTCACCTCCGTGCTCCTTGCGTTCGTACAATGGGCGGCATCTTTGCCGGGCGCTTATCTTTCGCTGCCGCCCGCGTGGATGCGTCCGCCTGCACAGCTCACGGTCTTTGATCTCGGCACAGGTGGCGCCCAAATACTGCTGACGCGACAAAGCGCGTGGCTCTTCGACAGCGGAACGCAGCGCGATTTTGACAACATCATCGAACCGGCCTTGCGCGGGCATGGCGTGCGCCGTTTGGACGCGTTCGTGCTCACGCATGGCGATGCGGAGCATGCCGGAGGTGCGGTCAAAACTGCCGATGTTTTCGCCCCTGTTGCGGTCTTCGATTCGACCCTGCGCGACCGGTCCGCGGCACGGCGCGCGCTCCAGAAAACGCTGCACGAAATGGATAAACCCAAGCGGCTCGTCTTTCCTGGCGATCGCACTTCGGCCGGCGATGACACCGCGGTCATGTTCCTTCATCCGGCATCCGGCCAACCTGGTCGGACTGCCGACGACCAATGCATCGTCGCGCGCGTCGATCACGGGGCGTTACGCGTGCTGCTCATGTCCGACTCCGGTGCGGAAACCGAGGCGGCGCTGCTGCGCGGCGATCGCGACGCGCTGCGCGCCGATATCCTCGTGCTCGGACGTCACGCCGGGGATATTTTCGCGACCCAGGACTTTCTCGACGCAGTGCAACCGCGCGTGGTGATTCTGGCCGCGCCCGATCCTTTCGCCGAGGGCGGCAACGAACCCGCGTTGCGCGAGCGGCTCGCTGCAACCGGTGCGGAAATTTTCCACCAAGAACTGTGCGGCGCGGTAAGTTTGTCATTCCGCGGCGCGCACGCGGACATCTCGAGTCACCTCGGCGACCGCAAATTCCGGCTCGATCCGCGCTGAGAAAATTTTTTTGACGTGGCACCTCCGCGGGGGTATTTGTAATTGCATATTATTTATGAGAATCAAATCATTATTGTTTTCAGGTGCTTTGTTGTCAATGACTTTCAGCGCAAACGCCCACGGTCCGGGCTCTGCGCACCGCAGCGAAGAGAACTCGGCCATCAACGAGGCGGTCGATATCCAGCAGACCGGAATTCCGGTGACCGAAACAGGTTCCGACCGCGATTGGGGCGCATCCTTGGCTACGGGTTGGGAGAGTCGCCACGTCCACTACGGCGTGGACGAGTCCGGTCCGTCCGGCGCCTACGTCAACGAGATTGGCGTCCGCATCGGCGACTTCTCGGCCAACATCTGGAATGGCTTCGGCCTGGGCAACCAGCTGGTCGAATGGGATTTCACCGCCGGCTATAACTTCGAGGTCGGGCCGTTCTTCATCACGCCGGGCTATAACCTCCGCTACGTGCCCGGCTACGCGGACAACGACCGGGGGGAGTCGGGTCATGAGGAACACGGTCTCGAGAGCGACGCCCGCCACGCCGGGGACGCCGGCCACAACCACGCGCACAACACCTACGGCAATGAACTCTTCATCGTCGTGGGCACGACCGCGATTCCCTATGTCACCCCCAGCACCGTCTTCATCTGGGACCTCGACAACAACCCGGGCGGATTCATGGAGTTCCGTCTCGACGGCGAAGTGCCGGTCTACAAGGACATCGTGAGTTTCCAGCCTTATGCATTGCTCGGACTCAATCTCGGCTACAACACGAGCGAGGTTTACAGCCTGAACAATTTCCAGACGGGCTTGCAGGCGACCTGCCGGTTGTGCGCGTGGGCTTCGATCTATGCCGGAATCAACTATTCCGTCGCGCTCGAGGCTCTCGACGAAATCGGCCAGGGCAATGTGGCCTGGGTCAACGTCGGATTGCGCCTTGCTTACTGAGGGACACCGCCTTGGCTCGCCGCTTGCACGCTTTCGTCGCGAAAAAATTCCCGCGGCCGCAGCGCACGCCTCCGATTCGTCGGGAATCAACCCGGTTTGCTAGGCCAACTTTTTCAGGTGCTCATCCGTGCGCAAAAAATAAAGGGCAATCGGCCTTTTCATTTAATACCACCAGTCGCGCGAGCCGGATTTTTTAGGTGCGGCGGATGCGGCGCGCGGCGCTTCGTCGGCACCTGGTTTTTCCAGCAGGTGCGCGGGAATCTCGGCAATAAAGCGCGAGCGGCGCTGGAAGGGATCGCCGTATCCGCTGTTTAGGCGGACAAGCGGATAGCAAAGATGCAGGTGGTCGCGTCCGCGCGTGATGGCCACATAAAAGAGTCGCCGTTCTTCCTCGAGCGAGTCGGGCTTTTCCAGCGAACGCGAACCGGGAAACATTCCCTCGGTCAGCCAGATGACAAACACCGCACGCCATTCGAGACCTTTGGCCTGGTGAACGGACGAGAGCACGACGCGGTCGGTGTCGGTATCCTGCCGCGCGCCCGCGCCGTCGACATTGGTGAGCAGCGCGATCTGGGCGAGGAATTCTTCAAGCGCGGAAAATTGCCGCGCGTAGCCGGTGAGCGTGCGCAGATCCTCGCGGCGGTTCTCGAAGTTGGCGAACTCGGCCTTCATGTAATCCTCGTAGACCGCTTCCATCACCGTCTCGATGGCGAGATCGGGTGCGATGGGTTTGCGCTCCGGCGCGATTTCGTCGAGCGTCGCGGCCAGTTGCTCCCACACCTTGGCGGCGCGGGCCGGCGGTTTGGCCATGCGCAACACGTCGCCGAACGGCGCGGCGGATTCGGCGCCGGCTTTGACCACTGACCACAAAGTGTCGGCGGTTTTCTCCCCCACTCCCGGAAGCAAGCGCACCATGCGTCGGAAGGCGGTTTCGTCGCTCGGGTTGAGCGCGAATTTCAAAAAAGCGGCGACATCTTTCACGTGCGCCTGCTCGAAGAAGCGCAACCCGCTGGTCACCTCGAAAGGGATCCCGCGCCGCGTCAGTTCGAGTTGGATTTCCATCGAGTGGTAGTGCGCCCGATAGAGCACCGCCATCTCGCGGAATTCGAGACCCTGACGGTTGAGTTCGAGGATCTGCTGCGCGACGTAGGCCGCCTGGTCGTTGTTGGTCGGCGTCTCCGCGAGCACCGGCCGCCCGCCGGCTTTGCGCCACGCGCGCAGATTTTTCTCGAACTGCCGCGCGTTGCCTTTGATCGCCGCGTTGGCCACGTCGAGGATGCCGGGAACGCTGCGGTAATTCGTTTCGATGCGGTAGGTCTGCGCACCGGCGTAGCGTTCCGGAAATTTCAGGATGTTTTCGAAATTCGCGCCGCGCCACGAATAAATCGACTGCGCGTCGTCCCCCACAACCATGATGTTGCCGTGCTTCGAGCCGAGCAGGTGCACGAGATCGGCCTGTACAAGGTTGGTGTCCTGGTATTCGTCGACCAGCACATGGCGGAACTGCTCGCGGTAATGCTCGCCGACTTCGGGATGGTCGCGCAACAGTTGGTTCGTGCGGATAAGTAGGTCGTCGAAGTCCATCGCGTTGGCCGCGACTTTGCGGCGTTCGTAGGCGGAGCGGACTTTGGCGATCGTGTCGGCCATGCCCTCGAAATAACCGAAGCGGTCGTGCACGACGACATCGAGCGGATCGCCGGTGTTGGACGAAAGCGAGAAAAGTTCGGCCAGCACATCGGGCTTGGGAAAACGTTTGTCGCGCGGCATGCCCACATCGGCGGCCACACTTTTGAGCAGGTCCGATTGGTCCTCGCGATCGAGGATACTGAAACCCGGTTTGAATCCGATCACGTCGGCGTGGCGGCGCAGGATGCGGTTTCCGATCGAATGGAATGTGCCGCCCCAGATTCCATCGCCATCGGGACCGAGCAAGTCGCTCACGCGTCCGGTCATCTCGCGCGCGGCCTTGTTGGTGAAGGTGAGCAGCAGGATCTCCCACGGCTTCACTCCGTTCTCGAGCAGCCATGCCACGCGGTAGGTGAGCGTCCTGGTTTTTCCGCTGCCCGCTCCGGCAATGACCAGCGAACCGCCTCCGGGCGAAGTCACCGCGGCCAACTGCTGTTCGTTGAGCTCGGCGGCGTAGTCGATGCGGTGGGGGCCCGCGTTCAAAGTTTCAACCCCCACTCGAGAAGTCTCCTCGAGTCGTCCCAGACGTGGGACTTGCTGCTGCCGAGAATGACAGCAATGACATCACGGCCGTTGTTTTTTCCGCTGGAAACAAGGCAGTGACCCGCGGCGTCGGTGTAGCCGGTCTTCATGCCAGTGCAAAAGGGGGCGGTGCGCAGCACGCGGTTCGTGTTGATCAACTCGCGCACTCGTCCGTCGGCAAAATGGAACTCGAAGCTTTTTGTGGCGACGATGCGGCGGAGAATCGGATGGGCGTAAGCGTTGCGCGCGATGATGGCCATGTCGCGAGCGGTCGAATGCTGTCCGTCGGCCGGCAGGCCGTTGGGATTGACGAAATGGGAAGATCTCGCCCCGAGTTGAAAGGCCCGGCGGTTCATTTTTCCGGCGAAGGCCTCGATGTTGCCCGCATTGTCCCGCGCCAGCGCGCAGGCCACATCGTTCGCGCTTTTCACCAGCAGGGCCTGCAACAACTCGAAGCGCGAGTAAGTTTGGCCGGCCTTGAGATAGAGTTTGGTCGGCGCGGCGGTGGTGTCGGCGGGCTTGATCGTGACATTCTGCCAGAGATTGCCCTCCTCGGCGACGATGAGCGCGGTGAGAAGTTTTTGCGTGCTCGCCACGGCGCGCGGCGCGCGGGAGTTCTTGTTATAGAGGACGCGGCCGGATTGCACATCGACAAGGATGGCGGAGACGCCGTGCACTTCCGGAGGATCGGCGCGCAAGATCCCGGCCCCGAAGCCCAGAAGGCAGGCGGCGACGAGAAGGCTGCGCGGGCGGATCATCCCAGCAAGAATGCCTTTTTTCGTGCGTTGAGGCAACCCGCGGAGCTACTGGGCGAGCGCTTTTTCGATCAGAGGATCGGGTTCGGCGCCGAGATTGCGGGCTTCGCGGTAATGCCGGCGCGCCAACTCGGTGGCGGGAGGAACGCGCTCGAGGCAAAACACGGCCAAATTGAAATGGGCGTCCGCGTAGTCCGGCCGCAACTCGATCGCGCGCCGCAATTCGGCTTCGGCGGCGTCGAACCAACGGTTGCGCCCTGCCGCCACGCCGAGATAGTTGCGGGCCACCGGATCGTTCGGAGCATGCACCACGGCTTGCGCGATGGCGGCGAGAGAACGCATCGGTTCATCGCGCCCGAGATAGATCATGCCGAGATTGAGCCATGCGGTCGGATTGTCCGCCTTGATCTGCAGGGAACGGCGCAAAAGGCGTTCGGCTTCCGGAAGATTGCCGAGCCGGTATTCCGTCGTGCCGAGGTTGACCAACGCGGCAAGGTTGTTCGGTTCGACTTTGAGGACGCGCAGGTAGGCCTCCTTTGCTCCCTGGAAATTCCCCTTTTCGAAGGCCGCGATTCCGTCCATTCCCATCTTCTCCACCGTCTCGGTGCTGACAGCCGGTTGCGAATCCGGCGGAATATCCAGAGGAACCCGCGAAGCCGGAGGCGATTGGACGGATCGCACGGCATCTCCCGCGCCACCCCGCATGGAAGGCGGCTTGCCGACAGGCGCGTTGGTTCCTTCGGCGCGGGCGCCCGCGACGGCGAAAGCCAGGACCGCGATGAAAAGTGCAGTGCGGCGCATCAGTCCCTGGCCGCGCCGAGTTCGCGCGAACGTTCCGTTGCCGCCCGCACCGCGTCCATCACCGCGGAACGCAAACCGGCTTTTTCCAATTCGGCCAGACCGGCGACGGTTGTTCCGCCGGGGCTGGTCACCATTTCGCGCAACAGCGCGGGATGCATCATCGTCTGGGAAACCATTTCAGCGGCGCCGGCCACGGTCTGCACCGCGAGTTTCGTGGAAAGATCGCGCGGCAATCCCATTTGCACGCCGCCGTCGGAGAGTGCTTCGATAAAAAGATAAACATAGGCCGGACCGCTGCCGCTCAGGCCGGTCACAGCATCGAGCAGCGACTCCTTCACGCGGAACGCGCGGCCGACAGACGAGAAAATCTGCTCCACAACAGCGATATCATCTTCCGTGACGCCCTCGCCGGTAGCGTAGGCCGAAGCCCCTTTCTGGACGAGCACCGCGGTGTTGGGCATCACTCGCACCACGCGGCAATTTTTACCCGCGGCCTCCTGCAGAGTGGCGATGGTGGTCCCGGCGAGGATGGAAACAAGCAGCTTTCCATCGAGCACGCTGACCGCTTCCGACAAAGCCCGCTCGGCATCGTCGGGTTTGACACAGAGCACCACGATATCGGAGACCTGCGCGACTTCCTTGTTACCCGACGCGACGCGGATCCCGCTTTCCGTGCCGAGCACCTCGGCAGGCTCGGCCACGCGGTCGTAAACCGTGACCTGTTCGGGTTGGCAGACTTTCGCCTCGAGCACGCCCTGGATGAGGGCGGATCCCATCTTTCCGCAGCCGATAAACCCGATTTTCATCCCTCCAGCGTAGGACGGCACCCCGCGCGCGCAAGAGGAATCGCCGCGCGTCAGAAGTCCAGACCGAGTGAAACACCGAGGATCGCTGCGTTGGCTGCATTGGAAAATCCGTCGGGTTGCGAGATGTATTGGACGAAGGGCTGGATGAAAGACCAGCCGCTCAATTTGAAACGGCAGCCGGCTTCCATGAGCACGGTTTGCGTCGGTTGCGCGCCATCGGCCGCCGCGGCGGCGCCGTAATTGCCCAAGGCCAAGCCGACGAGCAATTCATCGCGCGGGCGCCCGGGCAGGAACCCCTCGTAGGCCAAGCCGCCCTGCGTGTAGAAAGAGAAGTCGTTGTTGTAGCGCGGCGCGAAAATAAAAAGGCTGAACAGGCGCAGGCCCTGCTCGCCGTCCTCGCGCCAGATCATCTGGTCCGCCTGCCAATAGTAGCCGGATTTGTTGCCGCCGTATTCCGCGTTGTTCTCGCCGTAGACATAGGCGCCGAAGGCATACCGTCCCGGAAGTTTGTCCGCGCCGATCTTGGGCGTGATGCCTGTTTCGCCAATGAAGAACAATCCGTTCTGCGACGGATCCCCGTGGCCGCCGAACTGGAGACCGTTGTTGGCGGGATCGGAGGGATTCGGGAAGGACATGAACAGTCCCGTCTTCACATAGGACCACTCGACCGGCTTTGCTTCGATCGTTCCACCCCATGACGTGAAGCTGGAAGTGAAAGGAATGTTCCCGCCCAAACCCTCGGCACTCGCCATCGCGTTGTTGGCGAAGAGCCGCGCCAGCGGTTGGTCGACGAATTCTTTCTGCGGTTGGATCCATCCGCCGGTGAGGACAAGCCCGCGCTTCACACCGAAAAATTCCGGAGCGGCGTAGCGCGCGCCGAAAGACATCAGCCGCCAACCTGAGCCGCCGACGTAGCGCGACGGATTGAACAGTTTTTCCGCCCCGACGAGGCTGTTCGGATTCGCATCGGTTCCCGGATCGCGCCAGCGCACCTCGCCGAAAAGCGTGGCACCCTCGGCCGCCTCCCACCGCAAGGTCTTGGCAAGATCCAGTTGCGCGCCGAAAGCCAATTCCTCCGAAAACGCGTTGCCTGACCCGTTGGCGCTATCGAGGACGCCGAAATAAATCCCGCGCCAATGTCCGTCGACGGCAAAACCGTTATCGGAGAGAACATCGCGCGCGCCGAACCATTTTCCGGTCATGCCGTCGCCCTCCCACCAGGCCGCAGCGGGCAACTCTTCCTCTGCAGTGACATTCAACGCCAGAGCAAGCAAAAGAGGCAATGAGAGGTAGGTCCGGATGCCCATGAGCAGGAGTTTTGGCGTCAACGCGAGAGTCTATCAGCCCTGCACCTCAGCCAAGCTTTGTCACGCTCGCGATACCGCCTGAGCCGGAACCATGCAGTAGGAATCAGTCCGCAAAACGACCAATCAGGAAACTTCTCCTTCTCTTTGGGCGATCAGCAGGGCCGCAGGTCGCCGCGGCCGTGTAGCCTTCTGGCCTCTTAAACCGAGGCGCGCAGAATTTTCTTGTTCCTCTTCCGCTCCGCCGCGGTCGCGGGACGGAACCCTTGGCGGCGCAGTATTTGCTCCGCCTCCTTGACAGTCATCCGACAGGAGGCGGTGACAGGCACTCGGACAATCACCGGCGTCTCAATGCTGCAGGTAGAACTCGATATAGCCCTCATGATTCTGTTTAAGATCCGCCAGCGCATAGCTGAAGGCGTCTCTGTTACTGGAAAGTAGCAGCCATTCCTTCTCAATCAAGCCCGCCCGCCTGCCGAGCACGTCTCGATGTGGCTGAGAATGAGCTGTGTCGTAGCGGGTAATGCATGCGTCCACCCCTTCGATTTCCTTTATCAGCACGACGGAGAACGATTTTGTGTCGGCCCGCGCGGTATCCAAGATCACAACGATCCGGCTGCCACCCTCTAGAAAAATGGTCCACTCGCGCTCCGGCATTCAACATGAAGAGTGCTGTATATCCCGCCGGAATACTAGCTCGGCCGCGGGTCACCGCGGCCCTGCGTTATCCGTGAATATCCACCGCAATCGGTGGCTAAAAGGTTGGTGCTTGGCTCCGGAGATGAAAGTTGAGAGATGAGCGTTGAGAGAAATCCAATCGGTAGGGCTGGCTCGCCGAGCCGGTCGCCACCTTTCAACTCGTCACACGTCACTCGTCACACGTCACTGGCGAGCTCTGGCGAGCCTGTCGCGCATGGGCGCGCGTAATCCGAGGACCTTCCGCGCATCGCGGATGATGCGCTTGCGCGAGGGCCAGAGCATCAGCCCTAGCAAGCCCGCCGCCGCGAGGTAGGTCGAAGGCTCGGGTATGGCCGTGATGGTGAAGGTGGTCGCTCCTTGATCCCATGCGTAGGAGCCAAGCCCCCCTGCTCCGCTGAAGGCAAAAGCGCTGGTCGTGATGGAATCCGTCAGGTCAGACCGGAAGGTGAGCGTGTTGCCCTGCGTGAAGTTGACGATGTTCAAAGCGGTCAGAGCGCTGGGAGCGTAGGTTCCAAAACCGATTGTACCCGCCTCTCCCGAGCCGAAGTCGAGGAACGAAGCCTCGGTGAGATTGAGATTGCCGAAGACTTCGCTCACGCCGCTGGCGCGAGTGATCGTTCCGCCGGAAAGGGTGACTGTTGTGGTGTTGGCAACCTGGTTGTTCGCCGAGAGCAACAGAGTGGCGCGGTTGTTGCTGTCCACCTTGGACACCGTGAGGTTGGTGCTAGCGATCGCATTGACCCCGGCTGTCTTGTTCAACTCCAAAACGCCCTCCGTAAGCGTGGTGGTTCCGGTGAAGGTGTTGGCCGAAGTGCCGGAGAGTGTCACAGTGCCCGCGCCCGTCTTTGTCGCGGATCCAGCACCGCTGATCACACCAGAGAAGGTCGCCGATCCGCCGGCGGCAGCCGTCAGTGTGGCTTGGTTGTTGTTCAGAACATTGCCGCTGAAAGTTGCCGATCCGGCTTGCGCGATGCCGAGTGTGCCGCTGCCGGTGGCGGCACCGCCGGTGATCGTTCCAACCTGACCGTTAATCACGAGATCGTTTCCGGAAGTGTTTCCGTCGCGGAGATACCACGTTCCAGTAGCCGCGGTAGCGCCAAGACTAACCCAGCGCAACAAGACGCCATTGGTCCCCACAGTCTGTAGCACAGTGCCCGCGAGCGTCAGGTCCATGGGGCCGTATGTTCCGATAGTTGTGTTACGAGTGTAGCCGTTTGTCGTGAAAAGGTCGGTGTAGCTAGTCCCGCCATCGAGTGAGAACTGGAGAATCCCGTTAGTTGGTCCCGTAGAGGAGGAGCGGTAGTAAAAGGGATCAAGAGTGGTGAGTTTGAGCACAGTATTCGAGGACGACGAACTAAGGCCGAAGGTGATGAACGAGTTGTTGGAGGCTGCGGCCGCGGCTGTGGAGAAGTTCCACCCAGCGCCGCCTACAGCATTTGTGACCGCCCTATTGGTGATCCCGGAGCCGAGCTGCAAAGCGAGCGCCGTGACACCCGAGATTCCAGTGCCGGAAACGTTGCTTGCCCCCGCCGCTCCACTGAAAACATCCCAGCCGGCAAGCGCAGTGGTCGATCCGAAGTTCGTGATGAAGCCACCCGCCGACCCGATCGTGAAGTTGTTGGCCAAACTCACGCCGTTGGCCGCGAGGGTGCTGCCGTTGGTCACGGTGATGGCGGCGGTGCCGAACGCGTTGTTGTTCGCGGCAAGAAGAGCACCGCTGCCGACGGTCACCGCTCCATTGTAGGTCATGTTGTTGCCGGAGATCGTCGCGGTGGCCGCGCCGGATTTGGTCATGGCCCCAGAGCCGCCAACCGCCGCGGAAATCGTGCCGCCTTGCACATCGTAGTTGCTTGTGGCGGTGAGAACTCCGCTTCCGGTGATCGCACCACCGGTGATTTGCACCGTGCGGACCGAATCATTGTTCGCCCCGAGGTTGAGCGCGCCGCTGCTCACCGCGACGGTGGCCGTGTCGGCGATGCGGTTGGCCGAGCCGAGATTGACGTCGCCGCCGCTCACCGTGACATTGCCCGCCACCGTGCCGTTGAGGTTGGCCATGCCGCCGCTCGCGATGAGTGCGCCGCCAAGATTGCCGTTGATGGCGGTGGTTCCGACCGAAGCCGTGGCGGTTCCCGTTCCAAGGTTCGCCGTGACCGCCCCCCCCTGCAGCGCATAGCTCGCGGCGGTGAGCGTTTGTCCCGAACCGCCGAGCGTGCCGCCTGTTTGCGTGTAGGTCGAAACTGTCTCCGCCCCCGCAATGGCCAATTGGCCGCCACTCATGACGACGGTAGAGGCGGCATCCAGTCGCCCGGCGGAACCGAGCGTGGTTGTCCCGTTGCTCACCGTGATCGCTCCCGCGCCCAAGCGCGCACTGATCGTGCCGCTCTGCAAATCGTAGGTCGAGGCTGTCAGTATTCCGGTCGTGCCACCGAGCGTTCCACCCGAGAGAACAAACGAGCCTACGGTGTCATTGAAGGTGCTCAGACCCAAAGTGCCGCTGGAGAGAGTGATCGCGGCCGTGTCGGCCAAGCGATTGGCCGCACCGAGATTCACTGTGCCGCCGTTGATAGACAGCGTAGTCGCAGCGAGTGTGCCGTTGAGCGCGGTAGTGCCGCTCGACGCGGTCGCGGAGCCGGTGCCAAGGTTTGCCGTCAGCGTGCCGCCATTCAGCGCGTAAGTGGATGCGGTCAAGGTTCCGCTCGATCCACCGAGTGTTCCTCCCGCGATAGTGAAGCTGCCCACCGTGTCCGCGAGCGTGCTGATGCCCAGGGTTCCGCCATTCAGCGTAACGGCGGCGCTGTCGCTCAAGCGATTCGCCGATCCGAGATTGAGCGTGCCGCTGTCGATGTTGACCGTGGCGGCTCCCAGCGTTCCGTTCAATGCCGTGGTTCCGGTCGTGACGGTCGCCGTGCCTGCACCGAGATTGGCCGTGAGCGTGCCACCTTGCAGCGCGTAGGTTCCGGCCGTGAGCGTGCCGGTTGTTCCGCCGAGCGTTCCGCCGGTGATGGTGAAACTTCCGACCGTGTCGTTGAAGGTGCTGATTCCAAGCGTTCCGGACGAGACCGTAACTGCGGATGTGCCACCGATGCGGTCACCCGAGCCCAGATTCACCGTGCCACCGCTGACTGCGAGATCACCAGCCAATGTTCCATTGAGAGCAGTTGTTCCCGCCGAAGAGGTAGCCGTGCCGGCGCCGAGATTCGCGCCAACCGTGCCGCCATTGAGCGTGTAGGTCGCGGCCGTAAGCGTGCCCGTCCCGGTGAGCGAACCGCCATTGGTCAACACCAACGAGCCCACT
>JBEDBL010000034.1:0-19542 GCA_041177245.1 Verrucomicrobiota bacterium
ATTTATAATCCGACACGCGACTGCGCGCTGGTGGTCGGCGGAGACGGCTGGCACCACGGAGTCGTCGGAATCGTCGCCTCGCGACTCTGCCGCAAATTCCACCGGCCCGCCATCGTCGTCGGATTCGACGAGGCGGGCGATGGTCACGGCAGCGGGCGCAGCATCGACGGACTATCGCTCGTCAAGGCGCTGGGCGGATGCGCGGAGTTGCTCGGAACTTTCGGGGGGCACCACATGGCGGCGGGACTGAGCGTGAACCGCGAGAAATTCGCCGAGTTCCGCGGCAAGTTCGCCAGCTTGGCCGCGCAGACCCTACATGGCACAGACCTCGCGCCGCGCCTGATGATCGACGCGAGGGTTGATGTGGCCGACTTGGAGCACGGCCACCTGGAGGAACTCTCGCTGCTCGAGCCCTGCGGGATGGGGAACCCGGCACCTGTTTTCTGCGCGCGCGGGGTGGCCCCGGTCAACGGGCCCGATGTGCTCAAAGAGAAGCATGTCCGCTTCCGCGTGAAAGGACGTGAGGAATTGCTAGCAGCCATCTACTTCAACGGCGCCAGCGAGGAGTTCCCCCGCGCGCCGTGGGATGTCGCCTTCAAGCTGGTCCGCAACGAATACCGCCAAAGGGTCAGCATGCAACTCGAGGTCCAGCATCTGCGCCCAGCAGCTTGAGACCCGGCCTCCATTGCACTCCGCTTCGGGCAAAACCCCGCCAGAAATTCCCAGCCATCCACGTTGGGTAATCCTTACCACCCCAGCTCCGCAGCCAAAACCCAGCCATCTTGAACCCCGCACCAGGGGCGATGGCAGTGTTTAGCGGGAGCGTGCACGCATCCGCCTCCGCTTCCAAAAACACCGACGCGCACCCCACCGCCCCACGCGCACGGTCGTCTCCAAAAAATCGTTTTCCCAACCCCGCAGACATGTTTTTACTTTTGGCAAAAAGTCATAATGTGCTAAAAAGGTCCTCCTATGGCAAACAATGACCGTGGACGGGCTAAGATGGCCGGCGGGTTGGCGAACCATCGGCGGATCGAGATGATCAGGCTACTCCAGACCAGAGGGAATCTCTGCGTCGAGGAAATGGCCATCGAATGCGGGGTTCAAATATCGACAGCTTCAGAGCACGCGCGCCGGCTCCATGAAGCAGGCCTCATCAAAAAGAAGGCCGAAGGCAGGAAGGTGCGCCTGTATCCGACCCGCCGGGCGGCCACTCTGCTTAGCACGATCGACCTGCTCTGGGACAGCCCGACAGACTGACAAATCGACTTTTTGCCAAAAATCGTATCATCAATGTGGCGGTGAAAGCCTCAACGTCCAGAGGTTGCGCCGGCGGCCTTGCCTTAGCGGATCAGGACCGACCCCTGGCGGAGTTGGCCAAAATTCCTCCGGCAAGGCTGAAAGCTTTGGAAACCGAAGGCATCCTGACCTCGGAAGACCTTTTGCGTCATTACCCCCGCCGCCACGAAGACCGGACAAAATTCCCGTCCTTTCCGGCGGCGGCTCCCGACCATCCTGTCTGTCTGCGTGGCGTCGTGGCAGAGACAAAAATGATCCGATTCGGGCGGCGTTGTCAGTTCCTGCTGACCCTCGCGGAAGAATCCAGCGGTTCGGTGCTTCGCTGCCGTTGGTTCAACCTGCGATACCTGTCGAAGATCCTGCAGGCGGGACAGGAACTTGTCGTGCACGGGCGTCCCCGCGCGATGAAAAAAGGCGGCTTGGTCATGGATCATCCGGACTTCGAAGTGCTGGAAAAGGACGCGCCCGACAGCGAACTCATCCACCTCAACCGGATCGTCCCGATTCATCCCTCGATCGGACCATGGAGTCCGCGCGCGTTGCGAAGGCTGATTTTCGAAGTTTGCGCGCGCTTGGACAAAGACGGAATCCCGGCCCCCGCCGAGCTGCAGGCCATCCATTTCCCTTCATCATGGAGTGAATTCGAAAACGCCCGTGCTTCCCTCGCCCGCGAAGAACTTTTCGAAATGCAATGCGTCCTCGCGCGTCAACGCGCGCGCCAATCCTCAGGATCGGCCCCGGTTATCCGACGCGACGCCGAATTGCTCGCGAAATTCGTCAAGCAACTGCCTTTTGTCCTGACCGCCGCCCAAAAGCGCGTGCTTGGACAGATTTTCGACGATCTTGCGCGCGGCCAACCAATGAATCGTCTACTGCACGGCGATGTGGGCAGTGGGAAAACCATCGTGGCGGCGACGGCCATGATCGGCGCCTTGGCCGCAGGACATTCGGCCGCGCTCATGGCACCGACCCAGATCCTTGCGCACCAGCACCACGAAAACCTGCGCAGGTTGCTCGAGCCGCTGGGCATTCCCGTGGTGCTGCGCACCGCTGCCCGAAAAGAAAAAAACCCTGCGACCGGACCGCGGGCGGTCATCGGGACACACGCGCTTTTGTTTTCGCCGGAGACCGTGGGGAGCCCGGCGCTCGTCGTGATCGACGAACAACACAAGTTCGGTGTCAAACAGCGCGCCAAGCTCTCGGCCAAGGAACCGCATCCGCATGTGCTCTTGATGTCCGCCACGCCGATCCCGCGCACCCTCGCGCTGACCCTTTACGGCGACCTTGATTTGTCCATTCTCGACGAAATGCCTCCGGGGCGCACGCCGGTGAAAACATTGGTGCGTCCGCATGGAAAACTTTCCGAGGCCGCTGGTTTTCTGCGCAAACAGCTCGATGAAGGACGTCAGGCGTACCTCGTTTATCCGGTGATCGAGGAAGGCAAACGCAAGGAACTCAAAGCCGCGACCGCCGAGTTCGCCAAATGGGAGAAGCTGCTGGCTCCATACCGCTGTGGGCTTCTGCACGGACGGCTCGAGGCGGAAGAGAAGGCGTCCATCATGGACGACTTCCGCGCCGGAAAAATCCGCGCCCTGATCAGCACCACGGTCATCGAAGTCGGCGTCGACGTGGCCAACGCGACCGTGTTGCTCGTCGAGAACGCAGAACGCTTCGGGCTGGCGCAATTGCACCAGCTGCGCGGGCGCGTCGGCCGCGGATCGGAGAAATCGTGGTGTGTCTTGCTCGCCGGCAAGGATGCGGAGGAGAAGCTCGACCGCCTGCGAATTTTGGAGAAGGCGCCCGATGGATTCACCATCGCCGAGGCGGATCTCGAGCTGCGAGGTCCGGGAGATTTGCTTGGCACCGAGCAGACGGGTCTGCCGCCCGTGCGCCTGGCCAAGCTACCGCGTGATCTTCACTTGCTCGAAGAAGCCCGCACCGAGGCACGGAAGCTCATGGCTGATGATCCAGAACTCCAATCGCGGCCGGACCTGAAATCGTGGCTGGCTGTATGGGAAAAACGCCTCTTTGCCGGAATCGCCTGATGTTGCCGCGGCGCTCTGCGAGTGCCGGAACAGCTCCGGTTCGACGCATCCGGCGGTCGCCGACCGCCGCTACAACTGCGGGGAAGCTGTCGGCGCGGCGTTGGTCTGAACTATTGTCGGCGCGTTGGTTTGCGCGGCAACCCGAGCACCGCTTGTGTCCACGACCGGAACAGCGGCAGAACCGACACCGACCACCGGCGTTCCGGACGGAGTTGCAACAGACGGCTCGGGCGTCGGTGAAGGAGTGGGTGTCGGCCACGGCGGCACGATGTTTTCCCAGCGATGCAGCGATGCGTTGTTCGTGACTCCCATCTCGGCGAGCAACTCCGTGCAACGCGCGTGCCATTGATCCAAGTCGGGCTGCAAGCGTTTTTCATCAGCAGATCCGGGGAAAACAAGATACGTCACGGCGAGATCGCCAACCGGGCGCGCCAGCGGATTGCCCGTGTGGTTGATCTCGTTGCAGAGGCGGAGCGAAGCTTCGCCGACTTTGTAGGACGGCCCTGCATCGCCGAGGATGGCCGGATACATTTTGTCCTCGTGGATCACCACGGCGTAGTCCCCGACTTTCGGTCCGCCGCCTCCAATCATGAATCCGGGCAGCACGATCGAAGGATCGGTTTTCGAGACGAGAAAACTCGCACTCTTGAGATCCGAGATGTTGCGCTCGAAAAGAGCGATATCGTCGCGGAGTTGCTTCGCCTTCGACTCCGCCAGTCCGGGTTTGGCTAAGTCCGCCTCGGCCTTGGCGATACGTTCCTCGAAGCGTTTGATGAACGGATTCGGGCGGTCCGTCGTTTTCGGCCAGCGGTAACTCGTCTGCGGCTGGAAAAATTGGTTGGAGCCGTCGATCTCGATGTTCCGGTCGCCGTCGGAGCCGTCGACGTTCACATCCATGTCGCCCTGCACGAGCAGCGCTTTGCGCCCGCTCTCGGGATGCTTCAGTTCGAGGATCGTATCGCAATCGTAGTAGTTGTGCCGCGAAAGGATCTGTTCGATTTTTTCCAAACGCCCCTTGAGGAAATTCATTTTGCGCCGGTAGAGATCCTCGTAGTCGGGCGAAACTTTCGCCGTTTCGAGCAGCAACGGCAATGAGGGCAAGACTTCAGGGATTCGGCTGTTCGCGACCTTGAGATCCTCGAGCGTGGTCGCCGCGCGCGGAGTGCGGATCTTGAGGTTCAGCTCAAGCCGGTAGGAGTCGTCCTTCTCGCGGTCCTGCGCAGCGGTCTCACCGGGCAACGCCTCGATATTCCACTTGAACTGCAGCCCATTAAAAATCATCCCGGTATCCATCGGCTTGCGCGAGACAAACGGGGTCGGTATCGGGGTTGGAGGGGGAGTGGGAGCGGGCGACGCAGAAGCAGTCGCAGTTGGCGAGGGCGCAGGCGTGGGAGCAGGAGACGGCGGAACGGCGGCCGGTTTGCAAGAGGCCAGAATCAACAACGCAAGAATAGGGCAAGCACGCTGCATCTGCTTATGTCGTCAACCGGGAACCCTTCTGTCCAGCGCAACCGGAAATTTTTGCGGGACGCGGGACTGTTTCATGGTATTTTGCCCGGCCAGTCACGGGCTGTGGCTCAGCTTGGTAGAGCGCTTGAATGGGGTTCAAGAGGTCCCGGGTTCAAATCCCGGCAGCCCGATTTTTCAACCCGATAAAACCGATGAACTCGCACGCGGACATCGAAGCTCGCTCGCTTGAGATGGACCGGATGATCGCCAAACGCCTCCGGGAGAATCCGGCTGTCTTGGACAAAGCTCGCAGTGTTTTGGCGAAATGGATGACATCGTGCGATGCCAGCGTGCGCCCGGTCTTCGAGGAGTGGCGCGCTATTTTGGACGGACCGATATCGGAGGTCTTCGCTGCGCTGGAGGGCGAAGACGAGAGATCCGTCCGCCTGCGCCAATCGAGCCCGTTCTGCGGGATCCTCACGCCGGCCGAGCGCACGGCTATCTTGATGTCGCACCGTCATGACCAGAGAGCAGCTTGAGCATATCGTGCGCGCCGCGGCGGCCAATGCCGACACGGACGAAATCGTGGTTGTTGGCAGTCAAGCTCTCCTCGGGTCGGTGCCACAACCGTCGCAAGAGGTCCTTGTCCGGTCGATGGAAGCGGATGTTTTTCCGCTTAAATTTCCCGAGCGTTCCATCCTGATCGACGGCGCGATCGGAGAGAAATCCATCTTCCACGAATCGTTCGGTTACTACGCCCATGGCGTAGCGCCCGAAACGGCGATCCTTCCAGAGGGATGGCAAGGCCGCCTCGTTCCGGTGCGCAACGAAAACACGCGCGGCTGCACAGGTTGGTGCTTGGATTTGCACGACTTGGCAGTGAGCAAACTCGCAGCGGGCCGCGAGAAAGACATGGAATTCCTGGGTGGGATGCGTCTGGAAGGACTGATCGATCCGGCAACACTCCGCAACCGGATCAAGGCGACGTCTTTTCCCACCCTGGAACACGCCGAGGCCGCAACTGCTCGCTGCGAAAGATTGCTGGCCTCCGAAGCATGATCACACGCTCCCAAGGGACCGCGATGGTGGACTTTACCGATTAGAGCGGTCGCCGCGGCGACAGGTCCCGGGTTCAAATCCCGGCAGCCCGATTTTCCGGAACTTGGGAACACTTCTTCGGTTTGAAGAGGTTCGCGAAGTTTGTGTGGCTTGGAAGTTCGCGGCGAGTTAACCGTGGCTTATTTTGCCTCTTCGCGATCAAGCTCTCAGTGAGACATCGCGATCCCTAAGTTGGACGAAAATTCGGCTGGAAGCAGTTAGTGCAAAGTTGCTAAGGGTGGTTTGACGATGCACCGCTCGAAAAACTCCAAAATCAGCGCTCTCCACGGAATTGGCGGGATATTGATATTCACCCTTAGTTTGATTGTAGGCTTCATGGCAGATGTTATTGCCCAACCAGCTGCCACTCCGGCTACTCCCGCGCAGAGGCCACAAGACACTGTTACCGCTCCGTTTTCCGGGGCAAATGTCCCTGAGGGATTCATGGAAATAAAATTTGGAACAAATCTCGAAGAGGCTGAGGAACTCTTAGCAGCCAAACACTACAATTTTCAAAAACGCAACGACTGGCAGCAAATCACGCTCAGAAACGTTCCGCTAGCGGGCTTAAGCGCGGAAGATGTGACACTCACATTCAGCAGTGACGCGGGCTTTTACAAAGGGGAGGCGCGAATAACAGTTGATTGCAATAAAAGCAAAACGCAAGGGGTAGAGGTTTTTGACAGAATCTCGCGTACGATTAATAGCAAATACAGGAGGTTTCCAAAGGTTGACGAAAGATTGAATAAGGAGAAGCGCACCTACTGGACGAAGGAGTGGGAATTCAAGACGAAAAACAACAAGGAAATCGCTTACGAAATAAAGTTGTATATGCAGGACGATTGGAAGTCGAAGGGCAGTGACTGGCGAAAGACCAGCAACATCTTAATCACATACATGGCTACTTGGGCAGCACCGAGCGGTCCAGTTGCTCCCGAACCACCCTCCGGGGGACTGTAGTTGTGGCCTGACCCCCTGAAAGAGGACAGTTGAAAAGTGAAGTTCTGCGCCCTTAGAGGGAGCAGAACAAATGAAACGGAGTCGATTCCGCCAAGAGCAGAAACAGGGGAACAATGCCGTTGTTAGCTTCCAACCTCAGACAACAGCTGATCTCACACAGCCATACACGAACTACGGACTGCCTATCACCAGCACCATCACGATGCCGGGAGACAGGGGATTCATCCGCATTCAAGCACGGCCTTACCCAACCCCAAGTGGGACTCCGCCAATTCATTAGAACGCCGTAAAAGCTAAACAGCTTCCAAAGTCTCCCTCACCAGATCTTCAAAGCAAACAGCAGACTCATTCTGCTGAATTTTTCTGACGATCTTCTGCTTTACGGAGCCCAAAGACTCCTTCTGTCTCAGTCTGTAGACGAGTTCGATATCGAGGTAACCCTTTGCATCAACATCTCTGAGGATTAATTCGAGATTCTTTGGATCTTTGGCAAGGATGAGACCGTTTTAGGCAGCGACGGGTTGCAGACGCTTATTTCCAGCGTAGGTTCAAGTTCCGGACGCGCGATCTTCCGGACGGAAACACAAGATTCACGCATCCTTCGAGGCGGGTCGGATTTTCGGAATTCGCTATCCGCAGGAACAGACGATATCCATCATCTCGCATGGCCACGAACAAGGAGCGACTCGAGCACGTTTCAAAAGCGGCATTCTTTGCAAAACGGTTCTGCAAGGAAGCCTTCGGCGCACAAGGCTTGCCGCTTTTGGTTTGGATTTACCGCCGCGCAACGATCGGTTCGGCACTCTTGGGGCTGACGATCGGCGCGTCTGCAGCGCCAGTTTATCTTTCAGACCTGCCCGATTTCTACCAACACCAGCTTTCGGGCTCGGATGCGTCGAATCCCTTCGCGAGGCCGGCGAATTTCGCGGGTTACTCCGACCCGGCAGTCCCCGGTTACTCCAATACGCAACCACTGGACGACGGAGGACCGGGAGTCCAGTGGGAGCGCAACGGCGGATGGTGCTACATCGCCTCGTTCACCGATGTATTCTACCAACTCGACAAGAGAGGGGCTTCCGGTCTCTTCGATCACGGTGGCGAACACACGTGGCTCGAGCGCATGAACTACGCGATCAGCGACCTAGCCATCCATGTGTGGGGTTTGGGAGGAGTGGAGAGACAGCCGATTCATGAGTTCATCGCGGATAAGGTAGGCCCCGACCGCATCGCCATCGACATCTTCACTTGGGATATCGGACTCTCCCGCGTAATGCGTAACGGCGAAGCAACCTCCTTCACGTCGATGTATACGCTCTACCGCTCGCAGGTCGCGATGGGCAACTCGGCCGTCTTCGACTTGATCAACCCCGGGCCCGCGAATCCCGAATGGTGGTGGAACAGCTCGTATCACAGGGTCGCCGCGGCCGGCTACGATGATGAGACATCGGCCATTTATTTCGCAGATCCGAACGGCAAGGGAAATGATCCTGCACTGGCGAACTGGGGTCATCCCTACGAAGAAGACGATCCGCTTCCGGTCGGAGAGTCTTATTACAACTTCAACACGATGGACGAGTCGGGCGCCCTATCCGGTTCCGGCGGTTTCAGCGGCGCGCAGGTGCGCAACCTCTTTGTTCTGAGCATTGTCCCCGAACCCTCCACCTACGCACTGCTTCTTCTCGGTGGAGTTGCTTCGCTTTGGGCTTTAAAGCGCCGTCAAAGCTGAACAGCCTCCAAGAGCCCACTCACCGAATCCTCAAAGCCGACTCATTCTGCTGAATCTTTCTAACGATCTTCTGCTTTACGGAGCCTAAAGACTCCCTCTGCCTGAGTCGGTCAACGAATTCGATGTCCAGGTAACCCTTTGCATCAACATCTCGGAGGATTAACTCGAGACTCTTTGGCTCTTTGAGCAGGGTGAGACCGTTTTGGATGTAATCGGATTTAGCAGAGTTATTTCTCGAACATCTCACCAAGAACACGGAGCACGCGGTCTGATGACGAAGGCGAGAGTCGTCCCAGCTTTTTGACCAGCCGTGTTTTGTCCACGGTGCGGATCTGGTCCAACACAACTTGGCCCGCGACACCTTGGAAAGTGCAAGGAACCCTTGTCGGGTAAGCGCGACTCTTAGTTGTCATGGGCGCGATGATGACCGTCCCGATATGGTGATTCATTTCGTCGGGAGAAATCACCGTGCACGGCCGCATCTTCTTGATCTCGCGCCCGATCGTGGGATCAAGCGCGACAAGAAAAACGTCGAACCGGTTCACTTCCACACCCACTCGTCTTTATCCCATTCCGTGGAAGGAAAATGGCCTTCCGCCAGCTTGTCGTCGCCTTCGCGCGCCATGCGGGCAAACGCGTTCGTCCAACCCGCCCGCGGACGAATGCGGGGCGCGCGGATGAGAATCGTGCCGTCCTGCACGTCGAGGTCGACTTCGTCCGCCAGCCCGCACTGCTCGATGAGAGGCTTGGGGATACGCACCCCTCGCGAGTTACCGATGGGAACCAAAAGGGCTTTCATGCTGATAACGTATCTACTTTGTGATTACGTGTCAATTTGTCCGTCTTGATGCAAAAGCGGCCGCCGCGGCGACAGGTCGCGGTTTCAAATCCCGGCGGCCCGATTTTTCGAAGCTTGGGAAATTTTTTTCGGGCTGAAGAGGCTCGCCGAGTTGGCTGCGCTTGATCTGTTCCTATTACTCGCGTGGCGCAAAACCTCTTTTTTACGCCCTTTTACACGCAGTCAGGTGCGCGCCGAGTGGATTCGACTTTCCATTCTCCGCGAGGATGGTGATCCTGCACCCGGACGCATCAATACAACTATGAACAAACTCTTTCTCACCCTTGCCGCAGGACTCTTCGGCATCACGATGTCCCTCAACGCCGCCGAGAGCACGGGCATCGATGGCAACTACAAGCTCGTTTCGCACAAGACACCGGATGGCAAAGTGGTCAAGGCACCGCGTCTTGCCGGCATGATCAACCTGACTCCCGGTGGATACAAAAACCTCAACGTCATGTATCGAGGCGTGACTTCAAAGAGCGCATCGATCTCGCTCATCGCCCGGTATAAGCTCTCGGACTTCACCTACACGGAGACACTCCTCTCGGCGGCCAACGATCCGCTCACAGGCAAGGTTCTCGCTTCCTCAGGGGTCACCAAGAACGCGAAGGTGACCCGAGAAGATGGATCGATCAAATTCACTCCGCCCTTCGAATTCGCACAATACGAGTTCAAGGGAGACAAACTCATCGTGACCCTGCCCGACAAGGGCATCGATACCTGGGTCAAGGTGAAGTAATCACCACAGCCTTCAACAAAACCCATCCTCTTCGCCGGGGATGGGTTTTTTCTTTGGGATGGCCGAACAGAGGCAGCGGGTTCAAATCCCGGCAGCCCGATTTCCCCATGTTTGGGACCACCTCTCCCGGCTGAAGTGTTTTGCGCAATCCAAGGCTTATCATAGCCTGCGGTCCGAGAAAATGAGCGACCCCGTCACAGGATCCGAAATTCCGTATTGGCTGGTATGGAAAGACGAAGACGGCATCAGCCACCAGCGCCGTGCTTTTCTGCCCCCGAACAAACTGAGCACGGTCAGTCCGGGATCGGCCACTGTCTGGCAATGCATCACCGGCAACGTGCCAACCAAGGTTTTGTTTTTGACCATTCCTCCCGGAGTCGAGGGCGACTGGCACGAAAATCCGGCTCCGCAGTGGATCATTCCTCTCTCGGGGCGATGGTTCGTGGAGACGATGGATGGTGTTCGGGTGGAAATGGGACCGGGTGAACTTTCGTTCGGCGGCGACCAGGGATGTCGTCTCATCGACGGCAAACGGGGTCACCTCTCCGGGTCGCTGGATGGCAAGCCGGTCGTCCTCATGTTGGTGCAGGTTGAAGGTCAACCGAAGGTCTGAGCCCTCGCGCCTCAATCGCTCCCGAAATGCCTGCGAACAACAGGGTTTGGAAAGTGTTGTTTATCGGTTATTTTTCGAAAGAACTGATGACCAAAACATCTCGCGTCGGAGCCGTAACTTTCCTCCTCATCCCTTGGCTTGCGCTCTCGGCGTACGCAAAGCCCAAATCTGTGCGCCACATAGATACGTCCCGCGGCGGTTTGAATCTCCACATCCCTGACGTGGCTTGGGATCCCGAAAAGGCCGACTTCGAAGCCGGTTGGTGCGGGGAGGCGAGCATCCAAATGGCCCTTGCTTATTACGGGAAAAAGATCCCCCAAGACGTCATTCATAAAGCGGGGAAACCACGTCAGGCCGACCTTCAGGATAACGACATGGATCGGGCTCTTCAGAACACAGGCGCGTTGTTTGTTCCTTATTCCGGGAAACCTAATGATCTGGAGGGGTTCATTGCTTGGATCCAAAAGGAACTTCGATTGGGACACCCCGTCATCTGCGGGTGCAAAATCTATCCGACAGAAAACCCCGAGTGGGATGTGGACCATTTTGTGGTTGCCAGCGGCTACAACTCGAAGGGGCTTCTCCTGAATACCCAACTAGACTGCGATGGGCAGCTTCTGGTGCGCTACAAGCAGCTGATTTCCAAAAAAGCCGGTTACTCTTTCCGAAACCCAAGAAACGTCTTCTGGGCAAGAGCGATCACCGGCATCCGTTAAAAACAGCGCGCGCCTAGTCGCTGGCCTCCGAAGGGGAGCACTTACCGCTATCCCGACTCAAAAACCGGCGTGACAATTTTCCGCGCGCCGGTGCCACCTGCCGGGTTTTGGCAGTCACTGCTTTATACTAAAGCCGTGGCAGATAGTTGACGGATGAGAGTTGAGAGACAGTGCACGAGCGATTGACCTCATCGGCTGGCCTCAAGCTTGGGGTGAGTTCACCTGCGTCGACGACTCGTCGGATTTCAAGACCTCAACCATAAACTCTCAACGCTCTTTCTAGTTTTATTTTTTCAGCCTGCTAGCCCGCCACCTCGCCGACGTAGATCCGGTGGGCGGCGCGTTTGGCGCGTTCGTGCGGCTTGGCCTCGAACTCCTCGGCCTTGAATCCGGCGCGGGAGAGGCTCATCAGGAAAGCAGGCTCGCGATCGGCCGACCAGAACGCCACGCGCCCGCCGGGACGCAGGGAACGGCGGATCATGGCCAGCCCCCGGCCGGTGTAGAGGCGGGAGTTCTGCGCCTGCACGAATGAGGTTGGACCATTATCCACATCGAGAAGAATCGCATCATACCTCCCCACCCCGTTTTTGATGCAGTCGAAGACATCGAGAGCGACCACATGGACCCGCGGGTCGTCGAGAAGCTTGCCGTTGAGTTCCTGCATAAACTCACGGTTCCACGCGACCACCTCCGGCAACAATTCGGCCACCTCGACCTGCGCACCCTGACCAGCGATTTCCAGCACGCGACGCAGGCTGAACCCCAGGCCCAAGCCTCCGATGAGAACGGATGGACTTTTGATCGTGCCTCGGAATTTGCAGGCCAGATCGGCCAGCAGCAACTCGGAGAAGGTCGAGTTCGAGCCCATGAGCTGCCGGCCGTTGAGCTTTAGAAAATATTCCCCCTCGTGCTCGTGAAGCGAAAAGCGGGAGCCATCCGGAGTGCGGGTCTCGGCCAGATTGCGAAATGGGATCATGAGCGACGACTTAGCATGAATAGCGGCGACAAAGTGTGCATTATCCTTAAAGCGTGGTGGAGAGCTGAGGCGTGAGCGTTGAGAGAGCGCATACGAGCGATTGACGTCCTCGACTTCTCACCTGCATCGACAAGTCATCGGATTTTATATCTTCGCCCCCGTCGAAGCGCTTCTGAAAGTCGGCCGACGTGGTTTTGGCAGAGTTTGATTTCATTTTTTCACGCTGATGATGCGCAGGACAGGCCATATCCGTAGCGCCGTTCAGCAACCTATCCCACACGCCGCCTACTTTGCGACCTTTGCGGACGTGGCGCGAGACAACGTCCGTCTGGTGAACACACACTAGGGCTCCGGCGTGCCTCGCATCACCAAATCATCGATCCGGATGCCGATGCAGCCCTCCGAACGTTTCCTCATGCGCGGTGGTTGACGGATCATGCTCCGCGCTGTTAGACCCCGCAGAGTGAAAAGGCTTCTCTGGCTCGATGTTGCGAGAGGTCTGGCCGCTCTTTTGGTGGTCTATTTCCACTTCTTCATGACTTATTTCCCCCCGGCGCGGTGGGGCTCCGTGCTCGAGGGCGCGGGCAACTTGGCCGAGGTCGCATGGTTGCAAATCTCCAAGCTCGGCTACCACGCGGTCGGTCTTTTCATCATTCTCAGCGGCTGGGCGCTCATGGAGTCGACTTCGCGGCGCGCGGCATCCGAACCCATCAAGTGGCCGTCTTGGTATATGGCACGCCTGGTCCGGCTTTACCCCATGTATTGGGCGGCACATCTCGTCTACCTGTTGTCCCCGTTTGTTGCGCGACTCGAACCGGTCGACAGCCGGATCATCATCAGCCTCCTCGGTCTGCGGTTCATCGATATCACCAGCAACTTCAACTACCTGAACGCCGCGTGGTGGTATTTCTCGCTGCTCATCCAGCTGGTGCTGATGTTCCCGCTGCTTTTTTGGGCGGCGCGCAGAATGAACCCGTGGGTTTTCCTGCTGCTGGCGGCGACATTGGGATTTTTTGCCCGCTATATGCTACTGATCGTTTACCCGCAAAACGGCGCGTGGCTGACGGGCGGGCTGGCTCTTTGCAGGTTGCCGGAGTTCGCCTTGGGCATGGCGCTGGGAACATGGCACAGTCGGTCGCCGCAACAGGCAGAACGGTTTTTCCTCGGCGGTGCCGGACTGGCCACGGGTCTGATCCTCTATCCGTTCGCACTCAAGCTCTACGATGACTCATACACCTACATCTTCGTGGATTTCGCGACCGGCGTTTGCTGCTTGCTCGTTGTTGTCGGCCTTGCCGGATTGCTCTGCCGCCTGCCAACTCCAGCCCGGGTCATCGGCGTGGTCGGTGCCTACTCCTACGGGATTTTCCTCGTCCACCAGCCTTACGTCATCTGGCTGGGTCTGCGCATCCGCGAGCAACCGATCTGGATGTTTCTGCTCATTGCCATCGCCGCGCTCGCCGCACTAAGCCTCTGGGGCATAGCGCTCGAAAAGGGAGTGAACGCCATCGTCAATCGTTTGACCAAATACGAGGCAAAGCCCAAGGCGCGGCCCGCTTGAATTCCTGATTTGCCGGTATGCTTGCCGACTCCGCTGCGGCGCAGAAACAGTTCATCGCGAACCGGTCCGCCCAACGCTCACTGGAAAAAGAATCCCGAGACCCTTCCACTATTGAGCGTGAGACGGACAAGGAATTGCGTCTGCCCGTTTTGCGGCACGAGCTTCCAAAGAAAAACCTCGCTGCTCTGCTGCTTCATGGAGGTGAGGTATTCCAACTCGTAGCCTTTCTTGCATGATGGTCCTACCGTTTCGCTGGCGCGGCGGAACATCTCTTTGGTTCCAGGTTGGGCCGAGAAAAGCTTCATCTGGCCATCACCTTCCTTGATGCACTCGTTTTTGAACGCCATGAAATCTCCGTCGATCGTAGCTTTGAGGAACGTTTTGCAGAGCGACAGCGGCCGCGCCGGAACCTCCCGAGAGGAGGTTTCGGCGGCAGGCGCGGCTACCCGCGGCGCCATCAAATGGAGCACCAGCGCAACAAAGACAAGAGCGACGACCACCAAAGAAGCGAGTATGTCGAACAGTTTCACTCTGCCTTCGTGATTGGTTTGCACCGCTTTGCCAATACTTTAAAATGCTGACCTGCGTCCCCATAGTTCAACGGATAGAACGGAGGTTTCCTAAACCTTAAATCTGGGTTCGATTCCCGGTGGGGACAGTATTTTCCAAGGCTGAAGGCGCGAGACCTGAGTAATTTTGCTGCGGTTGGAGGCTGGCGCCCCCTGCACTCGAAGTTGGTCTCCGCGGCGACCCATCTCCATTTAACTCAGCCTTCAAATTCAAGTTTCATCCCTGGATTTTCAGGCCTCCCCCAGCAGATGTCCTACCCCCTTTGTTCTGCTGGGGGTCATGAACAACTACATCGACCTCCTGTTTCTTATCCTCTCCGCCGTAGCCTTCATCTGCACCGGCCTGCTTCTGGCAGAGTTGAGACAGATGACAAAGTGACGGCACAACTCGGACCTTCAAGATGTGCGGAGGCATCGCGATCTCCTCGCTACTGACCGGGCCTGAACACTCTGGGCCGCGCTATGCTGCCTCGATATCGTCGGGACGGAAAACGCCAATGCCGCCCACGCCGTCGAAGTGCGTGTCTGCAGTTGCCATGTGGCGAATTCCGAGCCGTCTGGCCACTGCGAGATTGAGCGAATCGTTGGTCAGGAGTCCGTGGCTATGTTGGAACTCAAGCGCAGCGTGAAAATCCGCCGCGAGCACCGTCTCGACGAACAAACCGCCTCCAACAAGGGCGCGCACCTCTTCACGATACGCGAAGAGCTTTCGCACTTGGGCGGGCTTGCGTCCGAGATCCTTGGCCGGATTGGCGGCCACAACACCTTGCACCCGGGCCTCAAGCATCATCCGGCGATGGCAAACCTCGGCTGCCACGACGGTGCTGATCCATCCTTCCACCGCGCCGGCTAGACAACGCTCTAAGAATTCGCGGCACTGCACCGAGCGGTGCGCCAGCATGTAGAGCACGACATTAGCATCGACAAAAACCCGCGCCCCATCGGGAATTCTCGCCAATTTCATTGATCCCAGTAATCCGCGTCCATGTTCTCGCGGAATTGACGACCTGTCACCCGGAACGGCTCGGCGTTCAGCAGCCGTGCCAATCCGGAAACACGACCGGCAGCGCCGTTCGCCTGATGCGCGAGATAGTCTGTCACGGCTTCCTGGATGAGATCAGCCACCGGACGCCTTTCCCGCGCCGAGGCCATCTTCAGGCTGCGGAAAACATTTTCGTCCATCTGCGTGCCGATCTTGATCTTTCGGCTAGCACTGACCTGCGAGGAGGATGGCATATTTCTAACTTTTTCTAGTTTTCTAACTATGTCAAGATTTTGGTGCCATAAAGGGTCAGCCGCAGTTCTTTGCGGCGGTTGGGGCCCCCGCGACTTGCCGGGCGAGGCACAAAGGTGTTTACTAACTATTCCTTTCCGGATGGGTGGCAGAGTGGTCGAATGCGCACGCTTGGAAAGCGTGTGTGCAGCAATGCACCGAGGGTTCGAATCCCTCCCCATCCGCCATCTGCCGAAGGCAACTTGAAGCCAGCACCAAGATGAAAACGCAGTTCGAGCCGAGTCCCGTGCCTACGGGACGAGACAGCCGGAGCGCAGCGCAGGCAATCCCTCCCCATCCGCCGCTGCTCCTAAAGCGCTTGAAGCCTTTCGGGGGGATGAGAATCCTCGGGTTCGAGCCGTTAGACAGGTCGCCCGGCGACCCATTCCTCCTCCGCCATTCCGCCGTCAGGCGCTTGAAGCTTGTGATTTAGATCCAAACTTTTTGCGTAGGGCTTCCTGGCGGTAGGCGAAGATTCTTTCGATATCGCGGCGCACAAAGAGGGGGTGGGCGATGAAATCGAACGGGACGGCGTAGTGCACGATGTCACGGGCCAGCGTTCCGCCGTTTTGTGGTTCGAACGTGTGCCGATGGATCCACTGCCAGTAAGGTCCGCGCAGTTGCTCGTCGACGAAGCTGTGCGGAGGATTCCACTCTCGGATGAGCGTGCGCCAACGCAGGGGCATACCGCGGACGCGTAACTTGTAATCGATGAGGGCCCCCTCGCGCATCTCGATGGGGCGCGGTGTGGCAATGCGGAAGTTCAACCATTTCGGCGTGATCGCGTCGAGGTTCCCGGCATCGGCAAAGAAGGGGAATAATTCTTCGGGGGGAAGAGGCAGCCAGATTTCACACTGGAATTCGCGGATGCGCATAAGCCTAGAAGGAAATTTGAGGGTCTATGGTTGAGTGTTGAGGGACCTCATCGTTCAACTCTCATCTCGGCTTTTAGGATAAGTGTTCAAGTCGGAAACAATCCGCGCGGTCAGGACCGTACCTTGAACGCGTCGAGGAGCTTGACGTGAATATTATCGAACCCGCCGTTGCTGAAGACAACAACGGTATCGCCCGGACCGGCGAGTTCGGCCACGCGGCCGACAATGGCTGACGTGTCGGCTTCGTAGAATGCTTTCTTTCCCGCGGCACGGAGATCGTCGACGACTTTTTGCGGATTAAGACGTTCGTTTTCCGCGAGCTGGTCCATGCGGGCGACCTTGGCCAGCACCACGCCGTCCGCCCCGGCGAACGCTTTGGGCAGGACGTCTTGGAACACGGCGCGGCGCGTGGTGTTGGAACGCGGTTCGAACACCGCCCAGAGTCTTCCTTTGGGGTATTTGACGCGCAGCCCATCGAGCGTCTGCGCGATGGCCGTGGGGTGATGGCCGAAATCGTCGATCAGCGTGACTCCCCCCGCCTCCCCGCGCACTTCCTGGCGGCGACGGATACCGGTGAAGGTCAGCAATGCCTTGCGGATGGCATCGGTCGGGACGTTGTAAAAGTGCGCGGCGGACACGGCCATGGCCGCATTGCGCACGTTGAACTCCCCGATCATGGGGATCTCGAATTTTTCGCCGAAGAGGGTGAACGAGGACGAATCACGGCCGAGTTGCACGTTTGTTATGTGGTTGCCCGCGTTGGGCGAGAAGCCGACTTCGACCAAGGGGGCCGGACAGGTTTCAGCCAGCTTGCGGCAATTGGCGTCGTCGGCATTGAGCAGCACCATGCCCTCGGACGGCACGATTTGCAGCAAGCGCCGGAAGCTGGTCATCACGTCTTCGAGGTCGCGGAAGATATCGGCGTGGTCGAACTCGACATTGTTGACGATGAGCAATTCGGGGAGGTAGTGCACGAACTTGGAGCGCTTGTCGAAAAAAGCCGTGTCATATTCGTCACCTTCAATGATGAAATATTTCGAGTCTCCGAGCCGGCAGCCTTGGCCGAGGTTTCCGGGAATGCCGCCGATGAGCCACGAGGGGGCGAGGCCGGACGATTCGAAAATCCACGCGAGCAGCGAAGTGGTCGTGGTTTTGCCATGCGTGCCGGCAACCACGAGATTGTGCTTCCCGCGGAGGAAAAACATCTTCAGCGCCTCGGGCAGCGAATAGTAGAGCAGCTTGCGGTTGAGAACCGCTTCGACCTCCGGATTGCCGCGCTTTATCGCGTTGCCGATGACGACGAAGTCTGCGTCCGCGGGGATATTTTCCGGACGGTAACCGGAAACGATTTCGACACCTTTGCCGCGCAGGAAATCGGACATCGGCGGATAGACGTTTTCATCCGAACCCGTGACGTTCACGCCGCGGTCTCGCAACGCGGCAGCCAACGATCCCATCGCGGTGCCGCAGACGCCGGTGAAGTGGACTTTGCGCAATGCGCCGGGAGGGTTCGCGCTCATCAATAGACGTCCTTGCGGTAGCGTTTGGATTTTTTCAAGGCTTCGACATATGCGGCCGCTTCTTCCTTCGACTTGCCGCCAGCCTGCTCGACGACGCGGCGCAACGCGTCATCGACGTCCTTGGCCATGCGCGAAGCGTCGCCGCAAACGTAAAAATATCCCCCATCTTCCAGCCATTGCCAAAGCTCCGCTGCGTTTTCGATCATGCGGTGCTGCACGTAGACTTTCTCGGCCTGATCCCGCGAAAACGCGGTGTCGAGCCGATGGAGAATACCGCGGTCCTTCCAGCCCGTGATCTCGTCCTCGTAGAGAAAATCCGTGGCGCGGTTGCGGTCGCCGAAAAAGAGCCAGTTTTTGCCGCCCGCTCCGGTGGCCTCGCGCTCCTGCAAAAATGCACGGAAGGGCGCAATGCCCGTCCCGGGACCGACCATGATGAGCGGCAGGTTGCCGTCCTCCGGCGGACGGAAGTGTTTCGCCGAGTGGATAAAAACGGGAAATTTCCGGTCGCCCGCGCGGTCGGCAAGAAAAGTGGAGCACACTCCCTGCCGTTTGCGTCCGTGGAGATCGTAGCGAACCACAGCCACGGTGAGATGGATTTCCTCGGGATGTTTCTTCGGCGATGACGCGATCGAGTAAAGTCGCGGCTGCAGCTTGCGCAGAACTTTGGCCAATTCGTCGGCGTTGAACTTCGCGCCGGGAAATTTTTCGAGGATGTCGACGACCTCGCGTCCGTCGAGCCAATCGTCCATGACCGATTTTGCCTCTGGGTCGACCAACTCGGACAACTCGGCGGCCGATGAAGGGTCTTTCTCCATGATCGCGGCGAGCAGTTGCCGCGAGGGTTCGCGCAGCGTGACTTGGTGCGAGAGAAGGTCGCGCAATTTGACCCCGGCGCTTTCCACGGGTTCCTCCCCGGACAACCCCGCCGCGGCCAGCACCATATCGACCTCGGACGGATCATTGGCGGGAAAAACACCGAGAGAATCACCCGCTTCGTAAGCCAAGCCGGAACCGGCCAACGAAACCTCGAAATGCACCGTTTCCTTGCCCGAACCGCCGCGCGTGAGCGGCGCGGACTTGCTCAAATGCGCGGGGAAAGGATTCTTCCGCGAATAGGCTGAAGCAACATCAGACATGAACGACAAGTATGAAGGCGGGGCGCTATCAATGCACGCCTCAAACGGATTGGCCCAGAAGGCGGGCGACGACGCTTTCCTCGGTCACGATGCCGATGAATTCTCCGCTGTCCTCGTCGCGGACTTCGGCCACAGGAGTCTGGGCG
>JBEDBL010000035.1:0-19412 GCA_041177245.1 Verrucomicrobiota bacterium
CAGATAAGCCATGACGAGATGGCCGGTCGGACCGGGGTGGACGCGATCTTTGCCGATCAAGGTGAATTGCGGGTCATCCTTCTGCCGTCGCGCGTTGATCTCGTTCATCGGATGCCAGAAATCGACCGCTGGTGTGTTTTGTGCTTTGGCGAACTCGAGGACAAAATCACTGCACTCGCCGAGTGCGCCGTTCACTCCGCGAAGGCTCTCCACGCTCGAGGGGGAGTCTTCGTCGTAGATGGTCGGCGTCAGAAAAACCGGCCTTACTCCGTTTCGGGTGAGGGCCTCCGAGATTTTCCGGAGGTTGTCTTTGAATCCCTCGATCGCCTTGCGTTTCGAGCCTTCCGCGTTTTCGACTGGTTTCAGTTGAGAGTAGAGGCCGCGGTTCACGTCGTTCATGCCGGCGCTGACCGTGGCCACCGTGGCGTTATTGGAAAAAACATCCTTAGGCAGGCGACCGAGCATTCCTGAGGCGTTGTCTCCGGAAATGCCGCAGTTGATGAACTTCAGCCGCATTTGCGGGAAGCGCGTCGCGTAATAGAGGAACAGATAGGAATGATAGGGACCGCTATGCGTGAGGCTGTCGCCAACCAGGCAGATTGTGTCGTTGGTTCGGAAAAGATTCTCCGCGCGCACCGCCGCGGGTAGAATAACGGCCAACCAGAGAATCCCGAGTGCGCGGAGCCTCTTCTTCATGGCGCGGTTGCTTCCAAAGCCCACTGGCAGACATCGGAGATCCTTCCGCCCTCGGCGACGGCTTGGATGGTATTCGCGCCGAGCCGAAGTTGGATGTCCGGCCACCGGCACACCTTGATGTTGTCCGGCTTGACGCGTCCTGCCGTCTCGCCGTTCACGATGAGTTCCACTTCCGCGCAGTTCGAATACACCTTCACCTCGGTTGAGGCCTGCTTGCGCGGAGTGGCTGCGTGCGAGGCGATATGCACCATGGGCTCCGGATTCCAATTCGCCTTGTAAAAGTAGAACGTGTCTTTTTTCGTTTTGCGATCGCGGGTCACAAGCCCCTTGTCATTGAGTCCGGGAACGCTTCCCTCGTTGCGCTTGTCCACCGCAAAGTCGAACATCGCCCAGACCCATGTGCCCCAGAGGTGCGGATTGTCTTCCAGCTGCGCCCAGAGCTGCTCGTGGAAATGGTTCTGCCACTCCAGGGGGTGGAAGGCCCCGTTATGGACAGGCCGTTCGAGGTCGCCTTCGAGAAATTGCGCGGGGTTCGCTCCGGCGCCGTATTCACTGATCCCGATGCGGCCGCCCATCTGCCCGCTGAAATTTTCGATCCATCCGGCGGCGTCTTCGGTGCCGGAACTGTACCAGCCGGGATAAATATTCCATGCCGCCGCGTCGGGGATTTTATGCTTTGCGCCGGCGTTCTGGCGGAACGAAGCCGCGACCGTCGGGCGGGTCGGATCGATCTCTTTCGCGAGTTTTTGCAGGTTTTCCACAACCGGAACGGCCGGTGCCGTGACCATCGCCCCGCAGTCCAGTTCGTTGAAGAGCCCCCACATGGCGACAGAGGGATGGTTGTAATGTTGGTAAACCATCTCCTGAAGTTGCCGGCGCGCATTGGCGAGAAATTCGGGCGAAGCACTGACCGCATCAACCAGCGGGATCTCTTCCCATGTGATCATCCCGTGTCGGTCGCTCAGATCGTGGAAATATCCGGCCTGCTGGTAATGGGCGTGCCGAATGGAGTTCGCGCCAAGCTCGCGGATAAGTGCCTGATCCTCCTCGTGATCGGCGTTGGAGAGCGCCCAACCTTTGCCGGACCGCTCCTGGTGACGATTGACACCATGCAGCAGATAAGGTTCCCCGTTCAGAAGGAACCCCTTTTCCTTGTCGATGGCCACCGTGCGCAGTCCCAAGGGTTGCGTGACTTCGTCGAGTAGTTCGCCGTCGCGCATCAAGCGCACCGTTGCGGAATAAAGATACGGGTCCGCCGTTCCTTTCCAAAGGCGGGGATTCGGGATTGTGAGGGTGGTGGTTTCTGTATCCGTTCCGGCCTGTGCGATGCCGAGTTCCTCGCTTTTTTCCGCGACAACCGCGCCCTCGGCATCCTTGATCTCGATTTGCAGTCGGATGCTCTGCGGACTCGTGGCCCCGCTGGATATCATGGTCTTCACTTCGATCTCGGCTTTTTCCTGGTCCGATTGGCGCAGCGTCAAAAAAACTCCCGGCGAACCAAAGTGGGTGGGAGAAACGCAGACTTCGCCGGTCGAAAAAACTTCCACCGGCCGGTAAATGCCGCCGAACACGGTGAAATCCCCCGACATCGGCGCGACATCAAAGTTGCGCGAGTTATCCACCCGGACCCGCATCGAATCCTTGCCGTCGAATTTCAGATAGGGCGTGATCTCGAAACAAAACGCCCCGAACGCCCCGCGATGCTGGCCGACGGGGACGCGATTGATGAAAACATCCGCGATCAGCGAGACGCCTTCGAAGCGGACAAACACACGGCGATCTTTCCAATGAGGAGGAACCGGAAGCGCCCGCTCATACCAAGCCGGACCGCGGTAGTATCCCTCAGGCATGTCGGGATCGGCGGCCAATCCGTTCGCGCCGTCCTCGGCATTCCAAGTGTGCGGGACACTCACAATTTCCCACGGGGGTGTCTGTGGATTTTTCCATGCCTCCGAATTCTGGTCGGGAGCAAGATCGTGTTTGAGAAACTTCCAATCCGAGAGAAGGGGAGAAATCTCGCGTCCATCGGCATGAGCCGTGACACCCGCGAGAAGGCCAAGGCAGGCTAGGAGACCGGCTCTCATTTTTTGGCAGGCGGAGGCTCGAGGTCCTTAGCCCATTCGCCATGGACAGAAGTTTTCCCCGTCTCGACATCCCGGAAAAGTTGGTCCAGAGCGGCACCGGTGAGTTCATCCGTCGGCAACCCTTTGCCGTCCGCCAAATACCGCACGAGGCTGGCGCGAAGCTGACGCCGCATCGGATCCTTGACCGCTTCCCGGCTCAAATCCGCCGCGCAGACAACAAGATGTCCCCCGCCGACTTTGGCTTCGAATATAAGTCCGAGTTTCTGGTTCCGCGAAAAGGCGTCGATCACCTGCACAATGGGCTTGGCTTTCAAGCTGAGTTGGTCGAGCACCACGGCGCCCGGCGAAGGCGTCAGTATGCTCCACCATTGCCAGTCGGTGTGGTTTTCCGTTGGGAAATCCGCGAGGGCCGGATGCTTGTTATCGATGAGCAAGCCCATCGTGCCGGCCTGATTCGTAAAATAAACCGGACTCCAGAAGGCCGGCAGGAAAGCGGTGTCCTGCCGTTGCCGGATCGATTCGCGCGACGGTGTGTAGACGACGCGTCCGCTTTTCTCGAGTGCCGCTTTCGCCGAGGCGAGGGAACTGGTCACAAGCACTCTATCCGCCTCAGGCGCCGCCTGTGGCGGGACAACCCAGATGCTCCATGAATTTTTCGCGCCGGCTGCCGGTGCCGCGAGTCGCAATGTTGCGCGCAGAGGTTTGGCCACAGCGCCCAGGGGCACGCTGATTTTCCCCGTGGGTTGGCAGGCGCCCAAGCCGAGGTCGACGGCGGGAAGTTCTCCCTGCGCGATGGTCTTTTCATCCTCATCCAGCAGTTCCCACTTGGTGACCACACCATCGAGGGGCTTGCCCGAAAAATTGGCGAACTCTACCGCGGCATTGAATGTCTCGTTGCTCGTGTAGACACGCTTCGGCATGCGCACGAGCGGAACAACATGCGCGGCGGCTTCGCGGAATGATGCCGGGTCCGCGATTCCTTTGGTCTCCCAGAACGAGTCGAGAAATCCGACGTGGGCCGTGCCTTGTCCGGGATAATCGTGCAGGTCGAGGAGTTGGTAGCCGGCGAGGGGTTTGCTGCGCAGGGCCAGCTCGATCTCCTGTTTGTAAAGTTCCGCGGCGAACTTGCCGGAGGCGCGGGTGAAGTCTGCTGCCTGATCGAGCACCCCGCTTTTTTGCAAATCCTCGCGAATGGCTTCCAAGTTGAGCGGGCGGAGGACGCCGGTGTATTTCGGAATTTCCGCCAGGTTTGGGAAGACGTTCCACTGGCCGATCTCGTGCGTCAGGACCGGCTTGTCGGTCCGCGCGAGGATGGTGCTGAAGTCATCGGTCGTGTTCGGTTCCCGGTCGAAGAAAGCCTGGCCGCGCATGCCTTGGATTTTGCCGTCGATCCTTATGGCGCGCTCGACGAGAAAGTCGTCGGTTTCCGGCGGACCGTCTTTCTCGCCGGTTTTTTCCGGAGCATCGACGATCCAAAGCCGGTTCGAGGTGCTGGTGTAAAGGCGACGCGGGTCGGCTTTCTGCAGTTCTCCGAGAAGCTGCTGCATGAACGCGTATTTCCCGTGCAGTTCGTTGCCGAGCGAGAACAGGACCATCGACGGATGGTTTCCGTAAGCCTCGAAAATTCGTTTCGCCTCCTCGCGGATCCACGACACGCGCGCCGCATCTCCCGGTTTATCGAGGTCGCCGGTCCAGAGCGGAAGCTCCGCCTGCAGAAAGATGCCTTCCTCGTCCGCCGCGGAAAAGCACGCTTCGGGCGGGCAGTAGGAGTGGAAGCGCATGTGGTTGAGTCCCCATTCCTTGAGAACTTTGAAAATCTTCCGCCAGCCTTCGATGTCCATCGGCGGGTAGCCGGTGAGGGGAAAAGACGCCCCCTCGTGCGTGCCGCGAAAAAACGTGGGGATGCCATTGAGCAGAATGGTCGGACCCAAGGCGGCGATTTTGCGGAAGCCGCACGTCGTCTCCGAGGTGTCGTTTTCTCCACTTGCGTTTTCCAGCACGAGGTTCAAGTGGCAGAGGTTCGGCGCTTGGTCGCTCCACAGCGGCAGGGCCGGGTCCTTGAGGTCGAGGGAAACTGTTGTGCCATCTTTGTCCCATCGCACGGGAACTTCGATTTGCTTCGAGAAATCCGGACCGCTCAACTTGCCGCGCAGCACGCCCTCACCGTTGTTTCCGGTGACGTTGCCGATGCTGATTACGGCGCCGGCTTCGGCCGGGTCGGGGTTGATACGCACGCTCTCAATCCACACCGGAGCTGTGGCGCGCAGTTCGATTTTTCCCACGATGCCGTTCCAGATCGATTGCGTGTCCTCGATGTAAGCATGCGAACGGCCGACATCGAAAACTTGACGGTTGTCCACCCTGACGACCAATTCGTGACGACCCGGTGTCACCAAATCGGTCAGGTCGAAGACATGCGGTGTGCTCAGTGAGTTTTCTTTGCCCACTTCACGTCCATCCAACCACACCCGGCTTTCCCAGAGCACGCGCTCGAGAGAGAGGGTGATGCGTTTGCCCTGCCACGATGCGGGGATATCGATGGTGCGCCGATACCAGACCGGACCGATGAAGGAATGTTTGCGTTGCAGACGCGCGAGCCCTTCCTTGCTCATGGCCGGTTGCATGCCGAGCGGCACGCCCAAGCCAGCCTGATCGGTGGTGCCTGGAAGCCGCAGGGTTTCCGCGAACGAGGCTTCCGGCGCGATCCAGTTCTGGCTCAGTCCGATGACTTTCGGATCCAGTCGCACCTGCCAGTCGCCGGAGAGCGACAGGGTTTCAGGCGCCGCGGTTGCTGCCGCGGCCAGCAGGAATGGGGCGAAGCAAGCCAGGGGGTAAAGACGCATGGGGAGCAGCAGTGCCGGAGCATGCAATGTATCATTTTTGCATTGAGTCCTAAACACAAAATGCAAGTGTGCTTGGCGGCGTTACCCCAAAAAGTGTGCAACAATGTAACAACTTGATGAAGCGTCTGTCCCGCCTGTTATCCGGCGCCCTTTTGGTCGCCCTCTGCTGGCCTTCCCCGGGACTCGCCAAAGGCGGTGCGGTCAACGTGAAGTCATTCAACGACCGCGGCATCATGATGTTCGGCGACAACTCGCAGGGCGGACGTCCCTTCGCGAAGGATCCCTCCGTGGTGAAATTCAAAGGCCGGTATTTCCTCTACTACTCCGTGCCGACGGAGAAAGCGAAACAGGGTTCGCTCCTGGGATGGCGCGTCGGCATCGCGACAAGCCGCGATCTCGTGACTTGGCGCAAGGTCACAACGATGCAACCTGAACACGCGAGCGAGCAAAACGGATTTTGCGCGCCGGGTGCGATCGTTCTAGATGGCAAAGTTCATCTTTTTTACCAGACCTACGGGAACCGCGAGAAAGACGCGGTCTGTCATGCGTGGTCGACTGACGGAATCAACTTCACCCGCGATCCGACCAATCCGATCTTCCGACCGCAGGGCCGGTGGACATGCGGTCGCGCCATCGACGCCGAAGTATTCGAGGACGGCGACCGCCTCCTGCTTTACTTCGCCAGTCGCGATCCCTCCTACAAGACGCAGTTGGTCGGGGTGGCTGCTGCGCCGCGCCGGTCCGATCTTTCGTGTTCCTGCTGGAAGTTGCTGGCCGATCGCCCGGTCCTCGCGCCGCGTTTGCCTTGGGAAAAGAAATGCATCGAAGCGCCGGCTGTTCTCCGGCGCAGCGACAGGCTCTTTATGTTTTATGCCGGTGCATACAATAATGAACCGCAGCAGATTGGTTGCGCGGTGAGCGACGACGGAATCCGTTGGAAACGGCTCTCGAAAAAACCGTTTTTGGCCAATGGACGCCCGGGATCGTGGAATGCGAGCGAGTCTGGGCATCCCGGAATTTTCCAGGACGACGACGGACGGACGTATCTTTTTTACCAAGGCAATGCGGACCAGGGGAAATCTTGGTATTTGTCCAAGTTGGAAATCGGCTGGAAAAACGGCCGTCCTGTCATCGCCGGTCCCGTTGTTGCCCGATGATGCTTCGCCGCGCGCTGTCGGCGGCCTTTGTTCCCGCCTGTCTTCTTGCGGCGGAACCCCGCGAGGTGGGCGGCATTTATCCGGCGCTGGCCATGTTCAATGCCGAAAGCGAATGCGGCGTCGGAGCTGTCGTGCCGTGGGCGGACCGGCTGTGGGTGGTGACGTATGCGCCGCATGCGCCCTATGGGTCGTCGGACAAACTTTACGAAATCACGCCCGATCTGCGCCAGATCGTCAGACCCGAAAGCGTCGGCGGAACGCCGGCCAACCGCATGATCCATGAGGAATCGGGCCAGCTTCTCATCGGTCCTTATCTCATCGACCGCGATGCGCGGGTCAGGGTTCTCTCTCCGCGGGTCATGCCCGGCCGGCTGACCGCGAACGCCCGGCATCTGACCGATCCGGCGGGAAAAGTCTACTACGCCACGATGGAGGAGGGGCTCTACGAGGTGGACGTGAAATCGCTCGAGGTGAACTGCCTCATTAGCAACGGCGAATTTTATCCGCCTCCCTCCGGTGTCGATAACCACGCCGACGTTGCCGCCTCCGCGTTGCCCGGCTACCACGGCAAGGGGCTGTATGCGGGACAAGGCCGCTTGGTTTACGCGAACAACGGCGAGCGCAGCAAACAGGCCGAGAGAGATCCCACGACGCCAAGCGGTGCGTTGGCCGAGTGGAAAGGTGCGGGCGATTGGCAACTTGTCCGCCGCAACCAGTTCACCGAAGTGACCGGACTGGGCGGTCTGCGCGGAAACGCGAACCCAGAGAGCGATCCCGTGTGGACGATCGGTTGGGATTCGCGCTCGCTGCTTCTCATGGTGCTGGAGCAAGGAGAGTGGCATTCCTTCCGCCTGCCCAAAGCGAGCCACTCCTACGATGGTGCACACGGCTGGAACACCGAGTGGCCGCGCATCCGCGATGTTGGCGAAAAAGATCTTCTCATGACCATGCACGGCATGTTCTGGCGATTCCCGCGCGACTTCGGCACGGCGTCCTCGGCCGGACTGCGCCCGCGCTCGACGTATCTGAAGGTGATCGGCGACTTCTGCCGCTGGAACGAGCGACTCGTCTTCGGATGCGACGACACCGCGAAGTCCGAGTTTCTCAACAAGCGTCCGGTCAAAGGCGAAGCGGGCGGCCCGGGTCAGTCGCAGTCGAACTTGTGGTTTGCCGCACCGGACAAGCCCGATCATCTGGGCCCGGTGCTCGCGCGCGGCGGCGTGTGGGTCAACGATGCGGTGCAGGCCGGACAATGGTCGGAGCCTTTTCTTCTCGCGGGTTTCGAGCGTCGTTCGCTTTTCCTCCGCCACGGCGGATCGGAGAGTGTTCGCTTCGATTTGCAGGTCGATCTTCGGGGCGATGGAAAGTGGGAAGATTCACGCTCTGTCGACGTCGCACCCGGACAACCTGTGTGGCTCGAACTCGGCCCGGAGGGGAAGGGCGAATGGATTCGCCTGCGCGCGGACCGCGACAGTCCGGGAACGACCGCGTATTTTCAGTATGCTGGCGCTGATGATCGAACCGCTGCTGCAGCGGACATCTTCGATGGTTTGGCCCGATGCGATGACAACGGCGCCATCGGCGGATTTCTGCGCACCCGCGGTGAAGACCGGAGGACGCTTGGCGTGATGGCAACGAAGTTGGGCGATGGCATGCCATCATCCGGCGAGGACCTTTACGAGCTCGATGCGGATCTGCGATTGAAACCATGCCGCGATGTGGAGTTGCGGAAAGAGATGGCTGAAGTCACGGCCATCCCTCGGGGGATTGTGAAGTGCGATGAATCCTCGGCCATTTACGTCGATGCGGTGGGAAAGCGGTGGCGCTTTCCGAAGGGAGATAAAACTTACGCGGCACTCAATGATGCCGGCGCCGTGCGGGTGGCCCGTGAAGTCTGCACCGAACGGGATCTCTTCAACCTCCAAGGCACATTTTACGAGTTGCCCGCCGAGAACGCCGGCGGCATTGCCAAGGTGCGTCCGATCACCACGCACGGACTGAAAATCCAGGACTACTGCTCCTATCGGGGTCTTCTTGTGCTCACCGGGATCGATGCGACCGCGCGCAACGACCGCATTGTGCGTTCCGAAGATGGTCATGCCGCCGTGTGGCTTGGCGTGGCGGACGATCTTTGGAAGATGGGCAAGCCGCGCGGCACCGGAGGTCCGTGGAATCGCAGCGCGGTCCGGTCAAAGGAAGCTTCCGATCCCTACCTGATGGCGGGCTTCGACCGGAAGTCGTTGCATCTGCGCAATGATGGTCCCGCGGCGGCGACCCTCACGGTCGAGGCGGACGCCACGGGCGACGGTTCCTGGGGCGCCGTGAAAAGTTTCGACCTCGCGCCCGGCGATTCCTTGCACCACGAATTTCCCGCATGCTTCCAGGCCTGCTGGGTCCGTTTGATTTCTTCCATCGACACCGTGGCGACCGCCCAGTTTACCTACGAATGAGCCTATGTTGTCGCGCTCCGAAAAAATCATCCGTGTCGCCTGCGTCGGCGACAGCATCACCGAGGGATCCGGTGCGGATCAGGGCATGTCGTATCCGTCGCAATTGCAGCAACTTCTCGGTGAGGGTTGGTTGGTCGGCAATTTTGGCCGGAGTGGTTGCACCCTGCTGAAAAAAGGAGATTTTCCGTATTGGAAAGAACCGGCCTACCGCAACGCGCTCGGGTTCGTTCCCGATGAAGTGGTCATCATGCTCGGGACGAATGACACCAAACCCCAGAATTGGCGGTATCGCGAAGAGTTCCTTGGTGATTATCTCGAACTGGTCGAGTCCTTCCGCGTTCTCTCCGCACGACCACGTGTCCATGTTTGTTTGCCTTGCCCTGTTTTCGGTGAAGGAAACTTCGATATCACTGCCGGGCACCTGTCAGTCTATTCGGATTGGATCCGGGAATTGGTCGCCCGCCACTCGCTCGAATTGATCGATCTTCACGGCATCTTGGCCGACAAACCCCACATGATTCCCGATTGCGTCCATCCCGGCACCGACGGCGCCGGCGAAATGGCCAAAGCGGTTTTTGCTGCACTGGTTTCCGACTGATCTGTGGTCTTCACGATGAAAATACGTCTTCTTCCTCTTTTTCTTTTTTTGCTTTGTATGCAACCTCTGCTCGCAGCACTGCAACCTGCCGCGGACGATCCCGCCAAAGACCGTCGCCTCGGCTGGTGGCGCGAGGCGCGCTTCGGGATGTTTATTCACTGGGGCGTCTATTCCGCCTTCGGCGGCGTCTGGAAAGGACAGAAGGTGGAGGGCTACGCCGAACATCTCCAGCGCATCATGAAAATCCCGCGTGATGTCTATCTCGAGGAGGTGGTGAAGCCCTTCAATCCGACCGAGTTTAGCGCGGACGAATGGGTGAGGACGGCCAAGGAGACCGGCATGCAATACATCGTGATCACCTCGATGCACCACGACGGGGTGGCGATGTTCAATTCGAAGGTGGACGACTACAACGTGGTCAAGACGAGCAAATTCGGCCGCGATCCGTTGCGCGAATTGAAGGACGCTTGCGACAAATACGGGGTCAAGCTGGGATTTTATTATTCGCACGCGCAAGATTGGTCGCTCTCGGGCGATCCTCGCTATCCGGAACCGAATGGCCCCGAGCGACGCAAAGCTTGCGTTGAAAGGAAGGCGCTGCCGCAGATCAAAGAACTCATCCACAACTACCATCCGGCGATTTTCTGGGGCGACACGCCGCATCACAATCCGAAGGAGCTTAATGAAGAGATTCTCGCGTTCCTGCGTCAGGAAGATCCCAACCTGATCATCAACGGCCGCGTGGCCGGTGCGGCTTTCGCCGATTACGCAAGCACGCCGGATCGTCCGCTGGAGTTCGGTCCGATGACCAAGCCGGAAGAGCAGGATTGGGAAGCTATCCCGACGACGAACGAGTCCTACGGCTATCACTCGCAGGACAAATCGCACAAGCCGCCTTCGCATTTCATCCGGCTTCTGGCCAAAGCCGCCGCCAAAGGCGGAAACGTTATGCTGAACATCGGGCCGATGGGCACGGGCCGCATGGCCCCGGAGGACTTGGAAATTCTCCACGCCATCGGCCGGTGGTGGAAAGTTAACGGAGATTCGATCCGTGGCACAACCCGCACCCCGCTCATGCGGCAAGCGTGGGGGGATTCCACGCTGAAGGGGAAGAGTCTCTATCTTCATATCTTCGAATGGCCATCCGACGGAAAACTTCTCGTCGGGGGATTGAATACCGACATCAAAAAGGTGGTCCTTCTCGCCGATCCGGAGAAACCTCTGTCCTTCGAGCGGTTGGGACAGGACGTCGAGATCCGGTTGCCCGCGGCGGCGCCCGATGCGGCCGACAGCGTGATCTTGGTTGAGTGCTGGGATGTTCCCGCGGTTGATCCGGCCTTCCTGCTTCAAACAAACCAGCCGAATATTTTGAGTGTTTTCTTTGCGGAACTTCTCGGAGAGCAGAAGAAGGACGGATGGCGTCTGGGACGCGGCACGGCGACGACGGCCAATGTCACGGGCTGGAATCGGAAAGACTGCGGCGTCCGTTGGTCCGCACGCCTGGCGCGCAAAGCCGACTTTGATGTCGTGCTGCGCTACGACGCACCGGGTGCCGACGGCAAAGCCAAGGTCGAAACCATGGGAGGAACAGTCACGGCGAAGAGCGAAGACACCTTCGGAGGGACCTTCACCCTGAAGATCGGCCCGCATACTTTGTCCGGTGAAGTCTCGGCCCAAGGCGAGAACGTGGAGGTCAAGCTTGGCAAAGTGTCTCTCGAACCCGGACCGGTGACGATCGAGGTTGCGGCCGATAAAATCACCGGCAAGGAATTGATGAGACTGAAAAGTCTGACACTGACTCCGCGCTGAGAGGTCTCTTCGCTTCATGAAAAAAATTCTCCACACTCTTGCGGCTGCCGCGGCGGCGTTTGCGTTGCTCGAGACAAAAGTCTCCGCCGCACCTCCGAACATCGTCTTTATTCTGGCCGATGACTTGGGTTGGTCGGATCTGGATTGCTATGGGAGCACATTTTACGAAACGCCGAACATTGACCGCTTGGCCAAGGAGAGCATGCGCTTTACCGATGCCTACGCCGCCGCGCCTGTCTGCTCGCCGACGCGCGCGAGCATCCTGACGGGAAAATCCCCCGCCCGCCTGCGCATCACGGACTGGCTGCCCGGTCGCGAGGACAAAGCGGACCAGCGGCTCAAGCGTCCTGCGATTCAGTCATTCTTGCCGCTCGATGAGCTCACCCTCGCCGAGGCCCTGAAGGCGGGCGGCTACGCAACGGCTTTCCTCGGAAAATGGCATCTCGGCGAATCGCCCGAGAATTGGCCCGAACATCAGGGCTTCGACCTCAACCTCGGCGGTTGCGCAAAGGGCACGCCACCATCCTATTTCAGCCCGTATAAACTCCCGAATCTTCCCGACGGGCCGGAGGGGGAATACCTCACCGACCGCCTCACCAGCGAGGCGATCCGCTTCATCGAGCAGAATCGCGAAAAGTCGTTCCTCGTTTTCCTCTCGCACTACGCCGTCCACAACCCGCTGCAGGCCAAACCTGCCTTGTTGCAAAAATACAAAGCCAAAGCGGGCAAGCTTCCCGCCGGGGAATCCCACGAGTTTCTCGACGACAACGGACGTGCCGTGCGGCAGGTTCAAAACAACCCCGCATACGCGGCGATGGTCGAGAACCTCGATGAAAATGTCGGCCGCATCCTCGATAAACTCGCGGAGCTGAAACTCGAGGAAAACACCATCGTCATATTCACCTCGGACAATGGCGGGCTCTCCACCGCCGAGGGTTCGCCCACATCCAACCTGCCGCTGCGCGCCGGCAAAGGCTGGCCCTACGAAGGTGGCGTGCGCGCACCTCTTCTGGTCAAGTGGCCCGGCACCACCCGCCCCGGCAGCGTTTGCTCCAAAGCGGTGGCGTCCCCGGATTTTTTCCCGACCATCCTCGCCATGGCCGGACTGCCGCCTCTGCCGCAGCGGCACCTTGACGGCACCAGCCTCGTGCCCGAACTCCAAGGCGCGGATTCGCCCGAGCGCCCGATCTTCTGGCATTACCCGCACTACAGCAATCAGGGCGGATCACCCTACGGTGCCGTGCGCGCGGAGGGTTTCAAACTCATCGAGTGGTATGAGGACAATCGTCTGGAACTCTATGACCTGCGGAACGACCTCGGGGAAAAACACAACCTCGCCGACGCAAAGACGGAAAAAACCGCCGAGCTCCTTGCCCTGTTGCATGACTGGCGCAAGGGCCAACAGGCCCAGATGCCCACCGACAATCCGCTCAAGGCCAAGATGGGTCTGCCTCTGGCGGACGGCGGCTTCCGGCGCGAAGGATTCCATCTCTGGGACCCCTCGATCATCAAAGTCGGCGACACCTACCACATGTTCGCTTCCTGCTGGACGAGTGAAAATTTCGGTGCGTGGAAATCCAGCTACATCATCCGCGGAACGTCGAAGAACCTGCTCGGACCCTACACTTTCGCCAGCGAGGTCTTTCGCCCCCGGCCGGGAGATTTCTTCGACTCACAGGGTTGCCACAACCCGAAGATCGCCTTCCACGACGGAAAATATTACCTCTACTATCTCGGCATCCCTGCTTGGAAAAGCGGCGTGGCGGTCAGCGATTCGGTCGAGGGACCTTGGGAGCGCCGCAAGGATTGGTGCATCCCGGCGAACAACCCTGCACTTTGGATCCACAAGGACGGCTCCGTCTATGGCGTGGGCAAAGTGAAGGTCGAAAACCCCGAATTCCCGGGCAGCAAGGAGTTCGACGAGCTACTGCACTACATCCACGCCTATAGGGCGGATTCGATTTTCGGTCCCTACACGATGCTGCACAAGGGGAGTGAAAACGCTCTCCCCGGCAATTTCCAAAACGAGGACCCGTGCCTCTGGCATGATGGCGAACGCTACCACATGCTGCTCACCGACCTCCACGGCTTCGCCACCGGGTTCCACAAAAGCTTCGCCTACTACACCTCGAAGGACGGTCTCTCCTACGAATTGGTTTCAAAGGACCCGCTCTTTACCAACCAAATCCCCATCCGCTTCGCCGACGGCAGCGAGGAGAAATTTCTCCGCATCGAGCGGCCGAATATCGTCCTCGACGAAGAAGGCGCCGTCATCGCCGTGCTCGCCGCCTGCACACCGGAAAATCAAAAAGACGGTTCACGCATCCTCGTCTTTCCCGTCAATCGGTTCGGCGGGGAGATTGGAACTAAAGGCGGGTTGCCTCGTTGACTTTGTCCAGCACCCCGGCCGACGCAGCCGGCAGGCCGAGTATCTGGCCGTCCTTCCGCAGCAGTTTTTGCAACGCCGTCACATCGACCAGTTGAACATCGCCGTCGACTTGGCCGGCCATGGCGGCGGCTGTTCCCGCCGCCTGGCCCGCGATCATGTATTGCGGCTCCATGCGGAAAGATGCGTTGGCGATGGTCGATGCGCTCACGCAGACCGGCACGAGCAGGTTGCGGCATTCCTCCGCTTTGGGTAGCAGGGCGCGGTAGGGGATGTCCCAAGGTTCCACCGGCTGGCTCACGTAGCCCTCCATGTAGACCTGATCCTCCGCCTTGGGAAAAAAGAACGTGCGCAGCGAGACCCACTGAACTTCGCGGATGTCGATGTTGTAGCCGGCCATCCCGATGCAGTCCTCCTTGCGGCGGTTCTCCATCAAGTCATGCTGGGTCAGAATATATTCGCCCTTCATGCGCCGCGACTCGCGGATATACATCTGGTGCGGCCAGCCTCCGGTGTCGGTGAACTCGTCCTTGCAAAGTCCCCATGGCTTGTATTTTTTTCGCACGCCCTCGGGCACCGACGGATCGTTCTGCACGAAGTAAACCAGTCCCCGGGCCCAATCGAGGTGTTGCTTCCATATCTCTTTGCGCCTCTCCGGTGAGCCGTCCGGGTAATCTTGGTTTGCACCGAGGAGATTGAGGGAGATCGGTGCCCCGGCATTGACGTCGGATTTGCCGTTCGGCATGCGCTTGATGCCGAGGATGCCGTCGACTTTTTCGCCGCCCACCTCGAAGCACCTGCGCAGCAGCTCGTAGTCAGCCGGGTTGTAGTTGTCCGGCGGTGTGACCGGCATCATGTTCTCCGGAACATCAGTCAGGCAGAGACGGAAGCAATAAGCCTGCAGTTTGCCGTCTCCCGTTCCGGTCGGGGCGAGGTCTTCCTCCGCCGTGATGTGCGGGAGCAGCTTGCCTTCCTTCCAGGGCGAGATCGGGAAGTTGACCTGGTGGTTGCTGCGCAGAATATCCCGGCGTCCGGCCAATGACTCGCCATAGAGGCTGCGGCTCTCTCGCCCGACGGCGTAGGAGACGCCGGCTGCTTTCATGAGGTCGCCTTCGTAAGTTGCGTCGATGAAAACAGGCGCGCGGTATTCGCGACCGTCGGTCGTGATGAGTCGGGTGAGAACCCCGTTTTCCTTCGCGACCGATTGCAACGACGTCCCGAATTCCACCCTGATCTTTTGCTCGGCGAGCATTTCCTTGAGGACTTTCTCCGCGACGCTCGGTTCGAAAGTCCAAGCAACCTGTTCGCCGTAGTGCTGTCCCACACGGCGGAAGAATTCCATCGCCAGCCCGCCGATGACGTTTTCCTGCCGGTCCATGTCGGTGCGGCCCAACCCGCCCGACAACATGCCGCCCACGTGGTTGCCCGGTTCGAGCAGAATGACATTCGCCCCGTGTTTTGCCGCGGCGATGGCAGACATCACGCCGCCCGCGGTGGCGCCGTAGACGAGAACATCACACGACTCCGCAGCTTGGGCTGCCGATGCCGCGCAAAGAAAGCAGGCAAGCAGGGCTTCGCGCAGGCGCATGCAAGAACCTTGGCGGATCGCCGTTACTTTTTCCGCAGCGCGAGACCGAGCATGGTCGCCCCGAAGAGGAGTTGGAAGATACCCCAACAGAGGTTCATGTTGATTCCGAGCGACTGGTTGATCATGGCCGGCGATGCGGTCGCTCCGGTGGCCACGAGAATCAAGCCGTAAATGCTGAAGAGGATTCCGAGAGGGAGGCGGAGGTCGAAGTTCATGGTTTTGTTCTAGCGGAAGATGATGTTGAGGGCGCCCGCGCCGAGCAGCACGAGAATGCCGATGATGGCTGGCCGTTTGAACCACGGTTCGTTTTCCGATTCTGGTTTCGGGGTGAGCGAGTAGACCAATCCCTTCAGTTCCGCGTCGCTCTTGGTTCGCACGGTGGCCAGCGAGATCACGATGGTGAGAAGGAAACAGGCGGTCCAAGCCACGATGGCCATCCAGAAATTCTGACCCATCTCGCTCTGGTAGAGGAAAGTCGGGTGCAGCCATCCGCCCTTGATGCCCGGCACGCATCCTTTGGTCAGTGCCATGCCGTGGAAGATGACCGCGGCGAGGGTGCCCCCGAGCAACCCGAAGAATGCGCCGTGCCCGGTGGCGCGCTTCCAGAACATGCCGAGCAGGAACGTGGCGAAGAGCGGCGCGTTTACAAAGCCGAAGACCAACTGCAGCATGTCCATGATGTTGTTGAACTGCGAAGCGAGGAAGGCCGCGCCCACGCTGACCAGGATTCCGACGACTGTGGCCCAGCGCCCCATCCACAGGTAATGCTGGTCCGATTTTCCGGGTGCGATGTAGCTCTGGTAAATGTCGTAGGTCCAGACCGTGTTGAAAGCTGTGACGTTTCCGGCCATGCCCGACATGAATGATGCCATCAGCGCGGTGAAGCCGATGCCGAGCAATCCGGTGGGGAGATACTTCGCGAGCAGCGTGGGGATCACCATGTTGTAGTCCGGTGTGCCGTCGGCGGCGGGGGGGAGAAGTGTTCCTCCGGTCTGGTGGTTGAGGGCGATGGCGATCATGCCGGGCAGGATGACCAGTGCGGGGAAGAGCATTTTCGGAACCGCGGCGATGAGCGGTGTGCGGCGCGCGGCCGACATGGAATCGGCGGCCATGGCCCGCTGCACGACAAGGAAGTCGGTGCACCAGTAACCGAAGGACAAAACAAAACCTAGACCCATGACCATTCCGAACCAGCCGATGCCCATGGGATTTTCGATCGGGCTGCCCATCTGGGCCCAAGAGTGGGTCCAGGTTCCCGCTGCATATCCCTGCGAAGTCGCGACGGGGATCAGTTTTTCCTTGAGAGCGCTCCATCCCCCGACGTCGCGCAATCCCAGATAAACGAGCGGCGCAAATCCCATCACGATCATGAAGAACTGGAGCACCTCGTTGTAGATCGCCGAGGTGAGTCCCCCGAGGAAGATGTAGACCAGCACGATCAGGGCGGAGACGGCGATGCAGGTCCAGTAATCCCAATGCACCAGCGTCTCGAGGAGTTTGGCCAGCGCGTGCAGCGAGATGCCGGAGGAAAAGATGGTCATGGCCGCGAAGGAGATCGCGTTGAAGCCCCGCGTCTTCTCGTCGAAGCGCAGCTTCAGGTATTCCGGAACCGAGCGGGCCTTCGATCCGTAGTAGAACGGCATCATGAAGATCGCGAGGAAGACCATCGCGGGGATCGCACCCACCCAGTAGAAGTGGCTCGTCATGATTCCGTATTTCGCGCCGGACGCGGCCATGCCGATGACCTCCTGGGCGCCGAGGTTAGCCGAAAGGAAAGCCAACCCCGTGACCCATGCGGGAATCGACTGACCTGAAAGGAAAAAGTCTTTGCTTCCTTTCATCGTCCGCTTCAGCGCGAAACCGATGCCGAGGACGAAGACAAAATAAACGAGAAGGATGGCGTAATCGACGACGCCAAGGTTGATGGAAGATTGTGGCATATTCAGGGGGTGAGGGGGTGGTGGGTATGAACGTTATACTGCGTAGATCAGGGGCGCCGTTCCAAGAATCTTCGTCGGCCCGCGATTCGAAACGGGTGACGCCCGCAGGCAAATCGACCGTGGCAAGTTCGAGGTTTTTCCATTCTCCGCCGTGGACCGGGAGCCCGCTCAGGGCTTTGCCGTGCGTGTGGTGTTGAGGAACAACGGGGCCGCGCTCGCGGAGTTGTTGATGTCTTTTTCGTTGTTCTGACCGACGATGATCTGGCTGAAGAAGTTGTCTTTGCCCTGCGAGTTGCCGGCGAGAATCCCGTCGAGCCAGTTTTCGCGGCAGACATTGTTGAAGAAAAAATTGCCGTTGGCGGTCTTCGCCCCATCGCGGCCGCCCACGCTGGTGCCCCGGCGGTTGCCGTTGCACTCGTTGGCCGAGACCAAGTTGGGCCCGGTGTTTTTGTCCACTTCCTCGTTCCAGACATGGACACCCGCCTGCAGGTTTGCGTTGAGCGTGTTGCCGAAGACGATGTTGTCGCGGATGCCCTCCTCGATGAAGACGCCGTGGCGGCGGTTGCCCGTGCAGGTGTTGAAAAGCGCTGTGCCTTCGATCGAACCCGCATCAAGGTCGATGCCGTCCATGTTGTTGGCCACGCAGTTGTTGGCGATGGAGTGCACGCGCGTCGCCACGTGGGACCAGATGCCGCGGCCGCCGTTCGCGTAGACATTGCAGCGGTAAATGAAGACGGGATCTTTCGAGCGGGTCTTCGTGTTGATGCCGTCGCGCGCGCCAGAGGCGAGGTTCACGCCTTCGATCATCGCGAAGCTTCCGGTCTTGGCGTTGATGGGGAAGAAAGCCTGACGCGCACAGTCGAGTTTGCCTCCGGAGACCGACGAGTAGCCGGTCTTGGGAAGAAGGATGATTTGCGAGTGTTCGGCCGCACGGTCCCAGGCGGGTTCGAGCGGCGTGCCCAACTCGGCAAGGATGCGGCCTTCGAGAATGAGGCAGGTGTTCGGCGGCAACTCGAGGCCCGCGGGGGTGCGCGAAACGAATTCGCCCTGGAGTTTCAACACGAGCACGTCGTTCGGGTGTTCGGTCCGCGCGAGGTTCAAGGCTTCCTGCGCCACCGCCAGATCGACCGCGGGAATGCCGGGTTCCTTGTCCTTGTCCCGCTGCACTTTGCCGCCCGTGATCACCGGCAAATCGAAGCGTCCCATGCCGGCAACAATGACGGGATCCTTGTGCGGGTGGCCGAAGGTCGGGGGATTGAAGAGCCTCAAGCCTGGCGCGGCGGGGTCGACCGAAAGTTTCGCATTTCCGACGAGGAAGATGTCTTTGGCGCCCGCATCAAGCGTCGCCGTTCCGGTCAGATCATTGCGAAAAATCTGCTGGGTCGAACCGGCGACGATTAATTGGTGCGCTGCGCCGGTGCCGATATTTTCCGTCACGAGATTGCTCTGGCTTTCTGCGGTGAGTTCGAGCGCTGCTTCGTCGTTTATGCTGTTCCGCGCAATGACGCCCCGATCCGAAGCGCTGCGGATGGCAGACTTGTTGCCGGAAAAGCCGTTTCCGGCAACGACGCTGGCGGGCGAGTCGATGACGAGCGCGGTGCCGGTGTTGTTTTCGAATTCGTTGTCCAGACATTGGAACGCCCCGGAGTTGGCGATCTTCAAGCCGTCACCGTTGGCGCTGAAGTGGCAGCGCGTCACGCTCGCCGCCTGGTTGTAGCTCGCCGCATCGCGACCGCTGTAATCAACGCCGACTGCGCCGCAGTTTTGCACGACAAGCCTGTCGAGGTTGATCCTCGCTCCGCCCGTCACGCGGATGCCGGCCACCGCTTTGCCGCGTCCGTCGATCGCTCCGATGCCGGGC